>PLWW01000084.1 GCA_003153125.1 Candidatus Dormiibacterota bacterium | reverse complement strand
GTCGAGGCCGGCAGCGGCTGGCCATTAGGCCCGGGCCACACCAACTCGCCCAGGTGCGGAGTCCGTTCGAGCGCACCTGCAGCGATACTCGGTAGCCTCAACACGCGACGGCCGGCGGCGGTCTTGGGTTCTGTGACGGCTCGCGTACCGTCCAAACTACGTGTGGCGTTACCCCGAATCACGAGTCGACGTTGATCGAGGTCGACGTGTTGCCAGGTCAGGCCCAACAGCTCTCCTTCGCGGGGTCGCTCCAGAAGACGTTTGCTGACCCGCTGGATGCGCTGTCCCGAGCTTCTGATGCCGGCGATGGCTTCGTCGCCGCCACCCGCCCACGACGCAACGTATGCGAACGAGTACCCGTCAGAACGGACACCGACCGCATCACAGCAGATCCAGGCGACCGATTCGGCCTCCAACTCGGCGACGCTGCGCGTGCCGTAAGCGCATGAGCCGTGCTCCAGAGAGATGTGCGCGAGTTCGTGAAACATCGTCTTCACGCGGTGCGCGGGCGGCAGATCCCGTCGCAGGGTCACGGTCCGGGTTGCGAAGTTCGTCTCGCCGCACTTGCTCGGAGAGGCGAACTCATCGAAGGCGACGCGGTAGCCGAGCTCATCTGCATGCTCGCAGAGGGCATCGAAGCACCCAGCCCCGTCCGCGCCGTTCACGCGTGCAATCGGTATCTCCGGGAGCGGCTCGCCATCGGTCTGTTCGAGCGCGAACACCACGGCAATCCGAAAACCTCGAACCGTCTCGCTGACGTCGTCGCTGTCATCGGAATCTTCGGTGGTGCTCCGTGTGCCGTAGCGACAGGGCCCCAGAATGCGGATACCGTTCTCTGCCTTGCGCAGCTGGCGACCCAGCGCACACCAGCGCCGGTACCCGGCGACGAGAGACGCCGCGGAACGCTGCAGTGCGATGAGCAGCGTGTTTCCGAGCTGTAGCGGTAGAGGCGGCTCGGCACACGCATTCTGTGGAATCACACAAAACAGTGGTAGTTGGCCCGGGCCATCGCCTTGGGGAATCGGTTCACGGCGAGCCACAATTGCGAGGTGGATCTGGTGAGGCTCACGCGAGACCTCGCATCAAAACATGCGAGGTGCGGAAGCGGCGGAGGGTCCCTGAAAGGGGCCCGCAGTTGACGACCTCGGCGACGACGTCCCGGGACAGTCAGCGGTTCGCGTCATCTGTCCGAATTGCCATCAGCAGTCCCTCCTCCGATTCCCGGCTGGGCTCCGGAGCCTTGGGAGCACGCGGGTGCTTGGACACAGCGTCCAGGGACAAGTCATGCAGGCGTCTGCAGCGGATCTTCCAGAGCGGATTGATGCAGCCTATGCCCGCAAGGATTCCACCTGCTCGTTCTGCGGCCGCGCCAAGGAGACCGTCGGCCCTCTCTATACCGGACCCACCGTATCCATATGTGCAAAGTGCGTCAACTTGACGCGCTTGCTCGCGGCTGATGCGCCTTCGGACGTTGACAGCGAAGTGAGAGAGCCGCGCCGTGCGGCTCTGCATCAGCTCCGTGCTCGTCTTGCCGGAAGCAGGCTGATGAGATGCCGTTGTCAGCGGCTTTACTCTTTACTCCGGCAGTCGCCATCTGTGCGATCTGCACCGGCCACGCATTCGATGCCCTGCTTTAGAAGTTGAGAGCGGCTCGGGCCGGCCTACTGACTGGTGCGAGGCCGTCGGCATCAGCATTGCTGCCTTTCCTCCGATTGACCCATCTGCACCGATGTTGCAATCGACTCCGATCCGGAGCACAATCCCCGTAATAGTCACGGATTGACTAGTTAGTGGTCTAGCCTAGGAGGACGGCAATGCAAGGCACTCAGGCGGACACCGCGAGATGGCGTGATCCTGGCCGCAAGCGATTGTCATGGCTAATGATCGCAGTCGTCGCCGGCGCCGCCGGGTTGAGCGTGAGCGCCTCCATGACACCGAGCGCCGCAGCGGCCGCATCGGTACCGGTTTGTGATCAGCTACAAGCAACTGCCTCCGGACCCACCACGGTGCTCAACGCACCTGCTACGGTTGGGAACGGCGGAATACCGCCCGTGTTGATTTCCTTCGCCTCCGACACGAGCACGGCGAATTCGACAACGTACGCCTTTACTGTGTCGGTCCGTAACATACCGGTGTCCAGCATCGCGCTCTGCGCCTGGGATGTGACGAGAAATGGCAGCGCGTCGAAAGCTGACTACTCCACAATCGCGTTGGTCACCCCCGCCGTGGCGGCGACCGGGGCGAGTATTTCACTAACCGCCCCGCAAACAGATCGCATTTGTACGAGGGCGATGGCACTCGGCGCGACTTCCACCGGGGCCTCTATAAGCCAACTCGAAGGCGCACCATTCGGAACCCGCTGTTCAGCGAACGGCGAAGCCACCCTGACCTGCGTCTACCAGGGCGCTGGTGCGTCGTTGACACCAGCGTGTGTCGCTCAGAGGCAGCGTGAGATCCAGGCTCGAGCGCTTCATCTGACGGCTAGTAGCACCACGACCAACAACGCTAACGCGGATTATGGCTGCGAGAATAACGGCTGGTCCCTATCCTCTAAGTCAAGCTCGACCGTCTACCTCTACGCGCAACTCGATTGGTTCTCCGCCAGTGGATACTACTGCTACTCCTTCATTGGGGAGACCGGGTCACAAAATTACTTCGACTATGACGACCAGTGGGGCGCTGATCTGAGAGTGTGGGTCTGTGGAAGGTTTAACAACACGTACTCAGGAAGCGGTATCGGGCCGAACGCTTTCACCGACACCCCTAACTTCTTCTACGGGAACTGCGGCCCGCAGACTGACGACAGCGGTTCCTACGCCTACATCGACTATGTCCATCATTACTTTCCCTACGTAAAATTCTGACGAGAAGGGTAATAGGCTGAACTCGCCGCTCGGTATAGCAGGCGGGCCAATGGCACGCGGGGCCAGTGGCCCGCGAGGGCGTTTGCAGTACCCCCTCTCTAGCTGAGACCTCCCACGGCACTCCGATGGTGGCAAACCTCAAAACCCACGAGCACCTCCACCCATCGCTCCAATGACAGGGCTCACCGTCAGTCCCCAAGGCGCGTCGGCGTTCATCTCGACGGTCCAGGTTCCTGCGCTGAGAAAGACCAAGCGGATGCGATGATCTCCGGCGTCGTTGGCGTGTCCGAGCACAACGTCGCGGCCATCAGCAGCTCTCAGGCGCATGTCATAGCCATGCCTATGGCTGCCACGCTGACCTACGGCTTCGTCGCCTATCCACCAGTCGACGTAGTAGTGCCCCGTTTGCCCAATAACCACGTGTTCGTAAGCAGAACTCCGAACCGTGACGGTGTCCGGCGTAGCGAATGGGGACGTCCAGTCCGGTGGCGCCGAGCCCTTGGATTGCATCGAGTTGAGCACCACCTGGACGTCCCAGCCACAGGTACGCGTTCTGGTCTCTACCACCACTCGGTAAGTGCCATCGGGTAGCAGCTCCTGCACGAGCGGCGCCATGACATCGCCTGGCACGGGCAACTCACGCCAGTTTGGCCATTCTCGGCCGTGCTGATCGATGAGGCTGAACCTGCGGACCGCCTCGCTAGGGTCGCAACTCACAAAGACCGTGTATCGCGCACGCGGCAGGCACAGCTCGCGCGTGGTTGTCGAGCCGTTTCCGCTGAACCTGCCGACCAGCCGGTCCATCTGTTTGCCGGCATGTCCGAGATTAGAATAGGGGTTCGACACTGGTCTTGGAATTTTACGACCTCGCGAGGCCGGAAGGTCGTGGAAACCGCCATTCCGGTCGGATCCATCCTGGCCCCGCCAGCAGGCGTTGCTTCTTCGTCATCCTCCCACGCATGTGAGAACTCCTGCCGAGGCTTTCAGCCAGCTGCTCGAGAGCCCTGTTGCATCGACCGGTTGAAACCAACTCCACAGAGAAAGGTTCCCCCGCGCCCCCTCCCAAGAGACACCTACTACGACCATATTTCCACTCCAAGTAACTTACAGCCACGAGGTCCACGCCTCGGTGGTGGTCAGCCGGCGGATCCCTCCCCCAACCGGACCAGGACGTCATCGCGGGAAACGGAGGCGCTCACAGCACCCCGCTCCCGTAGTTGACCGCCTGATCGGCTGCGTCCGAGCTGTAGTCGGCGGCGAAGGGCTCACTGCTGTTCGGCTCCGTCGGCCGACGGCTGTCGCGGGGCAGACCCCGTAGGGCGTCGAGCTCGGGCCGTCCATGCATCCGCTCGATCCGACCCGGATGGTCGGCCAGGTTCTGCAGGCTTGCCAGGATGGCCGCGATGTCCGCCGCGCTGCTGGGTTGACGTGCTGTCGCCATGAGGTGTGCCTCCGTGCGGAGCCGGCCTGTCCGGCCCTCGGTGGCCCCGCGGGACCACGGCCACCGCCCGGTGTCAAGGGCGCCGCAGGCGGCGAAGCTTCCCTTGACACCACGAGGGCGGCGGCTGTGGTGGCATCGCCCCATCGAGGGGTGGGCAGGCCGTCTCCTCGCGGAGAACCGCTCCACAGCACCCCCGCGGCGCTGCGGATGTCGCGGCCCTTCGCGACCGCACATCGAGAGGATGCTTCCGGCAAGCAGCTACGCCTGGGTGAGCCCCTCGGCCGAACAGCGGCCTCCGATGAGGACGTGCAGCGGCGGCCGACCGGTCTCCTCGGTCAGCTCGGTGACAAAGCCGCGGGCCGACTGCACAGTTGCCACGGCGCGGGCCAGTCGCTCGCGAGTGACGTCATCGGCGCTGCCCTCTTGGTCCGCCAGAAGCAGCAGCAGTGCCGCCTGCTCGAGCTCGGCGAGAGCGTCGGCGAGCGGCACGAGCGGAGCGAGGGCCGTCATCGCCGCAGCCTCCGCCGTGGGGCCGGCGGCGGATCGGCGACACGTCTCGTTGCCGTGTGGCAGTCCACGCAGAGATCGGTGTCGTCGAGCTCGCGAAACACGCCGCACTGGCGGCACCACCAGCCCTGTGCCGGGACGTACACGCAGTCGGGATTGCACTCGGTGTCACTGCCGAGATCGAAGTCCTGCATGGGACAACTCCTGAACAAGCTGTGGAAAAGGGGGCCGGTTGCCCGGCCCCCGATCCGCTAGGCCTCGNNGCGGCCTTCTCCCAGGCCACGACGTCGTGGAACTCGGGGAAGCCGTTGACGTTGGTGGCGATGCCGATGTTCAGCACGGCGTTGCCGGTCTGGGTGAACCGCTGCTGCGGGTCGCCGGTCATCCGTCCGAGAAGACGGAAGTGGTTGACCCCGTACGACCGGGACTTCGACGGGGTGTCGATGACGTCCGCTGGGACGTCGGCTGCGAGGGCGGCCTTCCGGGCCATGGATGAGTCCTCCGGTGAGGTTGATCGCGTGGCCTTCGGCAAGCGGTGCGCACAAGGCCGGAGCGGAAACCCCTCGCCGCAGGCGACTTGCCTTGGGGGTTGTAGTGGAGGCCGCGCGCTGCTCGAATGCCACAACGGCGATCGACCTCACCGTCTGGAGGACACGTGTTTAGTGGCCCGGTAGCCCTCCTTTGGGCGACCCTCGCCACGTGCAGACGCGACGGCTTGACCCACGAACGTGAAGAACATATATTCACAGACTGACTAG
>PLWW01000046.1:18059-18252 GCA_003153125.1 Candidatus Dormiibacterota bacterium | reverse complement strand
CCGGAGTTGATGTGTGCGTCACGGTTCTCCTGGCTGGAGTGCTGCACGAGGATCGTCAGGGTGGTGCGCCCGCCACTGTCAACAAACGTGTTCGTGCTCAGCGCTGGAGCGTCGGGCATGCCCTCGAAGATCTCGGTCGAGACGATGCGTTCATCGGTCACGATGTCACGGTATTCGCCATGGAAGGCGACCT
>PLWW01000046.1:17758-17910 GCA_003153125.1 Candidatus Dormiibacterota bacterium | reverse complement strand
ACCATTGAGCCGGTACATCCGCTGCCGCCCCTCGTGACGGGCATCCACGAGTCCCACCTCTCGGAGCACCCGCAGGTGTTTGGACACCAGCGGCTGCGGCAGGCCGAGGAGGGCGACGAGGTCGTTCACGGGTCGCTCCCCGCCGGCGAGCA
>PLWW01000046.1:0-17727 GCA_003153125.1 Candidatus Dormiibacterota bacterium | reverse complement strand
GCGGCCTGCTCCAACGCCCGAGCGGGCACATCCCCCGAGGCTAATACCTCACGTTACGTCAGGTGCAAGTGGCCGCTGGGTGCACTCCGGTGCTTGGGTCAATGTGGTCGGGAGCGCCGCGTTTGCGGTTGGAATCCCCGGCCACTCGACGCGAGGGCCTCGCGCAGCAGTGTCAACGCTTTGGGCCCGACGCCATGCAGCTGCCCTAGCTCAGCCTCCGTCACGTGGGTGAGCTGTTCAAGTCGCGAGTAGCCGGCACCCGTGAGGGCACGCTCCGCCGGGGCTCCAATGCCGGGTGGCAAGCGGTCGGCAGCGTCATCGGGCATCGCTGTCCTCCTCGTTCTATCGCTTCGGCTCGTAGGTGAGGATGACGACGCCGTCTGCGCCGACCGGCTTGCAGTCGACCAGCCGCAGCTCGGTGCTTGCGACGCCGTCGCCGAACAGGCGCTTGCCGGTGCCGAGCACGATCGGGAAGAACATCAGCCGCTACTCGTCGACCAGGTCGTGCTCGGCCAGGGTCCGCACCAGGTTGCCACTGCCGGCGACGAGGATGTCTCCCGACGCCCCCGCCTTGAGCCTGGACACCTCGGCGGCGACGTCACCACTGATCACCGTCGAGTGCGGCGGCCGTCTGACCACAGTTGCCGGTGTGGCCGCGGCGAATCGCTCGCCGCGGCTGCCCGTGGTCACTGTCAGCAGGCGCTCTGCACGCCTCTCGCACATGCAAAGCCATCCGCGAGCAGATGGACGACGAAGAGTGCAATCAGCCCTGCTGCGATCCCCAGCGCCAGCGTCTCCACCGTAGTGAGGCGAAGGGTCACGGCGAGGCGCCAGGAACCGTCGCTGTGTGATGCGGCGAGCCGCAGTCGCGCTGCCAGCAGGATGCCGAGGGCCAGCAGAGCGCCGAGTGTGGCCGCCGCGAGGACGGTGACCCAGGGTGCACGTGGTGCATTCATGATGCCGTCGAGGCTGTACCACCCCGTGATCGCCCCGACCGCCTGGCAGCCGATCAATAGGAGGATCGCGATGACGAGGAGCAGCGTCACGACACCCAGCCGCCAGCCCGCCGACAGCGGCCGCTCTCGACTCACGTCAAGTCGCGCCGCGGCGTGGCCGCTGCCAAGCGAGAACTCGAGTGTTGTCAGCATGTTCGACGGGAGAACGACCGCGTTGGCGGGATGGCTACGCCGCCCAGGCGATGGTGCGTGCCGCTCAGGACGTGGTGGTGGTAGAGGGAGTGCCGCGACGCCAACGTGAGGTGGCCACCCGGCGAACGCCTCGTTCGATGCGCCGCCCCGAGATGTGCTCGATCGAGATGCGCACCCAGTGATCGGCCGATGGAATCGCCCACGACCGCAAGGAGCCCGTACGAAGGGTCTCCAACTCACCNNGCTGGGCGGCCGTGGTCCGCCTGGAAGGCCACCCGGCTGTGATTGCTGAGCCAACTCAGCTTGCTGCCCTTGGCGGTGCTGTACACCACTGACTCCCCGTCGACCACGAAGTTCACGGGCACGATGATGGGGAGGCCGTCGACGACGTAGCCGATGCGGCCGAGGAAGAGGTGGCTCCGCAGCAGGTCCAGGCATTGATCACGTGTCAGTTCCTGCAGCCGGGCTTGGCGTTGGTCGCTCATCGCGCTTCCTCGCTGATGGGGACGGCTGGCATACAGCCTGATCCACTCCTCGGTAATGGTCGACGATGTGCCGGCGACCTCACAGGGTCAAAGGTCCCGAATCCGGGCCGTCCGCAGCTCGCCGTGGCCGCGTCGTTGGCGGGGTCAGAGCAGTGTTTCGTCCTGCTCGACGCGTGTACTCCGGCGCCGAGGCGGTGCGTCGGCTCCGGCGGCGGTTGGGTGCTCCACGATTGCGATCACCCGCGCAGCCATAAAACGTCCGACCCGCACGGAGTGCCCGGTGCGTGTGAGCTCCGCCACCTCGACGATGCCCCGGGCGTTGCTCACCTCCACGCGGCGTCCCGCTCGCGTCGCCGAGATCTCGAAGGTGCGTGTGCCTCCGGTCCCGGTGTCGATGACCACCTCGACCATATCGCCGATCATCGGGCCACTCTAGCAACCACGATCGCGCGGTCTCTTCGAGGGCCCATCGTGGCGAGAGAGCTCAGCTCGCGGTGATGGCGTGTGGGACTGCCCCGGTGAAGGCTGGATGACACTGGGCTCGGCTGGCCACGACACGCTCGATGGCCTCCCGCAACAGGTCATCGACCGATGCTCCCGCGCCGGCGTTCTCGTGGGCGAAGCGGACGAGGTCTGGATTGGATCGGGCGAAGCGAAGCGACGCGTCGATCACGACACCCTCGGGTTGGCGGTTCATGAGGCCGATGGTGGGCGGGGGTGGCGACAGGAGGCTGTCGCCGGGGCCGCCACGCGATCAGGCTCACTACCTCGTCTCCGAGCGGATGGGCGCCCCGCGGTTTTTGCGGTGGTGGAGCGGCTCGGGGAGCGCAAGCTGGCGACGCTCGATCATCGACATTTCACGGTGCTTCGCCCACGGCACGTCGACGCCCTCGACCTCGTGCCGGCGTAGGGGCGACGCGGCCACCTCAGGGNNAGGCGCTCGGAGGCCTCGGAGCGCTCCTGGTCGGTCGACATGCAGATGCCGCCGACGGCGCGCAGGAGGTCGTCTCCCTTGATGTCGGAGCGGACCGTGCCGGCGGCAACACCCGCGTCGAGGAGCTTGGTGGCGGCCGCGACGGCCCGCCCGCGCGTCTGCGCGAAGAAGGTGGCGTCGGCGCTCATCATCGGCTTGAGAACGGACAGCATGCCGCGCTTGGTGGCGACGTGGCGGACGAAGAGCTGCATCCACTCGGCGAGCGCCTGGTCCGGCGGCAGCGTCTCCAGCAGCTGGTCGGCGCTCTCGCAGAGGACGTCGACCTCGTGGCGATATACCGCCTGAACGAGCAGGTCGCGCGTGGGGAAGTGCCGGTACAGGGTGCCGATCCCGACGCCGGCATCGCGGGCGATGTCCTCGAGTGGCACGTCGGCGCCGCGGGCGGCGAACGCGGCGCCGGCGGCGGTGAGCAGGAGCTGGCGGTTGCGCACCGCGTCGGCGCGAAGTGGGCGGTCTGTGGATACCGAATTGGCGGGCTCGATCGCCCCACGCTCTGCCGCTGCGACGTCACGTCCCACGACTGTCACCAACACCCTATTTGCAAAACGGAGGAAGCCTCCGTATAATACCGGAGGTAGGTTCCGTTTCGCCATCGTACCACCTGGAGGTGTCAGATGCCACCCACCGCAACTCTCCCCCGCCCGGCCAGCCGGGCGACCGAGCGTCAGTCCCGTCCAGGCCTGGTGCTGGGCATCATCCTCACCGTCCAGCTGATGGTGGTGCTCGATGCCACCATCGTGAACATCGCCCTCCCCAAGATCGCGGCGGCGCTGAACTTTTCGACGGCGAGCCTGTCCTGGGTGATCACCGCCTACACCCTCGCGTTCGGGGGTTTCCTCCTGCTGGGCGCCCGCGCCGGCGACCTGCTCGGCCGCAAGCGCGTGTTCATGGCGGGCATCGGCCTGTTCACCTTCGCGTCATTCCTCGGCGGGCTGGCGCCCTCAGCCGGCTTTCTCCTCGCAGCTCGCGCGCTGCAGGGCGTTGGCGGAGCACTGGCAGCGCCGTCGGCGCTGGCGCTGCTGATGACCATGTTCCCCGAGGGCCGCGAGCGCTTTCGCGCGCTCGGCTACTACGCCGCCGTCTCGATTGGCGGTGGGGCCGTCGGCCTCATCCTCGGCGGCCTCCTCACCCAGTGGGCCTCGTGGCGCCTGGTGCTGTTCGTCAACGTGCCAATCGGCCTGGTCGTGCTGGCGCTGGCGCGCCGCTCCCTGACGGAGACGCCGAGCCGTAACGGCCACTTCGACGTGCTGGGAGCGCTGACCTCGACCGTCGGGGTGACCTCCCTGGCCTACGGGTTCGTGCGCGCAGCGAGCAACGGCTGGAGTGACCTGGTGACGCTGGGCGCCTTCGCGCTGGGCATCGTGCTGCTCGCGGTGTTCGTCACGCTCGAGAGGCGCGCCTCGGAGCCGATCACACCGCTGCGGCTGTTCGCCGACCGCAGCCGGAACGCCTCCTATGTGGCGCGGCTGTTCCTCGTGGCAGGGATGTTCGGCATGTTCTTCTTCCTCACGCAGTTCCTCCAGGAAGTGCTCGGCTATGGACCGCTGCAGGCCGGCCTGTCGTTTCTCCCCTTCAGCGTCGCGCTCTTCGGGATGTCGCAGCTGAGCGCGCGCCGGCTGATTGCGCGGTTCGGGGCCAAGCCCGTGATGGTGGTGGGCTTCAGCATCTCGACGCTCGCGATGCTGCTGATGACGCAGCTGTCGGCGTCGACCACATACCTCTCACTGCTGGTGCCCGTGGTGCTGTTCGGCGCCGGCAACGGGCTGGCGTTCGTGCCGCTGACCGGGGCGTCCCTGGCCGGAGTGCGCCAGGAGGATGCCGGTGCCGCGTCGGGGCTGGTCAACGTGACGCAGCAGATGGGCGGTGCGCTGGGCCTGGCGGTGCTGGTGTCAGTGTTTGGATCGGCCGGACGCGGTGTTCCGGGACAGTCCGTGGCAGCAGCGCGCGCGGCGTTCGTGGTGGGCGCTGACCATGCGTTCATCGCCGCGACGCTGTTCGTGGGCGCGACTGTTCTGGTCCTGGCGGTGGCGATCCGCGGGCGGCGTGCAGTCGCTCGCGCCGCTGCCGGCGCCGACGTGCCCGAGTGGGTGCGGGACATCGGTCAGAACGAGGATACGGCCGTGGCCGAGGGGGTTGCGGTCAACGGCTGACCGCGTCGGCGGCGCGGTTGGGGGCCTGGTGGCTCCCGCCCGCGCATCTTCCTGATAGGGGGCTCTCCTCCTGCTCGACGCGGGCGCTGCGGCGTCGTGGCGCGGAGTCCGCGTTGGCGGCCACGGATTCCCGGCGTTAGGCCTACCGTTTCGGTTCCAACCCCGGGCTGTTCCGGGCCGCCGCAACGCAGGCTTGCCAGTCCGCGAGCCAAGGCGACGCTGCGGTTTCCGCGACACGCTGCTGTCGCGTGTTCACGGCACCCTTGTCGATATGCACGGAATCAGTGAAGTTCTGTCAGCGGGTTCGGAAACACCGGTGAGGCGGAATCGATGAGCCGCCAGACATGGGTCACGCGCGACGCTCAGGGCAACGTGACCGGCACCACCGAGGTGCGCTCGTCATCGAGTTGTGGCGGCTGTCTCTGGTTCCTGCTGGGAGCCTTCCTTGTCGTCGGCCCGGCAGCATGGGCAAGCGACGGCCAGATCCCCGTCGCGGTCGCCGCGTTCATGTACGCAGTCGAGGTGCTCGTCGCGGTCGCCGCCCTACGCCAATACCGCAGGCGGAAGTGACCGGCTCGGCCGATGGCGCGACCTCGCTCGGCTGCCACCGCTGGGAAACGGTACAGGCTGGGCAGCCACACGAGACTCAATCGTGGAGGCGATGGCAGCGCGCTCAACGCGATAGGGATCGAATCGGTTGCGCCTCGCCGCGGAGATCCGCAGTGGGACGCGGAACGTGTAGCGATTCGTCGAGACAAGTCGTGCGATATCGATCGCCGGGATGACCCAGGCGTTGTCGTCGAAGCCGCCGAGGTCCTCGCGCCACGCCAGGATGATCACGTCGATGAGTGGCGACGGCGCGAAGGACGGACCGTGGAAGTCGACGCCTCCGCGGTAGTCGGCGTCCGGGACGATCAGACACTTGACCTGGACGCCGCGGATGTTCCCGGTCGGCCGGTGACGAATGAGGTATTCGGCCTCCTCGAGGTCCGGGAACGACTTGAAGGTGTTGAGCGTCGACGGTTCACCCAGCAGGCGCATCACCTCGAGCTCGGCAAGATGGCCGAGCAGTTCGCGCTGGCGGGGAGGGGCCGGGATGAATGGTGCGGCGAGAGTCGACGGCGCCAACGCCAACGCTCGCGCCGGCGGCGGCTTTGCGCCACCTGATGGGAACAGGTGGGATGGCAGATCCACCAGCCTGCAGACATAGGGCGCCCATTTCGATTCCGGCCTCGGCGGGTACGGGAGGCGGAGCTCAACCTCGGCGCCGTTGGGGCCATTCGAGGGCGAGCCGAGGCGGAGGACGGCGTCCGCGTCGATGACGTAGATCGTCTCGCCGAGTGTGATCGTCACCGGGTCGAGGAGAGCGACGACAAACGTGATGTTGGTGTCGTCGAGAGCAGTCCGACGGACGACTGTCCGGATCTCGCTGTACGCGAGAGAGGTGCGACCCTTGACCTGCACGGCGCACATCGCCTCGTCGTCGACCCGGCGGACGATTCCGTCGACGCCACGGTCGTCGAGAGGAAGGAAGACGTGGGTGATCCGCTCGGAATGGCCGATGGCTGCGCACCACACCAGCCACTCGATGACCTGGCCGAAAGCGCGGCGCGACGTGGGTGCCACGTCGTCGGTGAACATCGGAGGAGGTTACCCCCCCCGTCGTGACGAGGGACCGCCCGTGCGAACCGGAGTGTTCGCGAGCCAAGGGCCGACCGGCGCTGACGATCGCCTACCCTCAGCCTATGCCCACCCCCGACGTGACCGCCGTGGTCGAGCGAGCCATCCACGACTGTCTGGTCCTGCGGGTCACGTACCGCGCATTGGACGGTAGCGTCGGCACACAGGAGATCGAACCGCTCGCCATCCGGTTCAACCACGCCAAGCATCGAGTGCTCTGGTGTTGGAGCCGCGGGGTCGAGCACATCGAAGAGCTGATTTGGGATGGGATCGAGGATGCTGTCGAGACCGGGGCCACCTTTGCCCCACGCCAGTGGACCGAGCCCTAACCGCTGACTCTGGCGGCGCCGTCCCTCCGCGTGGTCGCCGACGCACGCTCGCTACGCTCGATCTCCCAGCACCTCGAAGAGATCACCTTGCCCACCGCCGTCGGACCGCGGCCTCGGTTGGATTGTCGGCTCCTGTCCGCTGCGACGCGTCGACGCTGGGCACGCTCGGTTGTAGGCACATCCTCCGCAGGGTGGATCAACGGGAGCGGACCGCTCCCCCGTCATCAGGGTCGTGAGGAGTTCCCTGACTCCCGGCCAGCCATCGGCCGTGAGGCGGTGCTCGCGGCCCGTTCGCATCTCCAGGAGCAACGGATCGGCGTCGATGCCCAGCGCCTCGTGAACGGCCCGCTTGTAGATCGCCAATTGGCGCCCGTACACCGCGAGTGACTCGGCGCCGAGAGAGCGGTTGGTCTTGTAGTCGACCACCCATGTTCTGCCGGCGTCATCTCGGCAGATACGGTCGATGAATCCGCGGATCATCACGGGCTGCCCCGAGACATCAACCACGAGGTTGACCTCCTGCTCGGTCGCGATCGTGGTCATGGCGGCAACCTGGGAGTTGAGGTAGTTCTCGAACATCCGGGCGGCCGCCGTGTCCCACGTTGCGGCCGCACGCTCCGAGCCGACAGAAGCGCCGGCGACGTCGTCCCAGATCTGGTGGAGGCGGTCGATACCTCCCGCGCCATCTGCCGGACCCGGCTGATGGAACACCTCCAGGACCGCGTGGACAAGCGTGCCGAGGTCTGCGGCGCCAACGGAGACATCGCTTCTCGGCTCGGGCTTCGGCCAGAGGTCGTCAGGTGGGGCGGGGAGCCGCCACTCGAACATGTACCTGTATCGCAGGCCACATTGAGCGAGAACCTCGAGCTGCGAGAACGACACCACGGGGCGTTCCGGTAGCGCTGGAGAATCCTCGCGCCTCATCCAGAGGCCGTCCTGCGGCAGTTCAACCACGTCGGCGGCGGCGGCCACCGCCTCGACGGTGGCACGAAGCGCACGAGGTGTGACCACCTCTTCCGCTTCGAGCAGCGTGCCCACCCCGCCGCCGCGGAGGAAGAGCGCCATGGTGCGGAAGTGGTCGAGCTCTGGCTTCTGGCGCGGCCTGCCTTTCTCGTCGGTGTCGGCGAGGACGGCGTCCCACGTCGGCTCCTTGCGCCGCGTTGCTGACACGAACAGCCTGTGCTTGGCGCGCGTGGTCGCCACGTACATCAGGCGGCGCGCTTCGGCCACCACCACGTGCTTGGGCAGCTGGCCCTCTCGCTCCTTGACCCAGTGCTGATGCTTACCGGTGTCGTTGATCTCCTCGCCACCAAGGTTCTTGAGGATCAGTCCGAATTCGTCGTCGAAGAACATCCAGCCCTCATGGCGATCCAGCACCGGCTTGACCTGGGCAAGAAACACCACCGGGAACTCCAGGCCCTTGGCGGCGTGGATGGTCATCACCCGCACCGCGTCGGAACCGGAGATGTCGGCCTCGCTGACGTCCACGTTGTGCTCGTCGTGGAGGTCGACGTAGTGGATGAAGTCATCGACACCGGTGAAGGCTTGGGACGCTTCGAAGTCGCTCGCCATGCGGTAGAGCTTGCGGAGGTTGCCCATCCGTCGAGGCGCCTCCGCGGCGTCACCCGCGGCGAGTGCCGCATACCCCGTGTCGTCGATCACCGCCTGCACCAGGTCGCCCACCGACATTCCCGCACGGCGCTCGGCCAGGCTGCGCACCAGCGTGAGGGTCTTGGACAGTCGCGCAGCTGCGGCGTCGTCCTCGAGCAGCGCGAAACCGTCCTTCTCCGCGCGCTCAACCAGGTCCCACTTGTGGCGCAACTCCGCCGCCGGGTTCTGCGCACCGCGGAGCAGGCGGTGGAGTTGCCCATCCGACATCCGCGTCAGCGGGCCCTGGAGCAGGCGCACGAGCGCGATGTCGTTGAGGGGGTCGTCAATGACGGCGAGGTAGGCCATCACGTCCTTGATCTCCTCGCGGTCGAAGAAGCCCTGACCACCAGAGGTGACGTAGGGGATGCCGTGGGCGCGCAGCTCTTGCTCGAAGGCCACGGGCGGGCGCCGCATCCGCGTTAGAAGCGCGATCTCGGACCACGGCGTGGCGTTCTCGAGGTGTTCGCGCACGATCTGATCGGCGACGAAACGCGCCTCCTCCTCGGGCGTGTCGGCTCGGTACAGACAGACCGACCGTTCGTCGCCGGGACCATTCTCAGCGACGAGCGGTGGCTCGTCCGCAAAACGTGGATCGCCCCTGATGACGTGGGTGGCGAGGTCGAGGATCGGCTGCACCGAGCGGTAGTTGGTGAGCAGGCGGTGCTCGTCGCCCGAGAAGTCGATGAGGTTCTCAATCAGGGCGTCGCGCCAGCCGTAGATGCTCTGCTTGGGATCGCCGACCACGGAGACGTTGGCGAAGCCGTCCTGGGCGAGGAGCCGCAGCACCTCGTGCTGGACGGCGCTGGTGTCCTGGAACTCGTCGACGATCAGGTACTGGAAGCGCTCGCGCACGCGCTCAGCCCAGGCGGGATGGCCGAGCAGAGCGTCACGGACGCGCAGGAGGATGCCGTCGAAGTCGAGCATGCCGCGCGCGGCGAGACGCTGTTCGTACTCCTGGTACGTGGCGCAGACCAATCGCGCCACCTCCTCCTCGGCGACGCGCTCGTTCTCGTCGGGCACGAGGGTGGCAGCGGCCGCGCCGACCACATCGCGCCAATACGCTGCGGCGCCCAGCACGCACCTCTGGCCCAGCGCGTCCGGACCGAGACCGCGGCCCTTCATACGCTGGATGAAGGCGAACGCCTCGGTCGACACCTTCATTGCCGCCTGCGCTCCCATGGCCTCCATCTCGAGGATCCCGGCGGCGGGGATGTCGCCGTTGCGCAGGTCGCTCAGCACGTCGTGGACCAGGAGACGCTCGTCCAACTCGTTGATCACGCGGGTGTCGCGGTCGAAGCCGATCTCGTAACAGTTGTCCCGGAGCAGACGAACACACAGCCCGTGGAATGTGCCGATCCAGGCCCCATCCAGCGAGGCGCGATCGTCAACCAGTCTACGCTGGAGGAGGCGGTCGACAACGCGTTCGCGCAGGTCGGCGGCCGCGCGGTTGGTGAAGGTGACGGCGACGATCCGGTTGGCGTCGAGACCATGCTCGGAGACCAGGTGGGCGAAGCGCTCGACCATGGTCCACGTCTTGCCGGTGCCGGCCCCGGCAACGATCTTCACCGGAAGCGTGTGCCCGGCGGCGACGGCGTTGCGCTGGCCCTCGTTCGCCTCGATCATTGGGCGTCGTAGTCCTCAGGCTCTTCGACGCGCCCCGGACAGACGCGGGCGTAATCGCAGCCGTTGCCCCAGACGGCGAGGCAGGTGTAGCCGTCATGACGGGGCGTCGGCGCATACGCACCGGCACGCATCTCCTTGATGGTGGCAATGATTAGGGTGTGAGCAGCGTCGAGCTGGTCGGGACTGATGGCTGCGGGGTCTGACGTCTTCGACACACCGCCCGACGCGGAGGGCCCTTCGATGACGATCTGCGTCTTGCGGATGCCGGGTGGCTTCTTCATCACCTGCGACGGGTACCAGAGGCCCACAACCTCAGGCTGGACGCCGGTCACCCCGTCCACGTCGCCCTCCTTTGAGCCGAAGAAGTAGATGAGCAGCTGGAAATCACGTGGAGCTTCGTCGGTGAGGCCGAGTTGCCTCTTCAAGTCGCCTTGGGTCATGCCCCGCTTCCCCGACTTGTAGTCGACGATCTCGTGGCCGCCGCTGTCGAGCACGATGATGCGATCGATCCAGCCGCGAATGGTCACGTCCTCGAGCGGATGCCACGTGAAGCCGACCTCGGTGGCCACCGTTCGCGGCGCGACCCTGTCCTGGATCTCCGATTGGTAATACTGCTTGAACAGGCGCTTCAGCCCGTCGCGCTCGACGCGACGATTCAGCTTCCCATCGACTGTCCGCTCGTGTTCGGCGATGGTCCGCTCACACACGTCGCTGTACATCGTCTCCGCGAGCTCCACGTCGTGCCGCCAGCGGCTCTCGTTCTCCGGCTTGTGGAACTGCTCCAGCGCCTTGTGGAATGCGCTGCCGCGGGCCGCGGCCACGCCTGAGTCCATACGGAGCCCCAGCGTCTTGCTGTAGTAGTACTGACGCGGGCAGGCGAGGAACTTGCTGATGCTCGAGGCGCTGTCGTACGACTCGGTCGACAACTCCACGGGCTGCGCCCACGCCTGCCAGCCGGTGAATGCTGCGGCCTCCTCTTCGGATGCCGGCGCGGCGGCGATGCCAAGCGCGGGATTGCGCTGCAGCTCGGCGTACGCGCGCAATGGCGAGTCGCCTGCGAGCGGCTCGACAAATGCGCTCGACGTGGCCACCTCGTCCTTCTCGTAGGTGTCGGCCCACGAGAGAAAGAGCATGTCGCGCGCCCGGGTGGCCGCGACGTAGCCGAGGCGCGCTTCTTCGCGGAGGAATTCCTCGTCGCTCGCCGGCCAGGGGGCGGCGAAGTCCGGAAGCATCTGCGACAGCCAGCGCTGGTCTTCTGACCCCAGCAGCGGCGAGCGGGCACCGGGGACGACGGGAAAGTGCTGGGACGCCATCGCTGGCATGAAAACGACGGGAAACTCCAGCCCCTTGCTCGCGTGGGCCGTGAGGATGCGCACGACGCCCTGCTCGGGCTGGTCGGGCGCGGCGAGTTCGTCGATGTACTCGGGCAGGAGCTGTTCGAGCGCCGTGATCGTGGATGCGAGCGACGGTTGGTCGTCGCTGAGGAGGGACTGGAACTCGGCATGGTCGGCGACGGCCCGGAGCAGCATGCGCAGGGGTCCGAGCAGCTGCTCGCGGCGGTCGCCGGCCATCGCGGGCGACATCAGTTGGCTCATCACACCGAGGTCGTCGAGTAGCCGGTGGAGTAGGGCTTCGACCGTGAGCTCCGGTGCCAGCGAAACGAGCCGTGTCCAACGCCAGGTGAAGCGGTGGATGGCGTTCCGGCCTTCCTCGCTGAGGAGTTCGAAGAAGCCCGCGATCGGCCGGCGCGCCGCGGTGGGTTCTCTGGAGTTGACCTCGTGAGCGTCGGCAGCCGACTGCTGCGCCTCGAGCTCACCGCGATCCTCCGGCGACGGCGGTGGAGCGGCGTCGCCCCACGGCAGAGGCCAGAGCTGGGGATCGGCCTCGCGGAGGAGAAAGCAGGTGTGCTTCAGGACCGTGAGGAGCGACGTGGTGTGGAGCCGTTCGGTGGCAGCGCGACGGCGGCGCTCGGCCTCGGCGAGAAGACGGTGGGCGTCGGCCGCGGGGACGCCGGCGAATGGGGAGGCGAGCACGCGCACCAGGTAACGGTCGTCGTCGGGGTGGGCCAGCGCTCCCAGGGCGTCGACGGCGAAGCGGACGATGTCCGACGACGCGAAGTTTGGCGATGCACCCAGTTCGTGGGGAATGCCGGCGGCGCGGAGCGCTTCTTCGCACTGGCGCCCGTGGCGGCGAACACTGCGCAGCACGATGGCGATGTCGCCGGGGCGGTACCGTGCCTCGGTGCCGTTGCTGCCCCCGATGAGGGCGGCAACCTGGCGCACGACCGAGGTTGCTTCGTCGGTGGCGTTCTGCTCACGGTCTCGATGCACGACCGGCACGTCGGGATCGCCGCGCACAGGGATCAATTGCGGAGGGGTGAGCCCGTATCGGCTGATGAGCCGATCGGAGCCGGCGAGGATGGGAGCGAAGGAGCGGTAGTTCTGGCGCAGCTCCACGCGGTTGCCACCCCATTGCCAATGGTCTCCAAGGAATGCAGGCAGGGTGCCGCGGAACGAGAAGATGGACTGGTTGGGATCGCCGACCACGGCCAGCCGCGGGTGGGGGCGATGGTCCTGCACCAGCTGGGCGATCAGCTTGACCTGAGCTGCGTCGACGTCCTGGTATTCGTCGACGATCACATAGCGGAACTTCTCGGAGAGCTGCGCGCGGAGGGAATCGTTCCTCTCCAACAGGAGTTGGCACTGGGCGATGACGTCGCGGAAGTCCCAGAGGTGGCGGGTGTCCTGCTCGCGCCAGTAGGCGGTGTAGATGGCGGCGAGGTCGCGGATCTTGGCACTTTCGGAGCCGGCGGCCATCGCGGTGAAGCTGTCGGACCGCACGAGGTTCTGCTTGAGGATACCGATGAACCACAGCGCGTCCTGGACAAGGGACTCGCTGTGACGGAGTTCCTCCAGCATCTCGAGAGCCGGCATCTGCGACAGCACGCGACGCATCAGCGCCTTCTCCTCGAAGCCGTTCATGAGGCGGAAGGCGGGAACGCCGTGGAGGTGGCCGTAGGTGGTGAGGACGCGGGTGGCGAAGGAGTGGAAGGTGCTGACCCACGACTCGTCGTACGACGCAGTGTGCAGCGCGTCGATGCGCCGCTTCAGGTCGGCGGCGGCGTTGTTGGCGAAGGTGAGGAGCAGGACCTGGCTGGGTCGGAGGCCGTGTTTCTCGAGCAGACGGAGGTACATGGCCACGACCGTGGTGGTCTTACCGGTGCCCGGGCCAGCGATGACGCGCAGCGGGGCCTCGTCCATGGCGGCGAGGGCGCGCCGTTGGTCGGGGTTGAGGGTGGGGGGAGTGACCGTGGCTGCCCTATCCATGGACGCGAGCATGCCAACCTCACGCGACAACTGTCTGTCAGCCGAGTTGCTAATGCCGCGACCCCCTGCACCCCAAGGTTACGCGGTAGTAGAGCGCTGGCGGGACCGTCGGCGCTGGCCTTCGTCATGATCATGTTCCCTCAGCGTCGGACGTTTTCGAAGGCGAGGCGTGCCAATCAGCACCCAGATTCGCCGCGGCCTCCACTGTCCCCTTTCGGGATTTCCTATCCGCCTTAGCCGTAGTCGGTTGCACCGAAAGCGATCACTCACCTTCCAAGATCCTATGGAACGCCGTCGACACCGACAACAGACTCGAAGAATTTGGTCTCCTTGAGAGACTCCCGGCCGTGAGTGGAATCCGACATCAGTTGGAACCGGGACTCTACGAGCTGCTCGTGACCGCGGGATTGGCCGGTCGTCTCGCGGCCATCGATGAGCGGCTCATCGCCCGACACGGCCTCCATCGCGCCGAAGTCGCCAATCGGATCGCACTGCATCTGGGGCTCCAGGTGGAGCGAGCCCTCTCGGGCGTGAACGAGCCCGAACGCGTCGAGGTTGGGGTCGCCGTGGCGAGATCCCTCCTCCGACGCCTGGATGAGCTCGTCGAAAATGCTGACCTCGAGCGCGAATTCCCTACCGAGCGAGGAGAGGTGCTGCGATCCATTACTACGCTGCTTCCTGATGGAACCCCCCGTCCAATCGATGGGCCGCTGATCCCGCTCCTAGACACCACGCTCCTAACGAACGCCCCCGGAGAGCCGAGAGTTGGCCATCAGCTGAATGCGGAGATCGGCTCCGCCAACAGCGTGGACGTCCTCATGGCGTTCATACGAAGCAGCGGGATCAATCCTCTTCGCGACGCATTGAGACGGCACTGCGCCAGCGCCGGCAAGCTCCGAGTGCTTACAACGACATATACCGGGTCAACTCAACGCCAGGCACTCGACCATTTGGTTGAGCTTGGCGCCGACGTCCGGATCTCGTATGACGTGTCGACGACTCGCCTGCACGCCAAGGCTTGGCTTTTCCACCGCGCATCTGGGTTCTCGACGGCATACATCGGATCTTCCAATCTCACGCACTCAGCACAGGTCTCGGGCCTCGAGTGGAATGTCAGAGTGTCAGGAGCGCGCAACCCTGACGTCGTCGATAAGGTCCGCGCCGTCTTCGAGACCTACTGGGCTAGTCCCGACTTTTTTCAGTATGACCCGGACGAATTCGATCGGCGGATGGCGCGGGACGGTCGGTCCGGCCCTGTAATCTACCTAAGCCCGATCGCGATAACACCGCTTCCGTTTCAGGCGCGCCTGCTCGAGGAGCTTGCGGTGGCACGCGAATCGGGCCACCACCGGAACCTCCTGGTGTCGGCAACGGGGACGGGGAAGACCGTCATGGCAGCGCTGGACTACATCCGTCTGCGGACGACACGTGGCTGTGATCGTCTGCTATTCATCGCACACCGCCAGGAAATCCTCGATCAGAGTCAGGCAACATTCCGGCACGCGCTGCGAGATCCGAATTTTGGTGAGCAGTGGATCGGCGGACGCCGGCCGACAGCGTTCAACCACGTCTTTGCATCTGTTCAGAGCCTGAATGCAGCCGACCTCACAAGCCTCGCGGCAGACCACTTCGGCGTCGTGATTGTTGACGAGTTCCACCACGCGGCTGCGGCTTCTTACGACCGACTGCTGAACCACCTGAAGCCGGTCGAGCTACTCGGCCTCACCGCCACCCCGGAGCGCGCGGATGGCCTGCCCATTCTGCACTGGTTCGGTGATCGCATCGCCGCCGAGCTCCGCCTCTGGGACGCCATCAACCAAAACTACCTCGCACCGTTCACGTATTACGGCATCCACGACGGTCTCGACCTGACCGGCGTGACGTGGCGGCGCGGCACGGGATACGACATTGAGGGCCTCACCCAGCTCTACACCGGCTCTGATGTTTGGGCGAAGCAGATCATCAAGGAGTTTGTGCGCCACGTCGACGACCTGAACACCGTTCGATGCCTGGCCTTCTGCGTCAGCGTACAGCACGCAGAGTTCATGGCTCGGGTCTTCAATGAGGCGGGGCTGGAATCGGCCGCCATCTCAGGGTCAACATCCGACATGGAGAGGCGTGATGCCATGCGGGGCCTGGCCGGCGGCCAATTGCGTGTCCTCTTTTCTGTCGACCTCTTTAACGAGGGCCTCGATGTACCTAGCGTCGACACGCTGTTGATGCTAAGGCCCACTGAGTCGCCGACACTGTTTCTCCAACAAC
The DNA here is from genome assembly GCA_003153125.1 of Candidatus Dormiibacterota bacterium. Lineage (GTDB taxonomy): Bacteria > Chloroflexota > Dormibacteria > Aeolococcales > Aeolococcaceae > Aeolococcus. Next base: position 2,080 of record PLWW01000046.1, on the reverse strand, counting down.
TGGGACGCGGGCTGCGCAGGGAACCGGGGAAGTCGGTCTGTACTGTGCTCGACTTCGTGGGTCAGCATAGGCGCGAGTTCCGGTTCGACCGTCGTCTGCGGGCGCTTCTTGGGGGCACTCGCAAAGATGTCGCGAATCAGGTCGAGGCAGGGTTCCCATACTTGCCCGCTGGCTGTCACATGGAGCTCGACCGAAAGGCTACTGAGATCGTGCTGGCTAGCATCCGGTCCGCCATCCCGGATCGCTGGGCTCAGAAGGTCGAGGAGCTGAAGTCCATGGCCGCCAGCGGCCGCCCGATCACCCTTTCTGAATTCCTTGAACAGAGCGGACTGGATCTGGACGACGTGTACACCGCTCAGCGCGGCTGGTCGGACTTGTGTGAGGCCGCAGGACTACCGCTAGCAGCCGCCGGCCCCCATGAGGCAACTATGCGCCGCGGGGTTGGACGGCTGCGTCACGTCGATGACGGCGTGCGATTGGGCCGATACACCTCGCTACTCGGCGGTAGGTCACCCGCGGAGTCGTCCAACAGCGACACCGAGCGACGGCTGGCACGCATGCTCGTTAGTCAGCTTGTCGACCAAGTCGATCGCGACGCGTTGCCGAAGGATGCATCGCTACAACAAGGACTTAGCTTGATCTGGCAACACCCGCAAGTCTGTAAAGAGGGCGTCGAACTGCTCGACCTTCTGCGCAGTCGTGTCAACCACTTGCACTACGATATGCCTGGGGGTTCGCATGCCCCGATCCGGATCCATGCTCGTTACACGCGGCTGGAGATCCTGGCCGGATTCGAGCATGGAGAAGGAGCTCGGGTGGCAACCTGGCAGACGGGAGTGTTTTGGCTGCCGGAGGCCCGTGCCGATCTCTTCGCTTTCACACTCGACAAGTCCACCGGGTCGTTCTCCCCCACGACGCGATACCGCGACTACGCCGTGAGCCCCGAACTGATCCATTGGGAGAGCCAGGCAATAACTCGAGCCGACAGCGATACCGGCCATAGGTATCAGAACCATGTGGCAATGGGAACCGAGGTAATCCTGTTCGCACGATTGCGGCAAACCGACCGTGAGTTCTGGTGCCTCGGGCCCGCTACGTACGTCACGCATGAAGGCGAACGACCCATGGCCATCACGTGGCATCTCCGTATTCCGTTGCCAGGAGACCTGTTTGCACAGTTCGCAGCGGCGGTGGCCTAGGGAGACCCAGAGCCCGCGTCTTTGCCCGCACTTTCCGGTCTTCCAACGTCAGCTAAGTCGCGGTTGGAGCTGACCACGACGAAGTCGGTCGTAAGCTCGACTCGCCGGCCGGAAGATCCATTTCGCCGCCGCTTGCTCCAGCGGCGGGTAGCGAGAATTTAGCCGAACTACCGGTCACTATCGCCCCGACCGGACGGGCGCGGAGGACGAATTGCGCTTCCACGAACTGCATCGGCTGGGTAGTTTCGGCGGATAACCGCGAGCTTCATCAACACGGCAGTCGGCAGGTCAATGTCCAACCGGATGCACAGGTTGAAGAGCGCGATTGCCACGTCGGCAACCTCGGACGTGACGCGCTCACGGGCAGCCGGGTCGGCCGTGTACGAGTCGGACTCAGTATCCGGGACCCATCTGTACTCGGCCAGTAGCTCGCCAGCTTCGCTGGAGATGAGCATGGCAAGGTTCTTCGGGTCGTGGAATCGCGACCAGTCCCGCTCGTCGACGTACGCCCGCAGCTCAGAGAAAAGTTGATCTAACCGGTCAGACATGACTACCCGAGAAACACCTCGCTGTTATGCCACTCAAGAAAGGTGCGGGCGGGTTGATCCGACACGTCTGTCGGAAGCGTTACCGGCCGACTTTCCAATGCGTAGTACGGCTCCCCATTGTCGTAGTCCGCCTTCAGTCGGCGACTGGCCCTGAACTGGCCGGCCGGCGTGATAGTCACATATCCGCGGTCGAAAAGCGTGTGTATGTCCGAACGTAGAAGGAGCCCATTGTCGATTCTGTGCTGCCCACCCTGAGTAACCGGACGGATGTGGGCTGATTGAAGAACCGGGAGCGCTTTCTCACCCGACACTGCGCACTTTCTTCCGTACGCA
>PLWW01000035.1 GCA_003153125.1 Candidatus Dormiibacterota bacterium | reverse complement strand
ACAGCCGAGACGTGGAGCCGGTGCGAGTGCGTAACCTCTCCGTCGGCCAGGTGGCCGAGTGGCTGGTGTGGACGCGCCTGGTGGCCACCTCCGGGGGCGACCTGCACGTGTTCCTTCCGCTGGACGACCGTGGGGTGGACGGGATCGTCCACCGCATCTCGACGGACGGATTCGCGCGGGTCCAGGTCAAAGGGAGGAGCCTCCATCGATACCGCGGCATCGAGATCCAGGTTCGTGCGGACGAGCTGGTGGATGACCGGGCCGCGGTGGTGGCCGTTGAGATGGACCTCCCGACTGTGCAGCTGGGTGAGTACGCGCTGGTGGCCGACGTGCCGGCCTTCCGACGGCTGGCGCACCGGCACGTCGGCAAGGAGCGAGATGCGTACGACGCCGAGGTCGCCCTGCCCCCGCCGGCCGGCAGCCCCTGGGCGCCGTGGTGCGTGCGCGTGGACGAGATCGGCGACCGTCTGCTTCCACCGTCGGCGGCGCGCGCGGTGGGGCCACGAGGTGACGTGGTGGCAAGGAAACGCCTGGGGTATCGCGCCGAGATGGAGTTCATCCGGCGCGCCGCGGACTGCGAGAGGCTCAATGTGTTCAAGGCCTTTCCCGACCTGGAGCCGAACGAGTACCTGCTGTACGACATCGCGTCGCGCGAGATCGCGGGCATCCAGGTGAAGTCGGTGACGTTCCCGACCGGCGCGGGCGAGGCCCAGGTGTCTGTGTACCGACCGGCTCTGCGCCCGTCGCCGCTGACGTGGTTCGTGATCTTCCTGGAGGACGAGGGACAGACAGCGTTCCTCCCGCACTGCGCAGTGGTGCCGTCGGAAGTGGTGGCCGGGTATCTCGCCGGGGGCGGCGTCGACGGCAAGCTCGCAATCACGCACGGCCTGACAGGGCGGATGGCTGAATGGCGCGTGCCGGTCGCGGAGTTAGGATCGAGACTCGGCGAGTTGACGGGTGCAGGGTCCGCGATGGGCTCGGGTGACAGCGTTGGAGCTATCGCGACGGCCGAAGCGTTTTTCCCCTCGGTCGACCGGCTCGCGCGCCGAGGAGGTGGTGGCGCAGCAGCAGCGGTGCAGTGAGAGCTGTGACCACGGCACGATCCGTAGGCTTCATCCGTGTGCGCCACTCATCGTCGACCTCGATCCGAAGTGGGCTGCGATCGAAGCGGATGGGGTTTCCCGCCACGGAGTGGTAGCGGGCGGGCATGCCGTTGAAGTCGAGTGCGCCCAACTGGGGCATCCCCAACCGTGTGGCGAGGTTCGCGACCGCGGCGAGCGCGGCTTCCGGCTGTCGCACCATCGCCTCGTACTCAAGCTGGATGACGCGGTTGGGCCGGCGTGTGCTTAGAAGAGAGGACAGTGCGAGATTGACATCCCAGTTGATGGCGGTACGCCATGGCGTCTCGGTGGGCAGAGTCTCGACCGACCGCAGCACCTCGGGACGTCTCTTCGTCCGCGTCCGGCTGAATGCCACCGCGCGGCTGTCGCGCACAAGGTGGATGTAGCCGACATTGAGGCCGGGGATGGTGCCCAGCAGGTGTGCATACGCCGGCCCCTTTGACGAATCGACGATCACGGATCCGTCGCCCGCTTGGCTCACCGCCGAGTACCACGTCAGCAGGGCGTGGCGGAATCGAGGCCAATTCACGGACCTGTTAGACATCCGCCCTCGCAGGTACATCTGCGGAACGCCACGCAGCCGATGCGCGTAGTGCATTTCGAGGGTGTGCACCATATATCGCGCGAATAGAGCCAGGTCCGCGGTGCCCGCAAGATCGGGGTCGAGCTCCATGGCATTGCGGCGAGCCCGCTGATAAAAGGGGCAGCACAGCACGGGATTGCCGCACGTGCACAGGGTGTTCTCAAGGAAGCCCTGTTTCCAAACCAGCTGCTGCTCGCCGATGACAGTGGTGTTTGTGAAGCCTCCAATGAGCCTTTCGAGCAGCGTGGAGCCGCTCCGCGGCATTCCCATGATGAAGAGGACAGGGATCACGAACTTGGTTTCCGCACATGCGAATACCCGCCCGCCTCGCCTCTCGCCTGCGCCGCCGCACGTAGCCGCTGACGCCCAAGTGAAGACTCCCGCCGCAAATGTGTCAAAGCACCGCACGGTCGGTCGGGCAGCGGATGAGCGAGCGTCGTCCAGATCCGTTCATGGTACTCGCGCCCAGGCTCACTGCACCGATGGAGATTGTACCGCGACAACGAGCGCGCACCGTCGCTATGGTTGGCGCCCACGACATCATCGACGCCCGCAGGCCTCGACGAGGAGGCGCCTCGTTGCATGCCGTGTCAGATGCGCCAAGCCACGGACGGCCCGTCACACTCTCGAGCGATGCCCCGCACGAGGAGCGACCCGAGCGAGGTCGTGGCGCGGCCGCCTGAAGGCGGCACGACCCGGCGACGCAAACGCAGCCGCTGGCGCCGATTGTGGCTCAGGGTGCGCTGGCCGCTCCTGGCACTGGGCGTGCTGTTCGTGGCGGCGGCGATCGACGTCGTGGTCCGCTACGTACCGGCAATCGAGGCCCTGCAGCACGGGCGTGACGACGTGCTCCAGGCGAAGGCGCTCCTGACAGGGGACCTGGCACATCTCGACCGCGCCAAGCTAGTAGGGGCACATGCGCTCCTGGCAGACGCCGAGCAGGACTTCGGGGCGCGAAGCTCGGTGCTCTCCGATGGCTGGATCGGCGGCGCGGCAGCCGTTCTGCCCTGGGTGGCGCCGCAGCTGCAGGCTGCTCGGTTGGTCCGCGTCGCTGGAGAGGACGGAACGGTGGCCGGAGCAAACGTCGTCTCGCTTGTGGAACACCTGGTGCCCAACGGTACGCCCACCCTCCCGCTTTTGCAGCGATTGGTGACGTTGGCGCACGACCGCGCAGCGGATCTCACGTCGCTGTCCACTCAGCTCAACACGCTGCAGGCCGACATCGCCGCCCTGCCCAAGGGACACCTGCTCGGGCCGACCGACGCCGCGCGCCACACGCTGCAAACCGAGGCGGCGAAGGTGCTCGCGGTCGCGAGGCCGGCCATCGCCTTGCTTCAGGCTCTCCCCGCGGCGATCGGACCGGGACAGCACACGTACCTGCTGCTGCTGGAGAACCCGGGCGAGATGCGTCCGGGTGGCGGCTTCATCGGTGCCGTCGGTCGGGTGACGTTCACCAATGGCGCAATCACCGGGCAGGTCTTCCGCGACAGTGCCTTCAGCGACCAACTGGTGACGAACATCCCCGCGCCGCGGCCGCTCAAGACGTATCCGCAGAACGACCAGCCGTGGCATCTCGCCGAGACCGACTGGTCGCCGGATTTCCCCACTGCGGTAACGGACGCCGAGCGGATCTACGCCGCCGCGACCGGCGTGCACCCGGATGGGGTCATCGGCGTGGACCCTGTGGCGCTGGCGGGGATCCTCTCCATCACCGGGCCGGTCACCGTACCGCCGTACCCGCAGGTGATCACCGGTGCCAACGCGCTGAGAGAGTTGAACTACATCGCCAACTTCGCGAGGCCGGGCGATCCCGGGAAGGTATTTCTCCCGCCGTTTGGTCAGGCGATGGTGGGACGCCTGCTGCACGCGAGCATCGGTGAGGCGCCGGCGATCGCGACCAGCCTGGCGGCGTCTGCGCAGCAGAAACACATCGTGCTGTACTTCGGCAACGCAACCCTGGAAGGCCTCGTTCGCGGAGCCAACTTCGACGGCAGAGTCAAATCGCCGCTGGGCGACTCGCTCGAGGTGCTGGACGCAAATCTGTCCGGCACCAAGGGCGACCTGCTGGTGACGAGGCGCTTCCAGCTGCAGGTGACGGTGGGGGCCGACGGTCAGACGCACGATCAATTGACCCTGACCTATCACGACCCGATGGCCACCACCGCCGCAGATCAGGCCATCACCAGCACCGCCCACGGGGAGTACCGCGACTACATCCAGGTGCTCATCCCGGAGACCGCGCAACTCAACAACATTGCTGTCAGCTTCAACGGAGCGGCGGCGGAACAGGTCTCGCCCGAGGCGGTGACGTATGGCTTTCATCTGCAGGACGTCGCGTACTGGCTGATTGTCCCGAGCGGTGGGTCAGCGTCGGTCGTGCTCACGTATGACGGGCCATTCGCTGATATCAGTCGGACGCCGCTCACGTACTCGCTGTCCTGGGAACGACAGAATGGCGCACTGACCTGGCCGATCGACGTCTCGGTGACGCTGCCACGGGCCACTCCCATACGTTGGTCCACTGATCTGTCTGTCGACCGACGGTGGTCGCTCATTGGTGGGCCAGCCTGAGGTCAGAACTGCCCTAAACCTCCGAACGCATCAGACATTGCGACCAAATCGTTTCGCCGTATTCCGCGCTCTGCGGGCCACGGTGGTAGCATCCACACAAACCGCATCCCGGGAGGAATGACCGTGCCCCGTTTCCAACGCCTGCGTCTGTGGGGCGCTTCTCTCGCGCTCGCAGCGATTGCAGCGCTTGGAGTTTCCGGGGTCGCGATGGCGCAGAGCGGGCCCGGGCCAACGGTGACCGTGGTCACCAGTTGCACGACCGTCAATCAGGGTTCCTCCTGCACAGTGACGTTTCACTTCCAGAATGCGAGCGGCAATCCCGAAACCGGTGTCTTGGTGGCGTTCAGTGTCACCGGACCCGGCACCGTCAACCCGGCCAGCGCGACCACGAACGCCTCCGGTAACGTGTCGGCAGTGCTCACGGCGAGCACGACCGCGTGCGGCACCGTCACGCTGACGGCGACGGGAGCGGGGAACACTGGCAGCGGTCAGACCACATTGTCCGTGCCCTGCAACTCCGGCGGCACGCTCCCCAACACGAGCGCAGCTCCACCATCAGCGCCGGTGTGGCCCGCCCCGGTGGCAGCGTTGGCTCTGCTGGTGCTGGCCGGGGGCGCTCTGACGCTCCGGCGGATGCGCGCGACCGCGTAATCATGCGGGGGCGAGTTCTTCGCCCGGCGGATGCCGACGAGGTGCTGCCTGGCCTCCTACTGGGTTCGCAGCCAGGCCGACGTGACGCAAAGTGGCTTCTTCGTGCGGGGCTCACTCATGTCGTCGACCTCCGTGTGGACACTGGTGGATCTCCGTCCTGGCCCGCTTCCGTCAACGTCATTCGGTACCCGTTGGCGGAGTATCAGGCGCCAAGCGCTGACTCACTCGACCGCATTGGAGCGACCGTCGCGCAACTCCTCGGGGAGGATGCGGTGGTTCTCGTGCACTGCAGGGAGGGCATCCAGCGCGGCCCGCTGGTGGTGTGCGCGGCGCTGCTCCACTTGGGCTGGCCCCTCTCCGACGCCGCCCGGTTGGTCAGAGCGCGGCGTCGCCTGGCTGCGATGAGCGAGGCGCAGCTGGAGGTGCTGCGGGTGGTCGCAAACCGAGTGAAGGCGGCGCCTCAGTCCCTGTGAGTAGCGTGCCCTCATCCAACGCGGCGTCGGATGCCTCGGTTGCCGGCACCTGGTTGTTGACAGGGAGCAGGGAGGTACCACCCACTGCGCTGGACCTACGATTCTTGCGCGAAACAGCCGCTGTACCACCCTCCGTCGTGGGCTGATCGTAGTAGTAGTAGCTGGCGAGCTGCTTGTCCTTGGCCTTGTTCAGGACGACACCCAGGACCCTGGCCCCGACGCTGCGCAGGGATTCGATGACAGCTCGCGCCTCGTCGGCATTGGTCTTGCCCGACTCGACGACGAGAATGACGCCACTGCTATGGGCCGCGACGCTGAGGGCGTCGGTGAGGGCATGGGCAGGAGGGGTGTCGACGATCAGCAGGTCTCGCTGCTTCTCGAGGCCGTGAATCAAAAGCCTGGTGCGCCGGGACGCCAACAACTCGGACGGGTTGGGCGGCAGCACTCCGGATGTGAGGACGGAGAGGTTGGCGTACGTCGTCTCGTGGCGACCGTTCAAGGTCGGGCGACCTGTGGGTGAAGCCTCCAGGAGCATCTCGGACAGCCCCTGGGTGATCGGCTTGTGAAAGATGCGGTGTTGGTTGGGACGGTGCATATCCGCGTCAATCAGCAGAACTGACTTCTCGCTGCTGGCGAGGGACACCGCGAGATTCGAGGCGGTGCGGGTCTTGCCCTCGCCAGGGCGTGCCGAGGTGATCACGATGGTCTTCAGCGGAGTGTCGAGTTCGCTGAAGAGGAGGTTGGTGCGCAGGCGCCGGTACGACTCACGGGCTCGCTCCTCGTGGCGGCGATCCGCGCGAGAACCCGGCCGGGGGTTGAAGTGGGGCACGATCGCGAGGCAGGGCACTCCCAGCCGCTCGCGGACGTCCTCCTCGGAGTCGAGGCCCTGGTCGAGGTATTCGGCGAGGGCGGCGATTCCCAGCGCCACAAGCAGGCCTGCAACCAGACCCAGGGCAAGATCTATTGCCAGCTTCGGCGATGCCGGCTGGGTGGGCTGTGACGCGGGCGCGGCGATCGATACCGTTTCGAGATTCTCAGCCTGGGTCGCCTGGAAGGCGCTGTACTGCGCCCTGACGGTGGTGAGCAGTGTGGAATTGGCGGTGATCTCCGCGCTGATCCCCGTTGTGTCTTGAGTCCGCGATGCCTTGGCGAGCTGATTGATCTCACTGTTGACCAGGTTCGTGAGCGTAGTGATTTGGTCCTGGTACGCCGCACCCGCCGCCTTGATTCGCTGATCGTTCTGCTGGGTGACCTGTTCGACGAAGTCGCTGCTCAGCGTGTTAGCGATGCGAGTGGCAAGCGCAGCGTTTGGATCCTGAACCGTGACATTCACCAACTGGGCATTGGTGATCGGGATCGCGGTCACTCGACGCGACAGCAGATCGGTTGTCGTGTTCAAGGTCAGCTCGTCGATAACACGTTGGAGGGTCGGCGGCTCCGTCATGAGGGTCGCGGCCGTCTGCGTGACCTGGTCGTTGCTGAGTGGCACGCCGCTGTTGGCGCCCGCTTGCTGTGGACCCGCCTGCACCAGCACGGTCGCTTGAGCCTCGTAGATCGGCGTGATCCGGCGCGTGACCGCGTAGGCCACCACGCCGCCGACGAGGGTGATGAGCACGACCGGGATCGCCCAGCGGCGGACCAGTTTGCGGAGCTTCTGAGGGTCCATAGGGGCGAGATGCCTAGTGGGGCCGGCGCCAGCCGGTGACGAGGGCCAATCTGCGGGCGCGCCGCCCAAGACAGTTCATTGTAGGGTGGGTGCGACTACCATGGATCGTCGTGGCCGAATCCGAGTCCTCGCGCGAGCGACGTCGGCGCTCGCCGAATGGCCGCCGCCCCGAGCGCAGGGTGGTCGCGGTCATGGCGCTTGCCGCAATCGTTGGTGTCGTCGCGCTCGTGTTCGCGCTGCGCCCAGTTCCCGCCGAGGCGCCGTTTACGCCCTCTGCGCCACCGCTCGCACTCCCGTCGGGAGGGTCACTCTCCGCAACCCCTAGCGGAGCCAGCGAGATCGCCGCGATCCGCATCGAAGCTCCATCGGGCGGGATCAACCTCGGGCTGGTCGAGGGCGACGGGGTGCATGTACCCATGAATCTGGCAGCGCACTACCCCGGCACAGCTGAGCCTGGCTCGATGGGAAATGCCGTGTACTACGCGCACGCGCAGCCAGGCATGTTCCAAGGCCTCTACCGGCTCCGCCTAGGGGACATCGTCCGGGTGCTGCGTCAGGACGGGACCGAACTGGTGTTCCACGTGGCAGCGTTCAAGAAAGTGGCTTTCAGCGACCGTTCGGTCCTGCTCCCCACGCCCTTCGGCGAGCTGACGCTGCTCACCTGCACGTCCTACGACCCGTATACTCCCCGCTTCATAGTGGTCGCGACCTAATGCCTCGTTAAGGCGGCTGGGCACATGGCTGAGCCGACCGCCCTCATCATGGCTTGCAACAGTGATGCTAACGCCGCTGTATCGGCGTCGCTACCGGCGGAACCGCCGCGATTTATTGGACCGCGATCAAAGTGTCGTGCAGCCTGGGGCAGTTGGTAAAGACGACCTCGCCGTCGCCGAGCACGGATGGCGGTGCCGACGCGTGTCATGCGGGCGGTAGGGCTAGTGCCGGTGCGACTCGATACTCCGGTGGGCGGGGATATAATGATGCACAGCAGGCGGATGTTAGGCTCCCCAAGATGGTTGAGATCATCCCAGGCTACTCGTAGGAGCGGCGCCCAGTCGCCGCGCGGCCAGGTTGATTACCCGCTCGGGCGCGTTTTGTGGATTTGCGGAACCGATCGTGTTGGGCGCTCCCGAGGGCCGGAAGCAGTGCAGATTTTCACCTGCCCGTTGGTCGAGTACGAAGCTCCCGCCGTCTCGACTTTGCTGGGAGTCAAGTAGCAAATTGCCTCCCTCGTTCAGGGAGGAGAGGCTGTGTACGTTTACTGCCGAGCCGGTGGTCGAAGCGCGCCCACGGTCGCCTGCGCTGTCTTGATCTACATGGCTGGTCCGTCGCTGACGCTTATCGCCTGGTGACCTCCCGCTGCGGGGGGCCGACATGACCGAGCGTCAGCTATCCGTCCTCGGGGAATTTAGCTCGGCACGGCAGAGCGCGCGAGCCCGCCGAAGCGGGCCGTAATGTTCAGAATTCCGTAGTGTGGCGGCGCCTACCGAATGTCCCGCCCGGACAACATCGGCGCTCACGTCCTCCCGGCCCTGTGCTGGTGAGCAGAACTGCATTCGTGACGTCGAGCAGTAACCTCGTCGAAAGGAGGTCTCCCTGTACCACGACAGGCTCGCGAGGATGCGAAGGTTCATAGTGCTCGGCGGAGAGACGCGTCGGATTGTCTCCTCCGGTTCGAACGCGGAACTCTGGCGAAAACGGAGCTTCGGTTGTCAACGCCGTACAACGTCCAGATGCTGGAGGCGTCCCTGCTAGCCCCAATGACCCGGTAGGGTGTTGGCCATGCGATACAAACGGGATCAAGCCGAACATCCGCACCGCCGAGCGGGTCGTTGGCCGCGCCCGGCTCGCAAAGCTGGCCCAGCACGCGAAGATGCGATAAGCGCTCCCGCGTCTTCACGAGTTCGCGTTCAGGCGACCAAGCTGCTGACAGCGATGCGGCGACCTCAGGGTCGAGCAGTCGCCGCCACTGCTGCGGTGAATGTGGCCACAGTACTCGTCGGGAGCATCGGTGGCCTGGTTCTCGCGAGAGCCCTCGGTCCGACTCACCGCGGCGACCTAGTTACGGTCTTGCTTTGGCCTGCAATGATTGGGACGGTAGCAAGTGTCGGAATCGGCCAGGCCACGTGCTATTGGGCATCCGGACGACCGGACTCAGCGGCTGGCTACATGTCCACCGGCGCAATCGCGTTGGTGTCCACGGGTCTGATCGTCGCGGGCTTTGGGCCTTGGATCGCCGAGCTCATCGGGCGCAACGACGAGGTGCGGCGGTACCTAACGCTGGTCCTCGCGCTGACGCCTATATACATGGTGGCCGGCGTATGGCTTGCAGTCCTGCAGGCCACCCGGATTTCTATGTGGAATCTCGCGCGAACGACCCAGCCATTGTTGTATCTCCTGGGTGTGCTCTGTCTCTGGATGCTGGGACGACTGACACTCGGTACCGCCGTTGTCGCCTTCGCACTGTCGACGGTGATCCAGTGCGCATATTCGATGGTCGTCGCTCGACGCATCGTCGGACACCACACCCGACCGAGCCGGTCGCTTCTCCGATCTCTCTTCTCTTATGGATCGAGAGTCTCCCTATCCACTGTCCCACAGTTTGTCAACGCTAGCGTTGACCAGTTGATATTGTCGGTAATGCCTGGCGTGCCCCCGGCGCAACTCGGAAACTACGCCGTCGCTGTTTCTCTGTCTTTACTTGCTCTGCCAGCGTCCGTCGCGTTTGGATCCGTGGCGTTTCCCCGCCTTGCTCGGGCTCCGAGTGAGGATCACGCAAGACGCATCGAACGACTGTCGCTAGTGGGTGCAGGCGTTCTAGCGGGCATGACAATCGGCGTTGTTTCTGCCTTGGCGCCTTTTGTGGTGCCCCGCATATTCGGGAACGGGTACAGGGATGCGGTTGTCGCGCTCTGGCTGCTTGCGCCGGGCACCATCTTCCTTGCACTCAATAGAGTACTCGGCGACCTACTCCAGGGGCGCGGACGCCCCATTGTGCGATCGTTGGGTGAAGGCCTCGGCATGGTATGTACGGTGGCGCTGCTCATCGTCCTCATTCCGCGATTCGGAATTCGCGGAGCTGCGGTGGCATCTTCTGTCACATATGGCATCGTCTGTCTGTTTCTCCTAGTCGGCCTACACCGTTCACATAGAGCTACGCTCGCGGAGCTGGGCGCGCCATGAGCGGCTCGCGACGAGGCAGCGGAGGCAACCTTCACCAGTCACCCTGTTCCGGTCAAGCGCACCAGACTTATCGTAGGATTGTCCAGGTTGAACTCTGTCGCGTCCCGTGAGTGAAGGCGTCTGGCCGGCAGCGTAGATCGCGGATTTTTGTTCGCCATGGCCGGTGACTGCTGCTGACGGACGCCATCGAACGGGACGCTCGACGGGTTCCGACCCTCTAGGGCCACAGCTAACGCGCCGGAGTTGCGTGCGCCGAGATCTCCCTTGGCTGGGTGATCCCGCCCGCCGGATGCGACGTAAGTCGAACGGCTGTTGGAAACGGGGCGCGGGCGCTAGACTAAAGGAGCCGCCCCGAACGGACCCCCACAGACCGACGACGCGCGTGTCCGATACAGGAAGGGATAGGAGCCATCTGTGGTGTCATTCGCCGCATGACGGTCGCCCTCTACGCACCTTTCCGCCCCGGGGGCGCCCCATTTGCAAAGGAGGCAGATGGCTGAATTTCGCAAGGTCATGTACGACCGCTACGTTTCGTCGTTTACTGGGAAGTCGACGCCGCCGGAATCAGCGCTCGGCTCATACCTTGCGTGGTGCCGCCATCGCTACCTGCCGCTGATCGGTGACCTCGATCGCCACGGCCGGATCCTCGACCTCGGATGCGGCACGGGTGACATGTTGGAATTCCTTCATCGTGTCGGATTCACCAACCTCGAGGGCATCGATCGATCGAACGAGCAGGTACAGGTTGCGACGGGCCGAGGCCTGCCGGCCGTGGCTGCCGATGCGATGGCGTATCTCGCCGAACGCTCCAAATGTTACGCCGCCATCGTCGCCATTGATGTACTAGAACATTTCACCAAAGACGAGCTGGTCGACCTCGTTTCCCTCGTGCACGGGGCGCTTGCGGACGGAGGCCTTTTCGTCATCCAGACCGTCAACGGCAGCGGCTTGTTCCCTGGGCCGAATGCCTATGGGGATTTCACGCACATGACTATTCTTGCCCCAGGATCGCTGGAACAGCTGCTCACCATCGGAGGGTTCCGCGATTTCACCTTTACCGAGTCTGGTCCTGTGCCCAAGGATTTACGAGGCAGAGTGCGCGTGCTCGGTTGGTCAGTGATCAAAACGGTGGCCTCCGTCGCTCGCCGGATCGAGACTGGGAAGACGCAGGCTATTTGGACCGAGAATCTCATCTGTCGATGCCGCAAGGCATGAATACGGCATGTTCGACTTCGGCACAATCGACCGTGCCGCGCACGAGCTCGATCGGCGTTCCTGGCTCGGCGACGCTGCTCATCTGCGAGGAGATGGCGAGTTACCGGGCCTCGTTCCCGTCTCCCGATACCGGTATCGGAGAGCTCCATTGACGAGCCGGATCAGGATATCGGCCGTCGCCCGAGCGGGTGACCTTGTTTTGCGCGCACCGAATGTGGATCAGTGCTTGAATTCGACCCGGGCGGGGACTCGCGAGACGGGACAGACAGGGGCCACGGCGTGGCCGGGGTGTGTAGGATTGGGCGGAGGTGGGGCGGGAGCGTGGCGGCGGAGGTCGCCTAACCAGCGCTTAAATGTCGGCTCGAGGGCAGCGGTCCGTGGTCAGCCGTAAGGGCCACCTGATCCCAGCGCCGACGGTCGTCGCCAGACTCGTGCGTGGGCGGAGGTAAGCGCGGTGGATGGGGCGATGGTCCTTGGGTTGCTGCTTCAGGGTTCCGCGCTCGTTCTCCTGTTTTGGCGCCTACGGCGCGATTGGGTGACACACATTGGAGCAGTCTTCATCGTCCTGGCAGTTCTGTACCACGGAGTCAACGAGATCATCCTCGGGCTGTTCTCTGGCTACGATCCGTATCGACCGTTAGTCGAGCCAAAGACGTATGTGGGCCTGTTCGTGTTGTGGATCAGTGTGGCGATTCTGCTGTTCACCATCGCTTATCTCGCGGCGCTGGGCCGCAAACCGACTCCAATTCCGCGGGGCGATACTGAGCGGCAGTTGGCTCAATCAGTCCGCTTCTTCGATTGGCGGATCATGATAGTTGCCGCCATTCCGCTCATGGCTGTCAGTCTGGGGGGCCAAGTGTCGAGCGCCCTGATCAGTGCCCCCCAGAGCGGCAGCACCGCCGCTGTTGGCCTAGCCAACCAGTACTTCCTCCTCGCGCTGGTGCTTGCAAGCTTTGGCATAGTCACTCGCTTTGGGCGGCGCTGGCTCGTTCCGATTCTCATAGTGCAATCGTTGCTGGTCAGCGCGATCGCTCAACGCGCGGTCATCCTCTTTGCGGCGGCATTACTCCTGTATGCACTCGCACGCGTTGGCACACGACTGAAGCGCAGACAACTAACCTTCTTTGCGGGTGTGGCAGTGATACTGACGCTCGTGATTACGTCAGCCAGAGCTTCCGAAGGGCGCCTGGCGACGACCTCGGGCGACTCGCTCCGTCTTCAGTTTCTCGTGGCTGGCTTGGGCCAGATTGGCTCACCCGCCGCATGGCACCAAGTTGCAATTGACCTAGGTTATCGGTTCGATGGAAATAGCTTCGGCGCCTTGGAGCTTGAGGCGCTGGACAGGGGTCTGTCGCCCCTCGGGACAACACCACTGCAGAATGACGTGTTACTAGCTGTCCCGAGCTTTCTCAACCCGAACAAGGATTCGTCAGACGTCGGTACGCGCGTCGAAAAGGTCTACGCGGAGCAGCACCTCGGGCTTTCCGAGTTCCAGATCGCCCCGGGTGAGTGGCTGGACATTTTGCCAACGCAGTTGGGAGTCATCACTGGATATTGGGGTCCGTGGGGCATCCTAGGAGCGGCCACACTGCTTGGGTTTCTATTCGGGCGGGCAGATCGGTGGTTGCTACGAAGCGTAAGCCCAGTGCGCCTCCTTCTGGCCCTCGGACTTCTTTACTGTGCTTTGGACTATGAGGGCTCGTGGGAGACGTACACGGTCACCTTCCGGGGCATTCTGTTGTTGCTTTTGGTCGTGTACGTGGTGAAGGCCGTAGGCACTTCCTTCGCACGCGCCACCAAGCGGACCGCCGCCCGCTCGGCGGTGCGCGCGCTCCCTGCTCAGGCGCACCGGCAGGCTGATGAAGGCCGCCGCTCCTAGCCCGACCAAGAAGCCGCCGGACCCCTTACTCCAGTTGATGTCAAGATCGTCCTGGTGGCCAGCAGCGGAATCGTCAACGTCGTGGTTGCTGAACGTTTGGCATGCAATCGTCTGGCCGTCCAGTTCGCGGACGGTCAGTAGAGCCAGTGTAGCGGGCTCGAGGAAGGCGGCGAAGACACAATCCGTAGTCGCATCCAACGCTCCCTCAAGTTAGGCCTGTGGGGGAGCACGGAAAGTGCACAGAGCTGATCGGCAAAAGTGCACAGGTCTCGAGGCTCACGCAACCATAGCACCGCCTCCCTTGAGCTTCTGCTTGGCCGTGTAGGCACGAGCTCGGTAGCTGGCCCCGCGGATGTTCATCACCGTCGCGGTGTGGAGCAGGCGGTCCACGATGGCACCGGCCACCACGGCATCGGCGAAGACCTGGTTCCAATCACCGAAGCCCCGGTTGGAGGTGAGCACGATGGAGCCGCGTTCGTAGCGGCGACTCACCACCTGGAAGATCCAGTTCGCCGAGGCCTGGTCGAGCGGCAGGTATCCGAGCTCGTCGATGACCAACACCGAGGGACCGAGGTAGGTGCGCATCTTGTAGGCGGCGGTGCCCTCGAGATGCGCGGTCTGCAGCGCAGCCACCATGTCTGCCGCAGACGTGAAGTAGGTGCGGTACCCGGCGTCCGTGGCCGCCACACCGAGAGCGATGGCGAGGCGGGATGAAGATCGACGTTGAAGGTGCTGAGCGGCTTGTACTGGAAGGTGCTGTGCGGGCCTTGGGTGAGCATCGTATCGACATTCTTCAGATCGAGTGCAACGAGATGTCAATTGAGTGCCTCGGTGAGATACGCGAGCCCATCGCGACTCTACTCCGTGAACATGGCTATGCCTTGTGCCGACCAACTGGGAGCGGGGAGTGGATTCCGCTTACCGAAGCCGGCTTCGGGCCTGACATCTTCGGCTGCCCCAATGCGCGAATCGCCCGTGTACCCCTGGCATCTGGGTGACGCTGCTCGGGCTCACCTTGGTTGCAGTGCGATTCGGTATCATAGCTGCCGCCATTACTCCCGTCTCGGCTCATTCGGTCATTGCCGCCTAGCTTCTACTGGCGAGGGTACGAGCGGACCGCCCGTCTCGCGTTCACCGGCTCGGTGGCGGGAGGAGGGCGCCTGGACACCGGTATAGTTGCAGCCGCCGTCGATGTCGCTGAGTAGGAGCGCTATGCAGCATGGATGCAGCCCATGACGGTGCCGGCCCAACGGCACGTCGCGGCGAGTAGCGCACCCGTCACGGACGAAGGCAGCGCCCGGCATCGGCTGGTCGATCGCATCCGCGAGCGGACGGCGCGCATCGGCATCGTCGGCCTAGGCTACGTGGGGCTACCCACCGCAGTGGCGTACGCTGACGCCGGCTTCACCGTGGTCGGCGTCGACACCGACGCCGAGCGCTGCGCTGCGGTGGGACGCGGCGACAGCTACATCGAGGACGTGGACAGAGGCGACCTGCGCCGGGCCCGAGAGAAGGACCGGCTCACTGCCGTGACCGCGCTGCGGGACGCCGGCGACCTCGACGTCGTCGACATCTGCGTGCACACCCCGCTCAGTGACACACGCGAACCCGACATCTCCGCTATCGAGGCAGTCGGCGAGGCGCTTGTCGCCTGCCAGCGCCCCGGGCAGCTGGTAGTGCTGACCAGCACCAGCTACCCCGGCACAACTGAGGAGGTGCTCCGTCCCATACTGGAGCGGTCGGGCCTGGTTATCGGCGAGGACGTCTTCCTCGCCTTCGCGCCGGAACGCATCGACCCTGCCAACCAGCGATTCACACTGCGAAACACACCCAAGGTGGTGGGCGGTGTTGACCCGGTCTCGACGGAACTGGCGTGCATGGTCATGTCAACCATCGTGGACATCGTCGTTCCGGTGAGCGATGCCACCACGGCCGAGATGGTCAAGGTGCTGGAGAACACTTTCCGCATGGTGAACATCGGGTTCGCCAACGAGGTGGCGATGATCTGCAGGCGTCTCGGCGTCGATGTCTGGGAGGTCATCGAGAGCGCCGCCACCAAACCGTACGGCTTCATGCCGTTCTACCCGGGGCCGGGCGTGGGTGGTCACTGCATCCCGGTGGATCCGTCCTACCTCCAATGGAAGATGCGCAACCTTGAGTACCGCACGCGGTTTATCGACCTCGGCGACGATGTCAACCGGAGCATGCCCGGCTATGTGGTGCAGCGTGCCACCGATGTCCTCAACGACGTGAGCCGGAGCCTGCGGGGCTCCCACATATTGCTCGTCGGGATAGCGTACAAGCCTAATGTCGGCGACATCCGCGAATCGCCGGGAGTGGAGATAGCGGAAATATTGGTGAAGCGCGGAGCGGCCGTCCGCTACGTCGACCCGCACGTCGAGTCACTGACCCTCCACGACGGGGCTGCGCTCTCGCGGGTCGACCTGAGCCCCTCCGTTCTTTCCGAGAGCGACCTCGTGGTCATCACCACTAGGCACGACGGCATCGACTGGGACTTAATCCGGGAGAGCGCGACCCGCGTTCTCGATACTCGTGGAGTGCGCGCCGCCCGCGGGCGCGCGGACTGGCACACGCTCTGAAGGCCACTCGGCAACCCGGGCAGCGAGCGGGGGTGCTAGTGGCCGGCTCGGTGATCCGTCTCTCGACCACCCCCATTCGAGAGCGATGGCCTTCGGCTGAGGCTGGGGACGCCTCCGCCCGCAAATCCCCCGATACCACCGTAGCATCCGCGCGATGGTCGCGGTCGCTGACCTTACGGAGCTCGGCTGCCCCGATGCGCGGTCGCCGTCACTGACCCCCGCCGACGTCGTCCGGTCTTTTACAGGTCAGTGAAGCCAGCGTCTGACGGAGGCCCTCGCCGAGGCCGACCTGCGACGTCCAGCCCAAGCGCTCGCGTGCCCGGTCCGTATCTGGGACGCGGCGGCGGGTGTCCTCGAATCCCGGCCCGAACCGTCGCTCGTAGCTCACATGCGAGATTTCCGACGCGCTGCCGGTTACCTCGATCACGAGGCGAGCTAGATCGAGGATTGTTGTCTCAGACTTGGAATCGCCGATATTGAAGACCTGCGCTTCTGCCGAGCCGGTCTCCATGGCCATCACCGTACCGTCGATGCAGTCGTCGACGTAGGTTAAGCAACGCCTCTGTAGCCCGTCCCCGTACACTGTGACGGCCTCGCCAGCCATTGCCTGGCGTAGGAAGTTGGCCATCACACTTCCGTAGCCGAGTGGGTCCATGCGCGGCCCATAGATGTTGAAGTACCGAACGATCACGGTGCGCAGGCCCTGGCGAGCGTAGGCGAGGGCGAGGTGCTCGTCGAGCGCCTTGGCGGTTGCGTACGACCAGCGATGGACTGTCGTCGACCCGAGAATCCGATCGTCGTCCTCGCGCATCGGAACGCGATCCGTCTTGCCGTAAACCTCACTCGAACTGGCGATCAGAATCTTGCGGCGATGTCGCGCACATGCGGCGAGCACGTTCTCGGTACCACGGCTGTTGACGATAAGCGACCCCAAGGGATCGCCGACGATGTTCCCGACGCCGACCGCGGCTGCGAGATGAAACACGCGATCGCAGCTCGAGACCAGCTCCTCGATCACCAGCTCGTCGAGGATGGATCCTTCGACCACCCGCACGTCAGGGCTATCTCTTTGGGCCGCCAAGTTACTCAGGCGACCGGTTGACAGGTTGTCGAGCACAATCACCGTGTCACCGCGGGTAGTCAATCGGTCGACGAGGTGGCTGCCGATGAACCCGGCGCCACCAGTAACCAATGTCCTCACAGTCTCACACCCAAGTCGAGCTCTCCGCTGCGAACCGCCCGCACCTTAGCACGCACGTTGGAAACTTCGACCCGACTCTGGCAATGACGCCGGTGATGGCAGTGGCCGCGCCCGGCGCAACCCGCGAGGAATGGGTGAGCGTGCGATGCGCGTGCAACGAGGATCGGTCTGTCGCCGTCACGGCGTGCCTCGCTTGCGTTCGCGGCCAGGCCTCTACCGCCGCCAGTACGCGACAGGAGCCGGTCCCGCCGCACCCCAGGCAAAGGAGGCTGACCGCGCGCCGTGAGAAGGACGTCGTCGCCCGGACACCGAAAGGAATCGTGGCAAGGCCTGCCCGACCGGCCCCAAAAAGGTCAGACTCAAGGGATGTCGACGATTTGGTCCGTCCCTGACTCCCGGCTCCACCGAAAGCCGCCCCGACAGCACCTCCGCAGTCGCCTACTGGCCGGCAGAGGGCGTCAGTCAAGTCGATTTCGGCTGACCATCGCGGAGAAGGTTGACCGACCACGGGCTGATGGCAAACGCCCGAGTCCGGAACCAGGGGGAAACTTCGGCAACCTCGGCGGCGACTTCGCAGCGACCACCCTCATCTGGCCGGCGAGCGGGAATATCCAACGACGTCAAGGACCCGATCACGAACCCGGCCCGTTGGCAGACTCGACAGATCGCGACGCATGACCGGGGGCCTAGCCGTGATCGAGACCCATCCCGTTCAGTACCACGCTCCACTGTTTCGTCAGGTTGAGCAGGAATGTGGTCTCCCGGTGACCGCCATCTATGGGTCGGACTTCAGCGTTAGCGGCTACCGTGACCAGGAGTTCGGCGTGGACGTAGCTTGGGACACCGACCTTCTGTCTGGATACCGGACGCACTTCCTAGCTCGTGCGGCCACCGGTGGGGGCAGGTCACCTGGACAGGTGTCGGCGCGCGGGCTACTCAACGCGCTCAAAGAGGTTCAGCCGGACGCTCTGATGCTCCAAGCGTACAGTCCAGCATTCAACCGCGCTGCGATTCTGGCGGGGTTGCGTTTCGGGCGTCCGATTCTGTTCCGCGCAGAAACCACGGACGTCGCGCGCGGTCGCGGTGCAGCTCTCGAGGTTAGTAGAAGTCTCGTACTTTCCTTCCTGTACCGCTCGTTCGACCGCCTCTTATACATCGGTACTCGCTCTCGAGAGCACTACGAGCGACTCGGGGTCACCCCGGATCGACTCGTGTTCTCACCCTACTGCGTCGATACGGCTGCCTTTCGCGCGGGAGAGGACGAGCGAGACGCCTTGCGCGCGTCCGTGCGGACAGAGCTGAATATTTCGACCGATCAGCATGTTCTACTCTTCTCAGGAAAGCTTACTGCTGGGAAGGGAGTGGATCTAATCGTAGAAGCTGTCCGTCGTCTGCCGCCGCCAGAGCGGTCGGACACCACGATCCTTTTCCTCGGTGATGGCAATCGACGAGCGATACTCAAGACGGTGTCAGGCCATCTGCCGAAAGTCGATGTTCGGATGGTTGGTTTTCGCAACCAGACGGAGGTGAGCCGTTACTTCCACGCGGCCGATGCGCTGGTCCTGCCCAGTTACAGCGAGACCTGGGGGCTGGTCGTCAATGAAGCGCTGCATCATGGAGTGCCCTGTGTCATCTCTGAGGCCGTTGGCTGCCTTCCAGACCTGCTCACTCCAGCGGTGACGGGCGAGATCTGTCGTACGGGCGATCTCGAAAGCCTTGGCAAGGCTATCAGGCGAGTCCGAAGGCTACGGAATAGCCTCGCAGTTCGGGACCAATGCCGTTCTCGAGCGAGCCAGTTCAGCCTCGGTCGCGCTGCAGCCGGGGTTCGAGAGGCGTTTGACTCGGTAGTGGCTCTTGGCTAATGTTCAGCGCGAGGAACATCCAGACGCAGGGCGCATAGGCAAGGCGCGTAAGTCCCCGCATAGCCGCGTTGGGATCGTTGCCAGCGTGTCGGTCATTAGTATCGGAATGAAAGAGGCCCGACGGTCGCGACTAGCCGCTTCGCACTTTGGATAAACTAGCTAGTGGATTCAGCGGGTCGCAAATGTGAATCCTACAAGCCCGCCTCCTATGCTGTCCACAGGAGGCAGAGAACGCCAAGAAGCCGCCTGTGGGGCGATGACATGTGGCAACTTTCGTGATCAACATATTGCGAGCGGGTATTCTGTAGTGGCTAGCATTCACGCGGATATGCGGCGAACCCGTTCATGCGGGCGTGTCTATTCATCGGAATGGTCATTGAGTACTGCAGCCCGGACACTAGCCCGCGTCAACTCCGCCGCCCGCTTCCACGTAAACCGATCGCTGTGCCGCTGAGCTGCGACTACCTCTCCGCCCGACATCTGAAGCGCCCGTTGAGTTGCAGCAGCAAGATCCTCGGGGGCCCAACTTGCCGCGCAAGCAGCGTGTCCCGCCGCGACCTCTCGTAACGCCGGATCGGGCGAGATCATGATAGGGACACCTTGACGCATGGCTTCAACAACCGGAAGGCCGAAGCCCTCGTAACGCGACGGAAGGAGCAACGCGGCCGCAGCGCCCATCAAGTCGCCAAACTGGCTGGCGTCGAGATACGGGTCCAACGTGACGGAACCCGCAACACCGAGGCGGCTGGCCTCACGCGCCAACCTGTCACGCTGCGAGTCGCTCAAACCGACGATATGCAATCGGTGTGCCGGGCGGTCCGCGCTTAGGAGCAGGACGTGCCAGACTCGCAGCAGCAGACTGGGGTCTTTGTTTGAGTAGTGGCCGAGTGCCACCAGATCACCTTCGCGAGACGACATCCGCAACGGGACGTGGTCCGCTCCGAGATACGCAACCCTAATCCGTGAACTCGTCTCCGGATGTCTCTGACGCAGAACTTGGGCGGTGCGATCGGAATTTGCAACAAGGCGCTCAACCCGACGGTACGCAGCGCCGAATTGCGCGCGACGGAGGGCAAGCTGCAGCCGCGAGAAATCGGCAGGTCGGTCCTCATGGCGTAGGTCGTGCACAACTGCCACGGCGGGTTTGCGCCACGCGATTGGAATGCTCGTAATGGTCGAAAGCAGCGCATCGGCGTTTGATTGCAATCTCGGCAAAAGAGTCTCGGACCGGACGACACGCCACCCCACCCTTGGATTGCGTTCTGAGCACAGGATAAGGCGATGGCATCTCGAATCAGCGGCTACCTGATCGCCAAACGGTCTTGTAAGGAGGACTGTCAACTCGTCCTCGGGGGCTGCCTGGCCCCAACCAGCAAGCAACCCGCGAACGTAGGTGCCGAGTCCTCCGCCGCGCGTTGTAGCCGCGAGTGCATCGACAACAACCCGCATCAGGTCTCTCCTTGGCAACTCAACCCAGTCCCGCCCGGCCGGTGGCGATGGACACCGCCGCAACCCCGCCTCCGTGCGAAGTGGTCAGCCCGCCTTGCTTCGCCCCACTCATCGAGGGGTGCAGGCTAAGCTATCATGCCTCCTCGGAGGATATCGATCGGTATGGATTTCGACTATCCAGGCGGCCGTCTTCAGATGCGCCCTGCCCGGCCGCCCCCGCCCCCTTATGAACCGTAAGGGCACAACCCCAGGCATCAACGCCAACGCGTCGCTAGCCGACGGTGAGCGACGGAGCGGCTCCCTTCGGCAGTCGCTGTTCGCAAGAGCGATGATGGGTATCCGCATCCACGTCGCTAGCTGGGTCATCGAGTTGCTCGTGTTGATTTGCGCCTTCGTCGCAGCATTCATTGTGCGCTATGGCGGGCGGATTCCTGCCGATTACACCGGCCGCCGCGCACTTTACGCCATCGCCCTAATCGTCGGTACTTACACGGTGAGTGATGTGTTGTACCGAACATATCGCATCGTCTGGCGGTTCGCCTCCATACGTGACGTCATGTCACTGGGGATCACCGTTGCCACAGCTGTGCTGATGGTTGCGCTCATCGAATTGCTTCCCTTTCGCGCATACCGCCCCATTCCCCTTTCCGCGCTACTGATTGGCGGCACGCTTGGGTATTTGGCTCTAGGGCACGTGAAGATCCTTCCCCGCCTCGGCGCCAGCGGGTCATGGGGGACGCGGGGCGAACCTCTGATCGTGTTCGGAGCCGGCGTGGCCGGAGCCGCATTGGTGAGACAGTTGCAGAGTGAGCGAGGTGGCTTTCGACCCGTAGCGTTTCTTGACGATGACCGTCGCAAGCTTGGTCGTCACATACTTGGCTTACCCGTGCTGGGCGATAGAAATGACCTCCTTGCCGCGATGAGGCGCACACACGCACACAGCCTCGCCGTAGCCGTGCCGGCCGCCCCACACGACACCGTGCGAACCCTAACGCGGATCGGTACCCAAGCCGGCGCTAGGGTATTGATAGTGCCGTCCGTCCACCAGGTTCTCGCCGATCGTACGGGCCGAATTGGACTGCGGGATGTAGCCATGGAGGACCTCGTGGGAAGAAGGGAGGTCGTCGTGGACACGCACCTGCTACGCGAGGCCTTCCAGGGCCAGCGGATCCTCGTCACTGGCGCGGCCGGTTCAATCGGCAGCGAGCTCGTCCGCCAAATTCGCGCGCTTTCGCCCGAATCGGTGGCCATGGTCGACAACAACGAGAGCGGGCTCACCGATCTGCGCGACGCGCTCGGCTCTGAGGGGCCGCCACTCAGCCTCTGGCTCGGGTCAGTTGTTGACCAACCCGGAATGGCGCGCATTTTCGACCACGTAAGGCCCAATATCGTTCTTCACGCGGCTGCGCTCAAACACGTGGATCTCGTTGAGAATCAGCCACACGAGGCCTTTCGCGTCAATGTTCTCGGTACCTGGATCTGTGCGAAGGAGGCGGAGCGCATCGGCGCGAACACATTCGTCTTGATATCGACGGACAAGGCTGTGGATCCGATTGGGGTTCTTGGCGCCACAAAGAGGCTCTGCGAGCTGATGGTCCTGTGCTTCGAGGAGTCACGGACGCTTTTCACCGCAGTTCGGTTTGGAAACGTTATTGGCAGCAGAGGAAGCGTCCTACCTCGCTTCGAGGAACAGATACGTCGGGCGGGCCCTCTGACGGTTACGCATCCTGATATGCGGCGATACTTTATGTCCGTGGATGAGGCCGTGAGGCTTGTCCTACAATGCGCAGCGGTAGCCAAGCCCGCTCGTGTTTACGTGTTAGATATGGGGGACGACTTGCTCATTTCCGAGGTGGCGACGCGGCTGGCACGGCTTCACGGCCTCCGGGTTCCCGATGACATTGAAATCGTATATACGGGCATCCGCCCTGGCGAGCGCTTGCGAGAAGCACTGGTCGGGGTTCACGAGCGCCTCAGTCCCACGGCGCACCCACAGGTTAGCGAAATGGTCGCTCTTGAAAGCTATTCCACGACGCGTTGGCATGAGACAGTCGAGCGCTTGAACGACGCAGTGGTATCCGTGGACGGCGACGAGTACTTCCGCGAGCTGTTGCTTGCATCCGTCGCCGCCACTCCAGATCTGCCAGCAGTTGAGCCGCGGCGCGTTGCCCGGGAGTAACCACGTCGTCCGAGTTCGACTGACCTAGTGGACGAACCACGACAGGGAGGAATGACCGATGAGGATTCGCCTCAATCGCTGAATTCCGTGGACTCGGGCATTGGCGGATCGACCGCCTGGTGCCGGACAGACCCAGCTACCTGTGCACTGCAGCCGTGCGTCGCCAGACTGGCGCAGCTGGATGCGCAGGTCGTCGCCGGTTCCATTGAGGTTGTGGTCGCGCGGACGCTAGTCGGTCTGGGCAGAACCACTGCGGGTATAGCAGCAGGCGGACGATCATGGTAAAGGCCTGAATGGACGTCGTCCTCGTGCGGCCTAAGCGATATGGTGCATTCAGCACGATGCGCTTCGCCGATGCTCTGGCGCAGGGATTCATTGGCACAGACGTGTCGCTGCGGCACCAATACCCTCGCCAATTTGCGCTTGCGGAGGCCGCGCACCTCCAGCGACTGGAGAGTTACGTACAGCGCTCGGTGCTGCATCCACGTGTACTTCGGACTGCTCAGGCGGACGTTTTCCATATCATTGATCACTCGTATGCTGGCGTGGTGCGAGTGCTGCCGGCGGAGCGGACGGTTGTGACCTGTCATGACCTCGCCCTTCTCGCAGTAGCTCCAAGTGAACTGCCACCACGTGAGCGTCGCGCGGTAGGGCGCTTTCGGCGGCAGGTGAGCACCATGGCCAGGGCTGCCGCTGTCGCCTGCGATTCCGAGGCGACAAAGCGTGACGTGCTCCGCTTCACCGACGTTCGCGCTGAGCGGCTCCACGTCATCCCCGGCGGTGTCGCGGCCGAATTCCGCCCGATGCCCACTGCGCAGAGGGACGCAGCGAGGCACCGCCTGAAGATGGAGGACCGCTTTATTCTCCTCCATGTGAACACCGGCGGCTTCTACAAGAACGTGCCAGCCACCCTCCTAACGGTGGCAGAGCTGCGCGCCTCCGGGACAGACGTAGGCCTGGCACGAGTGGGTGTGGCGCTTAGTCGAGAGATGCGGCAACTCGCGGCTGATCTGGGAATTGTGGCACATATCAAAGAGCTGGGACGTCCGGGGGATGCCGAGTTGTGCTCCATTTACGGGGCGGTCGATGCACTCATCTTCCCCTCTCTCCACGAGGGGTTCGGACTGCCTGTTCTCGAAGCGATGGCCTGCGGAACACCGGTCGTGGCGTCCGACATCAGGGCTCTCGAGGAACTCCTCGCCGGGGCTGGGCTCATCGCCCCTCCCCACGACGCCCACGCCCTGGCTTCCGCCGTTTACCAGGTTCTGTCAAGCCCGGAGGTTGCCGAAAGGTTGCGCGCCGCCGGGCTGGCGCGCGCCCAGTCTTTCGCCTGGAAGCGGGTCGTCGACGATTATCGACAGCTATATGTCGACGTACTCCGGGCGTCGTAGTGTCAACGATCAAGGGCGCTGGGCAGCGCGCACTCCCTTGAAGGCGACCACCGTCCTAGGTGCGGATGTCGCGATTAGGCATCGTCAACAGCAGCGTCTATGGAACGCGTCGCCAGCGCTTCCTGCCAGTCCGCGCTCCGGCCCCGGGGAGAATCCGACTATCCGAGCCGAGCCGACAAGGCCGCCGCAAGTCAAGGGACCTGCAGCGACGCACCGCCGCGCCAAAGCGGAAGGCTATGGACCTGTCGACCACCCTTTGGGTGCAACCGCGACCGTCGTAGTTGAAGAGCATCTGCGTGCGTCCGTCGCCGTGAGCCCAAATTCCTCAGGGTCGGGGATCCGCCGCCTACCATTCCGTGGGACATCGAACCGAGTGAGGCGATCGAGTTGCCGGTGCCCCGAGGCTCGCCAATGAGAGTTTGCATTCTGACTGAATATTTCCATCCGGACACGACGGGTGGGACCGGTACCGTGTTGTCAGAACTCGCACAGTACCTTGCGGCCCGCTACTCCGACCTGGAGATCGACGTCATTTCGAGCACGAACGTCTACCGTCAGGGTCCCAAACGGCTCCCGCGATACGAAGTTTGGGAAGGCGTGACCATACGCCGGTTGCGAACACCAAAGTCCAACCGCCCTTCCACCGCGCTTCGACTGGCGGCCGGAGCCGTGTTCACCCTCGGCGTCATCCGGCGCCTATTCGTTTTACCCCCGTACGACCGAGTTCTTGTCGTCACCAACCCCCCTTCACTGCCCTTCGCCGCCTGGTTACTCCGGAGGCTGCGCCGCACGCCGTACATTTACCTGGTTCACGACCTCTACCCCGATCTCGCGATCGCCCTCGGCGCGTTGCCTCGGCAGGGAAAGCTCGCGAGATGGTTCGCTGCAGCCCAGAAAACGTGGCTGCACGGGGCGCGCACAACCGTTGTTCTGGGCCGCTGCATGCGCGACCACCTCGCGACGAGATACGGTGTACCCGCGCGTCAGATTATCGTCGCCCCGAACTGGTCAGATCCGAATCGCTTTCTTCCTGAGGTGAGCAGTCGCTTTCGTGAATCGTTGGGACTCACAGGGATCGTGGCGTTGTACGCCGGAAATCTCGGTAAGTACGCGGACCTCGACACGATTCTGGATGCGGCAAAGCGGTTGACAGTCACCAGCCCTGAGATGACCGTGGTCATTGTGGGTGAGGGTGCGATGCGCAATCATGTGTCGTCGCGCATTCGTGCAGAAAGGATCGCAAATGTACGCCTGCTGCCCATGGTTCCTGCCGCAGACTACCCTGATCTACTCGCTGGCGCCGATATCTCTTTGATTACTACGATGCCCGGCTCCACCGGACTCGGCGTGCCCAGCAAGTTTTACAACATTCTGGCGTCGGGAAGACCCACCGTGGCGCTGGTCTCACCGGAATCTGAGGTCGCGCTCGTCCTTGCGGAGGCCGCCTGCGGCGTCCAGGTCGATCACGGTGACTCCGTTCACCTGAGTGCGGCTCTGAGCGCGCTGGCCAACTCGCCAGCAGATCGCGCAACTCTTGGTCACAATGCTCGCGAGGTGTTCCTGCGGCGTTATACCCTGCCGCAGGTTGCCGATCTCTTCTACAAGACTCTCCGGGCGTAGTCGCGGTCGATGCTGCGGCGAGATGGCCTGGGCGCCGATGCAAGGAGTTTAGATTTGCGTTACGTCGTTAGTGGCGCCACATCAGACACTGGCGGACGGACCGTCAAGTTGCTAGCGGACAAAGTCGGAATGGACAACATTACCTGCTTCGTACGATCGCGCTCAGATGTGAGCTTCCTCAGTGCTCTCGGAATGAGCCTTTACGTCGGCGATGTCTCCGACTCTCGGTCCCTCCAAGGTGCCCTCAGCCCGGGGGTGAGTTATGTTGACATGACGCATCCAAGGTTCTACCCGGCGTCGGTTGATGCGCTCCTGCGGAGCGGGGTCCAGCGAGCGTACTTCGTTACGACGACGGGAATGTTTTCGCGGTACAACCAGTTTGCCCAGATGTACCGGGATAACGAGGCTCTGATCCGAGCGAGCGGGTTGACATACACAATCTTGCGACCAACCATGATTTACGGGACTCCCCGTGACAAGAACATGAACCGACTTGTTCGCTTCCTGTCGCGATCACCGATAGCGCCAGTCGTGGGCGCCGGACGTGCCCTCATGCAGCCCGTCCACGTGGACGACTTGGCCGCTGGTATTGTCGCCGCAATTAATGAGCGGCACACCGAAAACGAAGACTACAATCTGGCTGGCCCGCAAGCCGTGCCGTTTCGTCAGATCATACGCACCATAGCGACGCTGCTCGGCCGTCGAATTCGGTTGGTTAACATCAGAGGCAGGGAGGCCGCGGTCATCGCGCGCTGGGCCGGCCATGTCCCTGGGTTCCCGGTCACGGAAGAGCAGGTGCTGCGCCTCCTTGAGGACAAGGCGTTCGATATCACCAAGCCGCGAAAGGAGCTGCATTACCACCCGCGCACCTTTTCCGAAGGCATCGCTTCCGAGATTGCCTCGATGCGAAGCGCGGGTCTCGTACGTTAGTCTCAGCTTGGCAGTCGCACTGACCCACCTCCCGGTGGGATCTCCCGTGCCGGCACGGTCTGGCCAGAGGCATTTGTGGTGACGGTGTGGACATAGGTCCGGCAAATCCCCAGCCAACGCTGGGTGGGACAGTCGCATCGATGGTCCTTGCCGCGGCCGTGGTTGTCACGCTAATGCCATTCGCTACGAGGCGTCTGACCCAGCTCGGCGTGGTCGACGTTCCTGCCGCTCGTTCGTCCCATGCTTGGCCGACCCCCCGGGGTGCCGGGTTAGTGACAGGGCCAGCTCTCGGGATTGCCCTTGTTCTGGGCTGGGATCCAATCACTGTCGGCTTATCGGCCGTGGCACTCGCGGCGACGTTGTTGGGCAGTCTAGAAGATCTAAGGGGAATCGGAGTTGGGCCTCGTATTGCCGGGCAAGTCGCCATCGGAGGCTTGTTCTTGGCATTTAGTTGGTGGACCGGCACCCCGCTCACAATCCCAGGCACCGTAGTAATGCTGGTGTTCATCGTTGGGTATACGAACGCTTTTAATTTCATGGATGGAATCAATGGCATCTCTGCTTCGACTACTGCGGTGATCGGCGTAGCGTATGTCGCCGTTGCGCAGCTGCGTGGCGTTCCAGACTTGCGCGTGGTCGGAGCGGTACTGGCCGTCACAGCACTGTGCTTCCTGCCCTTCAACTTTCCGACAGCGCGGATTTTCCTTGGCGACAGCGGCAGCTACAGCTTTGGAGCGGTGATCGCATGCACAGCAGTGGCTGGTTGGCGGGCAGGGATACCACTTGACGCGATGCTCTCACCGCTTGCTATCTATCTGGGCGATACCGGTACAGTCGTTGCGAAGCGACTTATCAAGGGCGAGTCCGTCACGGCACCGCACCGGAGCCACGCATATCAGCGCGTTGCTCGGCTCCGAAGCAGCCATGCTCAATCTGTCGCCGTGGTGCTGATTTGTACCGTCACCACAGCAGGTATGGGATTAGCGGCCCTAGATGCCGGCGTCGGAGCGAGAATCGCCTTGGACTGTGCTATCGCTGCCGTTGTGGCGCTCTATCTACAACTTCCGAAGTTCCTCGCCGGAGCCAGACACCTTGGGTAACGCCCGTGGGGCGTGTCGACTGCAGCTCAGTGTGGTCCGCGTGCTGGAGGCGATTCGCATCGCCGGCAGCGACGCCAGGTTCTACCAAGCATCGAGGAGCGAGATGTTCGGCAAGGTGCGTGAGTCGCCACAGACCGAGCTGATCCCCTTCTACCCGCGATCTCCCTACGCGGCGCCCAAGGTGTACGGGCACTACATCACGGTCAACTATCGGGAGAGCTACGGGATGTTTGCCTGCAGCGGCATCCTCTTCAACCACGAGTCGCCGCTCCGTGGGCTCGAGTTCGTGACCCGCAAGATCACAAACGGGGCGGCCAAGATCAGGCTCGGTTTGCAGAAAGAGTTGCATCTTGGGGATCTGGATGCACGACGCGACTGGGGATTCGCCGGTGACTACGTCGAGGCGATGTACCTGATGATGCAGCAAGACCAACCGGACGATTTCGTTATCGCCACCGGTGTCACCCACACCGTCCGCGAATTCCGCGAGATCGCGTTCTCCCATCTCGGCCTCGATTACCGTGACTACGTCGCAACGGACCTAAGGCTGCTGCGCCCCGTGGACGTCGACACAGTGGCTGGGGACCCAACGAAGGCGCGGACGGTGTTGGGATGGACGCCGACGGTGGCTTCGCCGACCTGGTCAGAATGATGGTCGAGACCGACCTTGCAGCCCTGGGCTTTGGGCGGTGGAATCGGCAACCGGAGGCCTAGCGGTCGATCCGAACCCGCCGACCCGATAGGTGATCGTCGACCAGCTTCCAGTCTGCCTCCGCCATGAGTTGCGCCAAGTCATTCCACAGTGTCCGTGGCGCCCAACCGAGGGCCGCCTTCGCGTGCGAGGCATCTCCAATGAGGACCTCCACGTCAGCTGGCCGCAGGTACGTTTCATCCACCTTGACGTGCTCGGACCAGTTCAAACCCAGGGCGGTAAAGGTGACGTCGGCAAACTCTCGGACCGTCGCGCCCACTCCGGTAGCGAGTACGTAGTCGGATGGCGCGTCAACCTGCAGCATGCGCCACATACCTTCGACATATTCTGGTGCATATCCCCAGTCCCGAATCGCGTCCAGGTTGCCCAAGTAGAGGGTGTCTTGCAGCCCCGCCTTTATCCGGGCGGCGGCGCGAGTGATCTTCCGCGTGACGAACGTCTCACCCCGCCTGGGGCTCTCGTGGTTGAACAGGACTCCATTCACAGCGTACATGCCATAGGACTCGCGGTAGTTGATGGTCGCCCAATAACCAAACAGCTTCGACACTCCGTAAGGGGAGCGGGGATGAAACGGCGTGTGCTCGTTTTGGGGTGCAGGTGTTGCGCCGTACATCTCTGACGAGGACGCTTGATAAAACCGCGTGTCGACGCCCGCCGCGCGAATCGCTTCGAGAATCCGAATCGTGCCAATTCCAGTCACATTGGCGGTGTACTCTGGCATCTCAAAACTCACCTTGACGTGACTCTGCGCACCGAGGTGATAGACCTCGCTTGGCACCACGTCGCGCACCAGATTGACCAACCCCACCGCGTCGGCCAGATCGCCGTAGTGAAGGAACAATCGTCGGTGCGATGTATGCCGATCTTGATAGATGTCATCAAGCCGCTCGGTATTGAACGTCGATGAGCGACGCACTATGCCGTGAACCTCGTAGCCTTTTGAGAGCAAAAGTTCGGCGAGGTAGGAGCCGTCCTGGCCGGTGATTCCGGTAATCAAGGCCGTCTTGGTCATGGCCAGCGCGTCTTCCTCATCTCCCCGGTGGCAAACCGAGGGTGATACTACGCGAAGAAGGCGGCGTCGAGACCTTAGTCGTCCACACCCGTCGGGCGAGCGCGGAGACGGTTTCCTTCTCACGGCTATACTCGGATGACGTGCGAAAGAGCCATCGTTCGTGTTGGGCAGTCAATTGCTAGTCAAAGACAAGACAGTGGTCGTCACCGGAGGAACGGGTTTCTTGGGGACGTATGTCGCCAGGGAGTTCGAGGGCGCCGGCGCCCGAGTGTTCCCGGTCGGTCATCAGACGTACGACCTGCGACATCGCGATGAGATTGACCGAATGCTTGCGGAACTGCGCCCCGATGCCGTGGTGCACCTTGCGGCGGTTGTCGGTGGGATTGGCGCCAACCAGGCTTCGCCTGGTCGATTCTTTTACGAGAACGCCATCATGGGCATCGAACTGCTTGAGGCGTGCCGAGTCTCTGAGGTGGCAAAGGTGGTGGTCGCAGGAACTGTGTGTGCCTACCCAAAGTTCACTCCCATCCCATTCCGGGAAGACGACTTGTGGAACGGGTACCCCGAAGAAACCAACGCCCCCTACGGCCTCGCGAAGAAGATGCTGCTGGTCCAGGCGCAGGCGTACCGAGAGGAATACGGCACAAACGCCATTTGCCTGTTCCCTGTCAACCTCTACGGGCCGGGCGACAATTTCGACGTTGAGAGGGGGCACGTCATCCCCGGAATGATCCGCAAGTTTGTCGAGGCCACTGAGGCCGGCCAGCCCTCTGTGAGCCTGTGGGGCGACGGCAGCCCGACCCGGGAGTTTCTGTACGTCGCCGACGCCGCGCGGGCTTTCCGTTTGGCGCTCGAGAGCTACGACGGAGCAGAACCCGTCAACCTCGGCTCTGGGGAGGAAATCTCCATCCGCGATCTGGCCGAGCGCGTGCGAACGGCAGTTGGATTCACCGGGGCGATCGAGTGGGATACGTCCAGACCAAACGGACAACCGCGCCGGAAGCTTGATACCTCACGGGCGCAGGAGCGTTTCGGGTTTCGTGCGGAGACCACATTTAAGCATGGGCTCGCGGAGACCGTCCAGTGGTATCGCGCTCACAGGGGCACCGCGGACGCGTTGTGAACCCGGAGATGCCAGCTTGCGCCCTCGCGAGGATGTGATCCAACAAACCGACGGCGAGCGTTAGGGAGCAGTGAACTGGCGGTCGACGCTGAGGTCAGACGTCCAATGGCGCAACGGCCGCCCGGGAGCCTGCACGTCGACTGCGATCGGCCAGGTGAGGGCGTTCAACTCCTTTTCCCAGCCGAGGTGGTATCCCTCGCTGGGCGCGGCGAAGGGGCCACTGTAGTCGAACTCGAGGGACACCGTCTGTCCCTTTGGCACGGTCAGAAAATAGGCGAACACGGCGCGCGAGCCCTCGCTGGTGATGTCCTCCGCGCTCACTGAGGTGGTCGATCCCCCGGCGGTGACCGTGATCCCGTCCAGGCTGGCAGAGGACGGCACGAAGACCTGGACGTAATCCTCGTAGTCGTTTGCGAGGTTCACGATGAGGTGGAGGTTGGCAGGATCGGTCTGGACAGGGTTGTGGTAGGTCAGCACGAGCTTGTCGTGCACCGTCCCATTGCCGGCAACCGTCGCTGAGAGGGCGAAGTGGCGATCGACAAACAGGTCGTCCTTCCCTCCAGACAGGTTGGCGTCCGCCACCAACAGCCCGTCCTGAGGCGGGCTGAGCAGCTGGCCCCCGGCGTTGATGCCCTGGACAACGCGCTCGAGCGGAGCATCTGTGAAGTTGAGCACGACATGTTTCTCCTGCACCCCGCGTCCCAGCGCACTGACCAGTGCGTTCAGCTGGCCGTTGGCGGGCTTGAGAAGCCTGTCGAACAGCAGCTTCGCGAATGGCGGGAGGAACACCTTGCCCGGGTCGCCGGGACGGGCGTTGTTGGTGATGTAGTTGATTTCGAGGAGGGTGTTGGTCGCCGTGATGACCTGCGGGTACGGCGGCACTCGGACGGGGCCGATGACCTGCAGCAGGTACGAGAGGGCAACCGGGTCGACCGAGATGACGCCGTCGATGGCATGACCGGTCGCCTCTCTATAGAACCGGCTGACGGTGGCGGCCGAGAGAGGAAAGTTGGCATCCCAGTTGGTATCTGACAACTCCCACGGCACGCCGTGAAAAAGGTAGGTGTCCAATGGCCGCGGCGCGGGCTCCGCTGGCACCTTGCCGTTGAAGAGACCCGAGTCCGAAAAGTTCTCCGACAAGATCTGCCCCTTCTGCACATCGACCTCGCCGACCGCGCCGATAAAGCCCCCCCCCGGGCGCTCCTCGCCGGGGTTGTTGACGAGAAGCAGATACCGGCGTTCGGTGGTGCCCAGCGCCGACGGGGCCACGGCGAGGAAGTTGAGCGCCACGTGCGCGGTGGTCGAGAGGGTCGCGGCCTTCTGAAGAATCGTGGACCGCACCTGCTCGAGCTGGCCGATGAGAGCGCCGGATGGAATCTGACCGATCGCGGTGTCGAGGCCGGTGAGGTCGCCCTGGGCGGCGACGATCGCAGACGCCTGGGCGCTTGCCACCTGCCAGAGGCGCGCAAGGACTCCGCCGCCGCCAGTCGCGCCGGTGGCGGGCTCGATCCGCTGGATCACCGGCAGCAGGTCGATGCCCAGCTGGCACCCAGACGCCCCGGCGTGGCGCATGGCCTGGGCGGCGATGACCTGGTCGCCGAGCCACGGCAGATGCGCGGCGATGGCGGTTTCCCAGCCGCCGTCGATCACCGCGGAACTCGTGGTGAAGTCATCGCGCGCCCGTTTTAGCTCCGCATCGACGAGGGCGAAGCTGGCGGAGTCGCCGTGGGCCAACGCGAGCTTGGCGCCGGCCTCAGCACTCACCACCGCGTCGCGGCCATCCTGCAGAGCCTGCAACGCCGGCCTGATACGAACGAAGAAGTCGACCACCAGCGCCACCGCGAAGAAGAGCACGACCAGGCCGACGGTGGCCAGAAGGCGCTTGAACGACCACCCTCGCTGGTAGCGAATCTGCATTCTCAGGCAGATCCCCGGCCCGAGCGGCCGGCCTGGTTACCGGCGCAGACGGCGCAGGCGGAGCCGACCGGTGATCGCCACCGACAGAACCAGGATCACAACCGCGACGGCGGCCACGGGCACGACCTGAGCCGCGCTCAACGGCGCGACTGTTGCGGCGGTGGTGTGAGCTGAGGTCGTGGTGGTGGTCGTCGATCCGGATCCGGAACCCGGTGAATTGTCCTTGTCGTTGTCGTTGTCCGGGCAGGTGATCTTGACGGTCGTCTGCGCGCGGCCGGCTTCGTCGCGAGGTTCGACCTCCGTGCCTGCGATGGTCGCCTTGGCGCTCGATCCCTCCGACTTGCCCTCGCCCCGGCAGGAGCTGCCATTGGCCGTGAACGTGGTGGTGGCCTGACCGCTCGCGTTGGTGTTGGAGCACATGGGGCTGACGGTTCCCGCACCCTTCACGTCAAAGCAGATCGTCTGACCCGCGCCCTCGCCCTTAGCCTTGTCGGTGAAGGTGAGCGTGCACGTGCCACCGCTCGCGCTGACGGTGCCGGGAGAGCAGGTAAGGCTGTGGGTTTCCTTCGGCGGGGGATAGGCGTGAGCTACAACCGACGTGCCCGCCAGTCCAGCAACGGCGATGCCCGCGACGAGGAGGCCCTTGAGAAGGTGGGTCGGTCGACGGATTCTCACAACAGCCCCCTTATCCCGTCCACGCGCTAATCCCGATGGATGCTAGCAAAGACGGACCGGCGCCGTTTACGGGGCCCCTCGTCGACCGCGACCGTCAGTAGTAGGGCAGCGCCTTTTCGCGCGCCAGCGCCGCGGTGATGGCATCGTGGAGGCGGGCGTAGAAGGCACGCCGTTCGTTGCTCTCCCCGGCGACCTCGGGGTCCTCCTTCTCCTCGCGCGCGGTGATCCAGG
>PLWW01000014.1 GCA_003153125.1 Candidatus Dormiibacterota bacterium | reverse complement strand
GTGCTGCCGCGCCGGCACCGCACCATCAAGCGGGTGATCGCTGCGGCCTGGCACGAGGAGCAGCGCCTGCTCGTCCCGGTGCCGGAACACCTCATCCAACGCTTCACCGGCGACGGCGACGCCCACCAGGTGCTGCACGTCATTGACCCGGCCCAGCGCCAGCTTGGAGAGCACGTCGAGGTGCGCCCACTCGCCGAGTACGAGGTGGCGATGTGAGCGCCACCAAGGCCGCGACGGTAACCGAGGAGCCAAGCGTGTACCAGCAGCTCCGCGAGCATCTTGCCTACCTGCAGATGACCGCCGCTGCCGAGCACCTCGCTCCCGTCCTCGTACCGCGCCCTCAAGGAGCGCGTCTCCGCCACCCAGGTTCTGGAGGAGCTGTTGGGCATCGAGGTGGAGGCGACCAAAGCACGGCGGCAGCGAGGCCGGCTCCGCTTCGCCCGCTACCCGGTGCACAAGACGCTGGCCGAGTTCGACTTCGACTTTCAACCGGGCGTGGATCGCCGGGTGGTGGCCGAGCTCTCCACGCTCCGCTTCGTGGAGGAGAAGCGCAACGTCATCCTCCTCGGCCCACCGGGAGTCGGCAAGAGCCACCTCGCCATCGCTCTCGGCGTGGCTGCCACGGATGCGGGGTACCGCACCTACTTCACCTCTGCTGCCGACATGGTGAGCGCTCTGCAAACCGCCCACCTCGAGGGCACCGCCGCCTACAAGATGCGCACCTACCTCGGTCCTTCGGTGTTGGTGATCGACGAGCTCGGCTACCTGCCGCTCGACCAGGCCTCGGCGAACTGGATCTTCCAGGTGGTGAGTCGCCGCTACGAGCGCGGTTCCATCGTCACCGTCGGCCGCAGACGGGTCTTGCCAGAGAAGGGGCTATGAGACGGCGCAGGTCTGTTTCGCTCGGCTTCGTAGTGTGGCTTGTGATCGGCGTGATCGTGGCCGCCAACCATCACTACCTAGAGAACGTCACGACGATTGGCGCTGTGCTGTCAGCGCTTCTCGCGATCCTGCTCTGGCCGCTCATCCTTCTCGGCACTAAGATCACCATCAATATCTGAAGGTCTGCAGGTAAGGCGGGCAGATTTCAGGCCCGAGATACCGCGGTGCGTCCCGGTGCGGGCTAGCGCAGCACCCGGAGGGGTACATGGACGGGGTGCATCGGCACCCAGTGCGTCGAGTCTTGCCACTGGTAAGCGCTGACCGCATGCCGGACACTTGAGGTCGGGGCGCGATGCGGCGTACCTCGATCCGTCGTTCACGAAGGATCGCCTGAACGTCAGCGGCAGCAGAAGGCGGCTGCAAATGCCGCACTTCACCTCATCGCTCCACTGCGGGTGGTTGCTGCTCATAAGTCTCTATCAACACGTGCAAAGGCGAACCGGC
This sequence comes from Candidatus Dormiibacterota bacterium, assembly GCA_003153125.1. GTDB lineage: Bacteria > Chloroflexota > Dormibacteria > Aeolococcales > Aeolococcaceae > Aeolococcus. The sequence continues at coordinate 1,987 of PLWW01000014.1, read as the reverse complement.
ACTGAAGCCGCTCATGGGATCTACCGTGGCGCTCGCTACCCAGCTTGATGGCCAAAGGCTAGAGACCGCGCGGGCCGTGTCTTCCTCTGGGTGCGCGTTCGTGATCTCGGGGAGGCGGACAGCAACCGCATTCCGGTGTAGGCCACCCTGCCGCCAGGAGCGGCCAACGTAGGACGCAGGGCAACACCGGCCCTCCATGGTGCCGGTAGGCTAAGGACCGGGAAGACCGATCCGTGACAGCCGTGCGCTCAGCCTGCCCTCACCAGCTTCGGACGTCGCTGGTGCATACCACCTACGCTGACAGGGCACGTTCACTGCACGGAGGTCAAGCACATGTCTACCGACGATGAGACGGTTGCGGACAAGTTTGAGGAGGCGGTCGGTGACCGGAGCGGAGACCAGGACATCGACACCGAGGTCAGGCATCCGGGGACGGGCGAAGACATCAAGGATGCCGGCGAGAAGATCCGGGACAAAGCCGAGCGGCTGCGAGAGAACATCGAGGTCGACTAGCTCAGCCGGTGTCGGCGAGCACAACCGCGTTGTCTGGCAATACCAGGCCATGATTGGCCGGGTGCCTAGGTACTCGGGGACGACGTCCCTAGCGCCGCGTGCGCCTACCGCTCACGGAACAAAGTTGCACGCCTGGGTGGGCGGGGATCGGCTCACGGACACCAAACCCCTCAGACGTAGCTTTTACCGTCCGAAAGTGTTATACCGCCATTGGGTGGAAACCTCCGCCCGTATGTGGGAGGCAAAACGCCATGGGTCTGGGAGTCGGAATCCTTTTGATCGCGGTCGGCGCGATTCTCGCCTTTGCGGTCAGCGTCGACACCTCCGCCACGGGCGTCAATCTGCACACGATCGGCATCATCCTGCTCGTCGTCGGCGTCTTGGGTACCGTGCTGTCGATGTTCTTCTGGTCCTCGTGGGGAGGCTTCAGCCGTCGCCGGACCACAGTTGCTCCCGGCGGGACCACGACCACGACCATCGATCAGCCGTAATCACCACGACACATTCGTGGAAGCGGGCCGGCGACAAGCCGGCCCGCTGCTAGTGGTATCCGGGCTGCTCGGCCGCCCTGGACCCTCCGGTGCTTACCTCCGGCCGCGCGCGTAGAAGCCACCGCCGCCGAACAGAAGCAGCACGAAGGCCGGTCAGTCCCCCTTGATCTTCTCGCCGAGCTCCTCGGCTTTGTCCTTGACTTTCTCGCCGGCCTTCTTCACGTCACCGGCCACTTGCTGCTTCTCGCCCTCGGCCTTGAGGTCTTGGTCGCCGGTGATGTCACCGGCTGCCTCTTTCACCTTGCCGGCAAACTTGTCGCTGTCGCCACTCATGGTTGACCTCCTTCGGTAAACGGTCGCCTTTCACCCTAGCTGGATGTACCGGTTCTTAGCGGCCGCATTTCATCGCGCGTCCAACCGACGGGGCCACAGCATCAACCCGCGCTGTGGCTCTACGCACTCTCGGACGTGGCCATGGCTTTGACGAGGTCGATTGCGCGATAGACCCACTATTGGACTGGGGAGTACCGGTCAGGGGGAGGTCGGGGCTCCGGCGCGATCACCTGCGATCATCTGCACCTGGCCAGTCACACCGTACGCTGGCCGCCGCGATGCAAGCGGGAAGCCGACGAGGTGACGACCATGGCCGTTCGAAGCAGCGCCCAAGCAACGTGGAGAGGAGACCTGGGCCACGGGAGCGGCACTGTCCGCCCCGCAAGTGGTGTCTTTGGCGAGGTCGCATTGACGTGGCATGAACGCGCCGAGACGCGGGAGTCCGGGACCAGTCCGGAGGAACTCATCGCTGCGGCACATGCCGGGTGCTTCGCGATGGCCCTCTCGTTAGGGCTCGACAAGGCGGGACATCCGCCAGAGCGGTTGGAGACGTCTGCCAACGTTGCGTTCCAGGCTGGCGAGGGGATCACCGAAATCCACCTCACAGTTCGCGGCACAGTGCCCGGAATCGACGCCCAAGGGTTCCGCGA
>PLWW01000066.1 GCA_003153125.1 Candidatus Dormiibacterota bacterium | reverse complement strand
CTAGCTGCCGGATTCCAGAGACGTGATCCCATCGCTGTTAGTCAGTATTTCGCGATCGTCTTGGACCGGAGTGCTTATCCAGCAGACTTCCCTCGCGCGCACAGGGTTGCCTACGTGCCGGACTCCAACCAACTCGTCGTGGAACTGGAGCTCCCGCAATTCGAGGCCGTCCCCGAGGATAAATCCTTCCGATATGTGAAAGCGAAGGACGAGATCGATCCAAGCCTGAGACCGATGACGCAGCGCAAGCTCTTGTACGCCGGACTTGTGGGGCAGATCGCCCTACGCGCACTTCATGAACTCTTCAGCGCGGACGAGCATGGTTATGCAGAAACGGTGGTTCTGAACGGGTACGTCAATTCAACAGATCCTCGGACCGGCCAACCCGGCACCTACTACCTGGTTTCTGTGCGCGTGACGCGCGACGTCTTCGCCACCTTGCAGTTGGGGCAGGTCGAGCCGTTGTCGTGCTTGAAAGGGCTAAACGCTGGTGTGTCTCGGAGTCCTTCCGACTTGGAGCCAGTGCGGCCCGTTCTCAACTTCGACATGGTCGACCCCCGATTCGTCGAGGAGAGCGACGTACTGTCAACCCTCGACCAGCGACCCAATCTCATGGACCTCAGCCCGAAGGAATTCGAGAATCTCATCACCAACCTCTTCACCAAGATGGGCTTGGAGACGCGGCAGACTCAGGCGTCACGGGATGGCGGCGTGGACTGTGTCGCATTCGATAACAGACCCATCTTTGGAGGAAAGGTAGTCATCCAAGCCAAGCGTTACAAGAACACCGTCGGGGTTAGCGCGGTTCGTGACCTCTTCGGCACCGTTCAGAACGAGGGCGCATCCAAGGGAATCCTTGTGACGACAAGCGGATACGGCGGGGCGTCCTTCGCTTTCGCGAGTGGGAAGCCGCTCGAGCTCCTCGACGGGGCAAATCTTCTCGCCTTGCTCGCTGACCACACGGGAGTGGAGGCGCGGATTCAGGTACCCGAAGAGTGGGTGGACCCCATACCGGACATAGGCGCGTAGATGCAGGCCAGCCCTTACGGCTGTTGACCCGCGGCTGGGTCTGGATCTTCACTGTCCAGTGCCTGAGCGGCGTACACGTCTAGCAGTCCCCCTAAGAGCCCGTCTGGGCGAACACCTAAAGCTGCAGCGGTCATGTGCATGAGGATGGCTGTCATATTGAACATGCCGGTAAGCAGCAGATCGACGCCACCATCCTCTTGAATCATGCTGTTCACGGCGCTGAAGAAAGCGATCGTTCCACCTCCTTCAGCCTGCCACAAGGACATGGCTTGCACCGCGCGGGAATCGCGCCGGAAATGCTGTTCCACTGTGGCGGGGTCGAACAGCGGTTGTGTAGGCGGGCTGGCGCGTGTATGTAGATCAGCCGGCTGAATGGCGCCTGAAGCGACGCGCTCGTACTGCTCAACCATGTCGTGCGAGAACAAGGTCGGCGTCAACTGCGCGGCGGTAGTAGGCTCATCGCTACTCGTTGTAAAGCGGTACAGGGTAGGTGCACCTTTGGCATCGACCGGCAGTCGCGATAAGGCTTCACGAAGGTCACCAATCGTACGTGAACCTTCAGTGATGGCGATGTCAAGTAGCACCAACTCAATGCCTCGGAGCTGCTCCATCGATTCCTGACCGAGCGGACGCAGCTCAAACTCTGGCTCCATCGCAAGTAGATCCTTGCGTACCGGCCCCCACTCATCGTAACTGTGCAGGAGCTCATCTCTGTCGAGCAAAAACACTGCCGCCTGCTTGACAAAGGGATTCGTCGCCCGTTGCTCGCTTCTGCTTACCCTTAAGGACGCGATTGGCGGGCCGCAGTGCTGGACGTAGTTGCGAAACTTGTAGATGAACCGGTAACCGCGGTGGTTATCGTACGCATCTGTGGTGCGGCCCTTGAACGACAGATACTGGCTGCTGTCACGGCCGAACTGGCGCTTGAGGCTTGTCTCGGCGTAATCAAGGTAGAGGCGGAACGAGGCTAGCCAATTGATGATCTGCGTCGTCACGGACTCAATGAGGGAGCGATTGTCCGCAACGGAGAAGTTCCTGCCAAGCCCAATCAGCGTCCCTGCAAACTTCTCATGATTGAGATAGCTTTGAAAGTTGAGTTCAACCAGTCTGGCAGTAAACCTGTGCGTGGGAGACTCCGCGTTGCCAAGCGCCTCCAAGTAGCGCTGGTAGGTCGCCGAGTCAAACTCGTCCAGGATGCTGTAGGTCGTTTTGGTCGGTGGACCATCCGTGGTGCCGACGCCGAAATGCTCAGAGGACGGAGAAGGCGGGGGTGGCTTGCTCTCTATGTCAGTTCACCTAATGGCCGCCGGCTGGGCGCAGGCGGCGAACGTAGGAGGATTATGGGATGGCATCCCGTGTCCCGCTGCCCCGTCCATCAGACGTCCACGCCGACCCTCGACGGCGACGACCCGCACGTCGGGCTGATCCAGTTCAAGGTCGGCACCGGCGGTCAGGCCGTCAGGTACATCGGCGAGTGGGACCTGTCGCTCCGGCCGATGGTCTACCGGGCCTTCGACCTCTACATGAGGCGGCGCGGGTACATGAGGCGGCGCGGGCGATGAGCCTGGATCCCCTGGCTGTCCCCGCCAAACTACGCGAGCGCGGCGGCGCAGCCAGTCGACGGCCGCGTCGTTGTCGGCGAGCGCCACCGCCCGCTCCGATCACGACGGAGGATATTCGCCGTTGGGCGACCGCTCTGCCTGAGGTCGAGGAGGCCAGCCACTTCCGGTTCCGCGTTCCTTTTTTCAAGGTGCGGGGCAAGACCTTTGCGGGCATGGGCAGGGATGAGACAAGCGCTGTTGAATCCGGGGACCTATCGGCGCGACTGCCGAGCCGAAGGTGGCCCCCACTAATCAGGGAGCAGGTCCGTGAACACGAAGCCGTCGCGAGCAACGGTTGCGCCCATGCGAACCGGCACGGGGTGGTCAAAGGCAGGGCCGTCCCAAGCGAATGTGTGGAATTCGCCACGCTCTCCACAGGGATCGCACCGACGGGGCAGGTCTGCCAAGAGCTCGGCGTCGAACTTTCGGCCAGAGTAGGCTCCGTCGATCTGTTGTGGGTCGACGCACGTCACGATCGCACGGGTACCGGACGCGATCATGTCGTCAGCGAGCACCCGCGTGTCCCGGCCCCACAATGGGAACAGCGGTGTGATGCCGGTGCCGACCAGCTGCGCCTCACGGTAGGCGCGGACCTCCCGGAGGAATAGGTCGCCGTAGGCCACGTGGGTGATGCCCTCGCCCAAGGCGCGTTCGATCGCGCGGGCCATCGTCGCCTCGTAGACGTCGTGGGGACATGGGGAGGGGATCTCCAGAGTCCAGAGCGGCACACCCACTGCGTCGGCCTGGAGCTCGAGGAGCTCTTGACGCACCGCGTGCATCGCGACTCGCGCGGCGGCGGCGTTCACCGTCGTCATGAGCGCGACCACTGCCGCATCCTCCCGCTGGCGCAGCGTGGCGAGGGCGAAGGCGCTGTCCTTTCCGCTGCTCCATGAGAGGAGGATTCGCACCGCGCTCAATGTCCCGACCACACGGCGCGGCGAGCACATAGCTGTACGCCCTGTACGACGAGCAGGTCTGCCACGGAAGTCGCCAACTTAGAGCCGGCGAGTATGTCGCTGCCAGCACTGACTGCCGACGTCGGGGGTGAGGTCGACGATCCGGCGACGACGCGGACATCAGTGGTGTCGCTCGCGGATGGACGTGGCCTAGCCTGCATTCTCGCGGCCGGGGGCGACCACGTCGCCAGCGCGATGGGCGCGGAGGCGGCGGTGGCGTCAGGGCGCACGGTGACTGCCGACGACCGCTGCGCCGGGGGGGTGGCGTTGCGCAGGGCGTACTGAGAGATTCGCCGGAATGTCGGGCAGATTCCGGTGATGCTCGGCCTGCGGGTCACGCGCTGTGTCGCGTGGGAGCCCAGAGCAGTTCCCTACCCGTGTGCACGCGGCGGCTCAGAATGAAGAGCAAGTCAGAGAGCCGGTTCAGGTAGCGGACGACCTCCGGATTTATGTCCTCGACCTTGAGCACAGAGCGCTCTGCGCGACGACATACTGTTCGGCACAAGTGGAGGTGCGCGGAAGCGGGCGATCCGTCTGGAATGACAAAGGACGCGAGACCTTCAACAGATCCTCACAGCGCAGGGCGGGTGAGCAGCGCGCCGCCCGGAAGGTAGCTCCGACGCGGCATGTCCGACCCTGCGCAAGGACGCACGCCGGACAGCTCGCAACCCCGCGTTGGCCACCACCGGTGGCACCAGGGCAGCGGTCAAGGACCAGCAGGCTCCCACACCCTGGCGTGCAACTTTGTCCCATGAGCGGGCCACGGTGGCGGGACGCGCTTGCCGTCCGCCGGACCTCAAAGCCGGTGGTGCAAGTGCTCAGCTGTTCCGTCGACGGACCTATGGGGCTTCGTCTACCCCCCTTCTGATCGCCCAATCCGTGCGGCCGACGATGCGCCCGGGCTCGCTGTAGCCGCCCTTCCGCTGAGACGCCATCGTTGTGATCGTCGACGCGCGGCGTTACACCCGGCCGTATAAGCGCGGCTGCCCGCGGCAGGCTTCGCCAGAAGGGGCCCGGACGCCTTCGGCAGCAGGGATCCGCTTTGCGCGAGCCGGCAGTCGCACGGCCTGCGCAATGGGAATCTGTCACCGCGAGGCACGGTCTTCGATGCCTGGGCGCTATGAAGCGCCCCGGGGAACGGCCTTGCGTACGCGCTGCCTGCTATTGACAGGTGCACCTGCTGACGCCAGACTTACCGCATGATTCAGGCAGTCGTGGGGAGGGGTGGAGAGCGACGCAAGGCGGCATTGCGCGAGGTGCTGGACGCCGCATGGGCCCTGATGGAGAGGGAGGGTGTGGCAGCCCTCAACCTACGCGAGCTGAGCCGCTCACTCGAAATCCGACCCCAGTCGCTGGCGCACTACTTTCCGACCAAGGCGACACTGCTAGATGCACTGTTCCGTGACGGCTTCTCCGATCTCACCCTGGGCCTGCGAGATGGTGCTGGGGCTCAGGCAGATCCTGCTGATGCCTTGGCCGCCGCCGTCAGCACCGTCCTTGCCTTCTGCGCGGCGCGCCCGGCGAGGTACCACCTCATGCTGCAACGCACCGTTCCGGGGTTCACGCCCACCCCGGAGTCACACGAGGTTGCCCTGGAAGCCCTAGGACTGCTGCTCGATCGGCTCGCCGCGGCAGGGATCAGCGACCCGGCCGACGTTGACGTGTTCCGCGGGCTGGTCAATGGCCTGGCCGCCGAACAGATCGCCAACGATCCTGGAGGGCGGCGGTTCATCGGCCGGGCTGATCGTGCCGTTCGCCTGTTTCTCGCCGGAGTGGCCGCCACCTCGGCCAGCAAGACGTCACGCGCGGCAAGGAGGCGCTCATGAAGGTCACCGGGTTGCACCACGTTCTGCTCACAGTCCGCGATCTGGAGAGGTCGACAGCCTTCTACACAGAAGTGCTCGGACTGCGGAAAGTGAAGGAGATTCCAGACAACGGAACGGCTGGCGCGAAGGTGTTGTGCGGTCTCCCCGACGGCCGGCTGCTGGGGCTTGTGCAGCATCGTGCCAATGGCGGTGGCGTCTTCGACGAGTTTCGCACCGGCTTGGACCACGTGGCATTGACGGTGCCCGCTGACGAACTAGACCTTTGGAGCCGCCGACTGGACGACGCGGGCATCGACCATTCACCGCCTGCGCCGTCGGCGTTCGGCGATCCATTGATCGTGTTGCGCGATCCAGACGAAATTCAGCTGCAGATCTACGGCACCAGAAGCGACCAGGGACCGGACGGCGCGGGGCCAACCAGCCGGGACGACTGAGAGTCAGCGGCGCCGTGATGCGAGGCCAGCGTCACCAATGCAGGTAGCCCGGCGCCGAGTGGCGCGGCGGGCGCAGCGGCGTAGCCCCCTCCGGAATGACACGCGCCGTGCTTGGCCGTTGGGTGCCGCCCGGCACCGTAGGAGGAATAGGCCGACGCAGCCAGCGTCGAGCGAACGCACCCTCGGCCACCCAAGCGTGATTACACCCGGCGTAGCGTGGCGAGTTGGCTACGTGGTTCGGGCGGCGCCAGCCGTACCATTTTGGGCCGCGCTCGTCTGCGTGAGGCTGTCGCTGCTAAGCAGAGCGAGGTGGCAGGCTTGAGCTCCTCCTGAGTTCAAGCTATGCACGGTATGACGCATTCGCGACAGCGCAATTCTTCCAAGCTGGATGCGGCGCGTTCAAGTCTCGCCGCATGTGACGAGCTGCCGGACTGGCTGGTTCGTCCTGACAGTCCCAACGTGGGTCGGTCGAAGGGCATCGTCGTTAGCCGAGTACATCGCCGCCGCGCCGCTAGCGAGCCACGGCGCCGCGATAGCCCCGAGCAAGTTCCTCGACTAACAACTGCGGAACCACTGACTGCGCCGTCTCCAGCGCGGCCGCCGTCGGCACTGCGTGGGTACTCCGATCGACGTCCAGGAGATCCGACCAAATACGCGGGTAGTAGCGGGCCAGCATTGAAAAGCCGTACAGCACGATCCACCAGGTGATCAACGGGTGCAAGGCGGCGGTGTTGCCTGCCAAGCCAGGAAGCACGATCCCCGATTGCGGAATCCCGTCACGGTATGGAGCATCCGGCAGATCCATACGATCGACACACCATCGCATCCTCGCAATCATGTCGAGAGGCGGATGCAGTGCCCACCTCCCCTGAACCGTCCAATCGTCACCTCTGAGCCCTGGCTGGACGTATTCGACAGCGGCTGGTACACCGAGCGGAGCGAGCCGTGGGTACCCGCCTAGCCACTGTTCGAGTTCATCTGCGGTTGGCGGGAGCATGTGGGTGAAGCCGCCTTCGCGTTTTGACCTAACCAGATGCTCTGGCAGTGGGCCTAGTCGAAGAGATATTTCCTCGAGAACATCATTTCGATGGCCGGTGTGACTTCCCTCTGCGATTCTGAGCGGGCCTCTTTCCGGCCGACCTCCCAGCAGGAGGTCTTGGTGCTGCGGCAACGAGCACAACAGTGCAGCAATACTCGTCTCCCGCGGAATCGTTGGTGACCCGAGAAGACTTGCCACCTGTTGAATGAAGCCGCGACCCTCGTCGCGCACCAAGAGCACTTCTAAGGTCGGCATTGTTCGATAAGGATGAACCGCCCCGGGAATCCTGGAGACTCCTTCACGCTAGAAGGAGCAAGCGATGGCCAAGCAGGGCAGGTATCCCCAGGAGCTGAGGGAGCGGGCGGTACGGATGGTCCAGGAGCACCGTAGCGAGTACACATCGGGATGGCAGGCGACCCAGTCAATCGCCGGCAAGTTCGGAATGCATCCGGTGACGCTGCACGAGTGGGTGAAGCGGGCGGAGATCGATGCTGGGCATCGAGCCGGCCTGACCACGAGTGAGCGTGAGCGACTGAAGCAGCTGGAGCGCGAGAACAAAGAGCTGCGTCGGGCCAACGAGATCCTCAAGAGCGCCTCAGTTTTCTTCGCGACCGAGCTCGACGGTCGACGACCGAGATGACTACGTACATCGACGCGCAGCGCGATCGGTACGGGGTCGAGCCGATCTGCCAGGTGTTGCAGTTCGCCCCCGCCACGTACTACGCGGCCAAAGGTCGCCCCGCGTCAGCACGGAGCCTGCGTGACGCAGCCCTCAAAGGCGAGATCACGCGCATCTGGAACGAACAACGGCGCGTGTACGGCGCCGACAAGGTCTGGGCGCAGTTGCGCCGCGAGGGCGTCCAGGTTGCCCGGTGCACCGTCGAGCGTCTGATGCGCGGCCTCGGGATCCGCGGCGTCGTCCGCGGCAAGACAGTCCGCACCACATTCCCGGACGAGGCAGCGACGCGGCCCGCCGACCTGGTCCACCGTCAGTTCCGCGCCGCGGCACCGAATCGCTTGTGGGTGGCCGATCTGACCTATGTGAAGACCCATGCCGGCTGGGTCTACGTGGCCTTCATCGTCGACGTCTTCTCGCGCTACGTGGTCGGCTGGCAGGCGTCACACTCCTTGCGCACCGATCTCGCCCTCGACGCCCTGGAGATGGCCATCTGGGCGCGCCGTGGGGAGCACCTCGACGGGCTTGTTCACCACTCAGATCGCGGCGTGCAATATCTCGCTATTCGGTACACTGAGCGCGTCGCGGAGGCTGGTGCGGTCACCTCGGTAGGCTCACGCGGCGACTCGTACGACAATGCGCTCGCCGAATCCTTCAACGGTTTGTACAAGGCCGAGTTGATTCACCAGCAACCGTGGCGTGGTCTCGACGATGTGGAATACGAGACTCTCGAATACATCGACTGGTTCAACCACCGTCGCCTGCATGGAGAGATCGGCATGGTCCCTCCTGCTGAGCTCGAGGCGACCCATTACCATCGGTCAACCCCAGTCGCGGTGGCTGGGACTCAGTAACAAGAGTCTCTATGAAACCCGGGGCGG
>PLWW01000012.1 GCA_003153125.1 Candidatus Dormiibacterota bacterium | reverse complement strand
CGCGCACGAAATGGCTGGGGAGAGAGGGTTCGAACCTCGAATCCGGGCCTCAGCGCTTTGGCACCGAGTGTGGGAGGCCGAGCGTAGCGTCGTCACTTATCGGCTGAGGTGCCCGGGGGCGAATCCGAACGACCTGATCAAGGCTCACTGGCGCAGCGAGACTTCGTCGGGCAGCCGCAAGGTGAAGTCATGGATGCCGTCGGATCAGACCAGACCACTCGAGGACGACGAGGTTGGTCACTCCGCTTGACCGAAGCGCTTCATCTCCTCCACTTCCTGTGGCGTCAGCTCACGTGGCACCTCTCCGCGGGCCGCTTTCTCGGTCTGAACTTGGTGGCGGATACTGTCCACGATCTCTGGATTCGCGAGCGTCGTCACGTCTCCAATATCGGTGAAGTTGGAGATCGCCGCGATCACCCGCCGCATGATCTTCCCGGACCGGGTCTTGGGCATGTCCGTGACGATCCACACGTTCTTCGGTCGAGCGATCTTCCCGATCTCCTTCTCGATCGCCTTGATCACCTTCTCTTCGAGTTCCTTGCTGGGCTTGAGACCGGGCTTCAACGCGATATACATTTCCACAGCTCGGCCACGCAACTCATCGACAACGGGCACCGCGGCTGCCTCGGCGATCTCATCGACGGTAAGGGCGGCCGACTCGAGTTCTTTGGTGCCCAGGCGGTGTCCCGCAACGTTGATCACATCGTCGATTCGGCCGAGGATCCGGATGTAGCCGTCGGCTGCCTGGACCGCGCCATCCCCCGCCAGATAGGGCCAATCACGCCAGTCCTTGCTTTCCTTGTCCCGGCAGTATTTCGCGTAGTAGGTCTCTACGAATCTCTCGTCCTGACCCCAGATGGTCTGAAAGATTCCCGGCCAGGGGTTTCGAATGCAGATGTTTCCGGCCCGGCCGCTTCCAACCTCGACGAGCTTGCGCTCTTCATCGTAGATGACGGGGTAGATGCCGAGGACCCCGGGGCCGCAACTCCCCGGCTTCATTGGCTGCAGCGCTGGCAGGGTGCTGCCAAGGAATCCGCCGTTCTCCGTCTGCCACCAGGTGTCGACAATGACGGCCTCCCGCTTGCCCACGACCTCGTGATACCAGCGCCACACCTCAGGCTCGATGGGCTCACCGACCGTCGTCATGTGTTTGAAATGGTAGTCGTACTTCTTGGGCTCGTCGGGGCCGAATTTGCGCAGCAGGCGAATGGTGGTCGGCGCTGTGTGAAAGATGCTGACTCCGAGCCGTTCCGCAATGCGCCACATTCTGCCCGCGTCGGGATACAAAGGTACCCCCTCGTACATCACGCTCGACGTCCCCAGCGAAAGAGGCCCGTAGACGATGTACGAGTGGCCAGTGATCCAGCCTATGTCGGCAGCACACCAGTAGGTGTCTTCCGGATGGATGTCCTGGTAGTACTTCGCCGTGCCGGTGACGTAAGCAAGGTATCCACCCGTGCTGTGCACGCAGCCTTTGGGACGTCCGGTCGTGCCGCTCGTGTACATGAGGAAGAGCGGTGCTTCGGCCGGCATGGACACCGGATCGACCAACCTCCCCGCGTACTCATGCATGAGCTCGTCGACAAAGAAGTCCCGACCGGCGACCATCGGCGTCTTGGAGCTGTACTGGCCAGGATGTCTGCGCCAAACCAGCACTTTGTCGACTTCGAAGCCTTGCTCCTTTGCCGCTGCCACCGCCTCGTCGGCCTTGGCCTTGTGGTCGATCAGCTCACCGTTTCGGTAGTAGCCGTCCATGGTGATCAGGATTCGGCTTCCCGAGTCGGCGATCCGGCCTCCGCAGGCCGCTCCACTGAACCCGCCGAACACCTCGTTGTGGATGACGCCCAGGCGAGCGCAGGCAAGCATGGAGACCGGCAGCTCAGGGACCATGGGGAGATGGAAGGTGACGCGGTCGCCAATGCCAACGTCACCGAAGCCACGGAGGAGCGCCGCAAACTCGTTGATCCGTTTGTAGAGCTCTTGGTAGGTGATCGCCTGGGTCTCTTCGCTCTCCGGCTCGGGCACCCAGATCAACGCCGCCTTGTTGCGGCTGGTCGCCAGATGGCGATCCACACAGTTGACGCTGGCGTTCAGCCGACCGCCGACGAACCACTTCCAGAAGGGCGGGTTGCTCGTGTCCAGGGTGGTCTTCCAGTACTGATCCCAGGTGAGCAGGTCGGCGTACTCCTTGAAGCACTCCGGGAAGTCTTCCTCGCGAAATCGCTCGAAGATCGCCGGATCATTGGCGTTCGCCTGCCCGATGAACTTGGCCGGGGGGTAGTAATACTCTTCCTCCCGCCAGTGAACCGCGATCTGTGCCTCGGAAACCTCTTGGTCCTGGTCAGTTGCCATCAGTCGACCTCCCGCTGTTCGCTGGGGCTGGGCCTACTGTCGTTCAAGTCGCCCGTCCCGAAAGCAAGACTTACCTGCCAACTCTAGTCTTCTGCAAGCAGTCTCGCGGAGACAGCGAACTCCCGAAGCTCAGCGCCCACCGTGGCTTGGCGATTGAAGGCTCCAAGATCTCCTCGTGCTAGTGATTCCCGGCAGAGGCCCCGCATCAGGTCTAACGCACGTAGCGCGACCATGGGCAGTACTCCCGACGGGGCTGCTTCCGCTTCCAGGCGCAGCTGGGCGGCTTCGCCGGCGGATTCCTTGCTCAGAGCTACCGCTTGTAGCTCCGCCAGCTTCACCGACAACTCACCGTTGATGTACTGCCTGGTCACCCGGGGCTTTCTCCAAGATGGTCCAGCCACACGGCCTCACCCACACCTCCACTGTTCGGCCATGTCCGGAACCCGCCACCCCCGCGCTTTGGCTCGGGTCGATCCGACGACGCTGCCAGCATCCGACGCGCCCACGACGCGATTGATCTATTCGAGAGGAGCCTCCCTCTTTTGCCTGCTCGACGCTGAGGCCATGCTGGACCGTTCTGTTCAGATGGTCAATATCCTCTGCGGATGCTCGTTCTGGGGACGGATGTCTGGTCGCCAGGGACGGACGGCCCGGGCTGGTCGCCATCTCGGTGATACGTTCGGTGCAATGAGGAGTGTGGCCGTCGACACCAGGTGAGGCGTCAGGCGCTGAGGATCGTGCATGTCCGTGCGACCAACGCCAGCTGTCCTCGAGGGCGAATGACGGTTATGTCGTCCGGTCGATCAAGCGGCTGAGCGTGGCTCCCGGGCCCACAGAAGTCCAGCGGGGAGCGAATGTCTGATGCGCTGATCGCCACCTATCCGCTCTACGAGCGCTGTGGCAACCGGTGCCTGTCACTCAGCCGCGGTTGGACGGTGGCCGGTGAATTCAAATTAGGCGTGCGCGAAATGGCTGGGGAGAGAGGGTGTTGGCTGTTGGCAGCGCAAGCTTCTCAACGCTTCCTTTCGTCCGCACCTTTGTCGCGATTCACAGCTGAGCTATCTCCTCTCGCCCGGAAAGCAGCACGCTGCCGGTCTGGGTACGTTGGCGACTGCTCACCTGTCCAGACCCGCTGTCACCTGAGCCGGCTTGCTTGTTAGCCCGGATCCTTCATTCAGTCGTGGAGAGCGGTCGCCGGCAGCGGCGTATCAGGTGAGCAGCAGTCGCCCTAGGAGTGCTGCGAGACTCGCCCCTGCTACCCGGCGACAAGGAGGTACAGCGTGGCGATCACCGAGCACTGGACCGACGCTCCCGATCAGCACCACCGTCCCGCCGAGGATTACCTGAGCTTGCTGCCGGGCCAGCACGCCGCGCACAAGCTCGCTGAACGTCTCCGAACCGCATCGCTGCAGCAGCGCAAGGCCAGGGACCTGATTCTGGCCAGCGACCTCACGGTGCTCGGCCCGGACGACGTCCAGGTCGCCAAGGAGTTCGCCACGGTCAGAAGACGAAGGCCGCCGTGGAGGTTGCGTCCTCAGTCAGGACAGATGGGTGGCAGACCGGACTGTGTCCCGTGCGCGAGGTGGCTGCGTTGAAGGTGTCAGCAATCAAGCGTCTGTACGCAGAGGCGGAGGCGTCGTTCGGACTCTGGGAGGTCGTGAAGGACGTCGTCGACGAGTTCATCGACCTCTCGCTCAACTACCGCCAGAGCGGGCACCCGGGTGGATCGCGTTCCAAGGTCCACCTCCTCCTCGCGACGCTCCTCTCGGGCGCCATGCGCTGGGACATCCGCCGGCCCTGGCTCCCCTTCGCGGACCGGTTCGTGCTCTCGGCTGGGCACACGGTCCCGGTCGTGTACTCGACGCTCGCTGCGCTCAACGAGACGCTCCGAATCCGCGCCGCCCGCGATCCCGACCCGGCATTCGCTTTCCCTGACGCAGGGCGCTGGGCACTCACGCACGAGCAGCTCCTCACGCTCCGCCATCGGGGCGGCCTCCCCGGACACCCCGAAATGGCGGGCAAGACCCTGTTCCTCAAGTTCAACACCGGGCCCTCGGGCCACGGGATGCCGCCGGCGGCCGGCGAGGCGCTCGCACTCAAGCTCGCGGGCGCGGGCGACGTCCGCGTGTTCGTCGTCGAGGGCGAAGGCGGCCTGACGGCTGGGGCGAGCCACGAGACGCGGAACGCGGCGTGGGGCCTCGGCCTGTCAAACTTGGTGTTCCTCGTCGACTGGAACGACTTCGGCATCGACGACTTCGCCGCCTCCTCCGTCGTACCCGGCACGCCGGCAACGTGGTTCGGCGCGTACAGCTGGCGCGTGTCGGGCACGACAGAAGGCATGGACTGGGCGCCCGTCACCAGGGCCGTCCTCGAGGCCGCCTGCGGCGAGAACCCCGAGCAGGTCCCCTCGGTTGCCTGGTTCCGCACCCGCAAGGGCCGGGGGTACGGTAAGTACGACAACAAGAGTCACGGCTCCCCTCACCCCATGAACAGCGCGCCGTTCTGGGAGGTGCGACACGGGTTCATGGCGAAATACGGCATGACCTACGTCGGTGTCGACGAGCCCGCGCCCTCCGATCTCGCCACCCTCAACGAGCAGGCCGCGGAGAACCTCCGCCGGGCGGCGGCGGTGCTCGCCGATCAGCCCGCTGTCGTCGATGCGATCTCTGACCGCCTCGTCAGACTCGCGGCAACGGTACCCCAGGAGGTCGAGGGCCTCACGATCGGCGGCCAAGGCAGGGATGTCTTTGCCGACCCGCGCCTGTCGAACTACCGCAGCTACCCCACTCTGATGTACCGCAAGCCGGGCGAGAAGCAGGCGAACCGCGCGGCATTGGGGGCGTGGGGATCGTGGGTGAACGCGGTCGCGAAGCGCGACTACGGCCGCCCGCTGTTCATCGCCGCGTCGGCCGATCTCGCCGACTCGACGAACCTCGCGGGGTTCGGCAAGGACTTCGGCGAGCTGCCGGGCTTCGGGTGGTACGAGCGCAACTCGAACCCGCGCGGGGCGCTCCTGCCGACCGAGATCACCGAGTTCACGAACGCCGGAATGATGGTCGGGCTCGCGACGGTAAACCTCGCGTCCGATCCCTTCGCGTCGTTCAACGGTTTCTGGGGCGCCTGCTCGACGTACGGCTCTTTCAGCTACCTCAAGTACGGCGAGATGCGCCTCTTCAGCCAACTCGCCCAGGACTGCGAGCTCAAGGTCGGCAAGGTCCTCTGGGTGGCGGGCCACTCGGGGCCCGAGACTGCAGAAGACTCGCGCACCCACTTCGGGATCTACGAGCCCGGCGTCACGCAGTTCTTCCCCGATGGCAAGGTCATCGACCTCCACCCGTGGGAGTACAACGAGGTGCCCGTCGTCCTTGGAGCGGCGATCGCGACCGATGTGCCGATCATCGCGCTCCACCTCACGCGGCCCTCGATCGAGTTGCCCGACCGCGAAGCGCTCGGCATGCCGAGCCACTTCGAGGCGGCGCGCGGCGCGTATGTGCTCCGTGCCTTTCGACCTGACCGTCCGGCGATGGGGACCGTGTTCGTGCAGGGCACCACCACGACGGCGAACCTCGTCAGGGCACTCCCCGACCTCGACGCCAATGGCCTCAACGTGAAGGTCGTGGCCGCGATCAGCCCGCAGCTCTTCCGCCTACAGCCGGCGGCGTATCGCGACCTCGTGATCTCGCCTGCCGATCGGCTCGATGCGATGGCGATCACGAACCGGACGTACCGGCTCATGCGCGACTGGGTCGACGGGCCGCTCGGTGCGGAGTACTCGATGGGCGCCGACTGGGACGACCGGTGGCGCACCGGTGGCTCCCTCGACGAGGTCATGGACGAGGCGCACCTCACGACGCGCCACATCCTCGAGGGCATCGAGCGGTTCGTCCGCGACCGCGAACGTAGGCTCAAGCAGTTGCACAACCTGGTCGCCGCAGCCGGTCGGCGCCAGTGAGCGACGGCGAAGAAGCGCTGGCTGGGAAGACCTTCCGGTATTCGAACTACCAAACGGCGTGATCGCGTTTCCACGCACTGGCTCTAGCGATCCAGGGGCCCCCGCGTCGGTCCGCCCACAGCGTTCCCTGCCAATGGCAGCACGTGCACCTCCACGCCCGACGGCTGAGTCTGGGAGCGGACAACCCGTTGCGTCGCCGGCTTGAAATCCTCCGGCTTCGCGGTCGGGATGTCCACGAAGGTTTGTGGATTGCGATCCACGAGTGGAAACCAGCTGCTCTGCACCTGCACCATGACGCGGTGGCCGCGACGAAACACGTGGTTCACATCGGGCATCGTGAAGTTAACGTCTGCAACGCTCCCTGGCGCAAACGGCTCGGGCTGCTCGAAGCTCTTGCGAAACTTTCCGCGAAAGGGCCAGCCGCGCACGAGCTGCTGATACCCCGCGAGCCTCACCACCGGCGCCCCGACGTCCGTCCCAGCCCCCGCCCTGCTCTCTGCGGTGGGATCGCTCCGGTCCGGAGGATAGACATCGATCAGTTTCACCACCCAGTCGGAGTCGGTCCCGGTCGTCGAAACGAAGAGCCTCGCTGAGACCGGACCGGCGAGAGTGAGATCCTCCTGGAGCGGGTCCGTGACGTACACGAGCACATCGGGCCGCGTCGCCGCGAACCGCTGATCCGACACCATGTATTCGTCCGGAACCGTGGGCGCCGTGTAGCCGACGAACGGTACCGGTTTGGCGGGATCGCTCACGTAGGAATCGCTTGCGTCCGCCGCCGTGGGCGGCTCGAAGGCGAGGCCGCCGGCTTCTCGAAAATACAGAATCTGCGGCTTGGCGTCCGGCGGGGGCCAAGCGGGATACCGACGCCAGACATTGGTGCCGGTCTCGAACACGCACGCATCGGGCAACTTCGGATCGCCCCTGTCCTTCAGATGGAACTCGAAGAACGGGAGCCCGATGCTCTCCCGGTAGTACCTTGCTGTGTCCGCGGCGAAGTCGACGCTGCCCAGTCGCCGTCCGTCATGGCGCGCCCAGCCGCCGTGCACCCAGGGTCCCATGACGAGGCCGTTGCTGATGCCGGGATTGTTCGCCCCGATCGCGCGATACACGCGCAGCGGTCCCATCAAGTCCTCGGCGTCGAACCAGCCGCCCACCGTCAGCACCGCGCAGCGGATGTTCTTCAGATGCCGCCAGGATGGCACGGGATTGCCAATACTCATCGTAGGTGGGATGCGCGACGGTCTCGTCCCACATCGGGTTCGGACCTCCGAGTCGGGCCGTGACGTTGCCCAGCGGTCCGAGCTTGAGGAAGAACTCGTAGCCGTCACTCGTGCCGTAGTCGAACGGTACCGTCACCTTGGGCGGTGGCCCCGCCTTTGGCGGGAAGCCCGCCGACCCTTCGAAGTTCGCCGCGAGCATGAACGCCCCGCCGTGGTACCAGTCGTCATCGAGGAATAGGTCAGCCACAGGCGCCTGAGGCGACGCCGCCTTGATCGCCGGATGCGTGTCGATGATTCCGGCTGCGGTGAAGAACCCGGCGTAGGAGATCCCCCACAGGCCCGCGCGGCCATTGTGGTTGGGGACGTGCTGCAGCAGCCACTCCACCGTGTCGTACGTATCCGTGCTCTCATCGACATCGGAAAGGACCCGCTTCTCCGGTCGATGCGGGGTCACGTGGGTGAATGCGCCTTCCGACAAGGCCCGGCCGCGAACGTCCTGCCGCACCCAGATGTAGCCGGCCCTTAGGAACGCATCCGTATGAACGGCCGCCGTGGAATACTCGTCGGACCCGTAGGGACCCACGCCAAACGGGCTCCGGATGATCATGAACGGGTACGTGGTCGACGCGTCCTTGGGTACGAGCACGGACGTGAAGAGCCTGACGCCGTCGCGCATCGGGATGCGGTATTCGTACTTGGTGTAGTGCTCGCGGGAGTCGTACGCCCCCGGCGGCGTTTGGTCGTCGCCCGCACATGCGTTCAGGAGCATGAGATCACGTGACCCTTCATCAGCCCGGATGCTAGCCGGTCACCCGTGGTCGTCGCGCCGGGTTCGAATCGGGTGATTGAACTGGGAAGACCCTCTCTGATTCGAACTACTAAACGGTACAAACGCGCCTATCGACCGGGCGGCTGATCGGCGGGAGATAGCTAGGCGGTCAGGTCGCGGTACCGGAAGCTCGCCCCGGCGACAACGGCCATTCCAATAGCGTACAGACCCGCAATCAGCAGCGCGGTGGAATACGGCACCCCCGTCGAGGTTGCGTTGCTGAGCACGGATGCCTGGCCGCCCGTCAGCACAACGGAGAGAATCCGGCCCGGCAGGTACTGGCCGACCGTCGACCAGACCTGGTTGGCGAGGCCTTCAATCACAAACAACCAGGCTATCGCGGCACCCACCGCCCCGGCGGGGTTGCGGACCAGCACTGCAACAAGCGTCCCGAAGATCGTCCAGCCCACGACGGCGAGAACCAGATTGCCCAGAAATGCAAGGTAGTCGGCGGTTCCGGTGGAATCCCACCACGTCGCCGTGTTCACGCCTTCGTGAGGGGCGACAACCATGGCCACCAGCGTGCCAAGACCTACCGTGAGCACGGCTGAGATGATCATGTACAGAAGCAGTGCCAGAACCCTCCCAGCGAGGAGTCGCAGCCGCCCTGGCTCTTGTACCAGTAGGCTTCTCCACGTCCCCTGAGTCCAGTCCGCGCCCAGGACCGCCGCAATTGTGATGAGCACGATCACCGCTACCAAGGTCGCGCTGGGTTGAAGGGTGCCGGTCAAACCAACATCGGTATTGATCAATACCTGTTGTTCCAGCAAGCGCCTGTGGATTCGCGCCAAGGTGACACCGACGGCGAGCGCGGTGATGCCCACCATGGCAACGAGTGCCAGGAGGATACTGCGCCGACGAATCTTCGGCCATTCGGCCATGAACGCAGCGAGCATTAGTTGATGCTCCCGATGATTTGCAGGAAGCTCTCTTCCAGTGTGCTCTGGACCTGGTGCAGTTCCACGAGGGTTGCGCCCGCCTGCATTGCGAGCCGATTGAGCTCGCCCGCGAAGGACGACGGAGCCGCAATGCGCGCTTGGCCGCTTTCCACCACCGCCGTGTAACCCCGATCGCGGGCGATCCTGACAACGACATCGAGTTGCGCGGGTGACTCGGTGGCCACGAGCATTCCCGAGGATTGACGCCCTGGCAGGCTGGCCGCTGGGCCGCAGTACACGGCCTTGCCCCCCACCAGAACGATGAGCCAGTCAGCGATCTGGTCCACCTCGGCTAGGAGGTGGCTACTGACGAGAAGCGTCTTACCGCCATCTCGCAGGCGCCTCATCAATTCGCGCATCTCGATGATCCCTGGCGGATCGAGGCCGTTGGCCGGCTCGTCAAGGATCAGCAGCTCGGGGTCAGAAAGGAGCGCAGCCGCAATTCCGAGGCGCTGCTTCATGCCGAGTGAGTACGTACGGGACATGTCCCGTCCGCGATCCGCGAGGCCCACGGTCTGCAGTAGCTCAGTGATGTCTGCGTGGCGATGTCTACCGAGCGTTGCAAGCGTCGAGAGATTGGTTCTCCCCGAGAGAGTCGGGTAGAAGGCGGGCCCTTCGATCAGTGCGCCAACTCTGTGCATGAATGCGCGCGGGTGATGAATCGACTGACCCAATACCACGGCGTCGCCACCTGTCGGGCGAATCAAACCGAGAAGCAAGCGCAGAGTGGTCGTCTTCCCTGCCCCGTTCGGTCCCACCAGACCGGCAATCACACCTCGTGGCACCTGAATCGAGAGTGCGTCAACTGCGCGACGCTCCCCGAAGCGTTTGGTCAGGTCGTGGGTTTCTATAGCACTTTGGTGAGGGGACGCCAAGGTGCCTGGGGTTGCAACGGGCGTCACATCCGGAGTCATCGCCGCATTGTGTCATGAGGTGGCGGCGTGCTCCGGTGCATATGGAAGGTGGCCGGCGAGATGGTGCGGGAGTTTGAGAGACATCGCGGAGGTGCCGCCGCGCACCATATCGAGCAGCTCCCGGCGCCAAGATCGTGCTGGCGCTCTCCCCCAGCGATGCCGACGCCGACATCGTCGCCACCGAACGCTATGTCGTCACCCACACCATCGGCACCTTGATCTCGAATGAGTCTTCGCGAGGCGGAGCAATGCATGAACCCGAAGCTGCAGCAGACGGAGCATTCACTCTTCGATGCCGCCAATGCCCGCGTCGTTTCCCTGTTCGCGGCCGCGCGCTCGACCCTCATTCCAGAATGGTGTCGAAGGCGTGGGTTGGATGCGTGCGGCCATCTCATCCGTGACGGGCGGCCTCGCGGTCGTACGGGGTTTCGGACTTATGGGCCGCATTGTTCTTCTGTGAGGGTGCGACGACTGACGCGGATCACAGACGCTCACTCCAAGAAGTGACAAATGGCCCTGGCAGGCGGCGACTGGCCGGGCATACTCGGGACCATGGAGGCGCTCACCGGCCATCGGCGTTGGGCAGAGCCATATCGGATCAAGATGGTCGAGCCGATCCGGATGACCACGCGCGAACAGCGCGAGGCAGCCATCCGCGACGCCGGGTACAACACGTTCCTGCTGCGCTCAGAGGACGTCTACATCGATCTGCTGACCGATTCGGGGACCTCGGCGATGTCCACCGGCAGTGGGCGGCGCTCATGGTCGGCGACGAGGCGTACGCGGGGAGCCGCAGCTTCTACCACCTGGTGGACGCGGTGCGCGAGGTGTACGGCTATCCTGAGCTCGTGCCCACGCACCAGGGGCGCGGAGCGGAACACATCCTCAGCCAGATCCTCATCAAGCCTGGCGACGTCATCCCCGGCAACATGTACTTCACCACGACGCGCTGGCATCAGGAAAAGGCCGGCGGTTCGTTCGCCGACGTGATCGTCGACGAGGCGCACGACCCCGCATCGCTGTATCCGTTCAAGGGCAACATCGACCTGGACAAACTGCGCCGGATCATCGCCGAGGTCGGAGCCGCGCGAATCCCCTACATCTCCCTCGAGACCAACGTCAACATGGCCGGCGGCCAGCCGGTGTCCATGGCCAACCTCAAAGCCACGTATGCGCTGTGCCACGAGCAGGGAATCCTGGTGATGCTCGATGCGACCCGCGCCCTCGAGAACGCATGGTTCGTACAGCAGCGCGAGGCGGGCTACGCACATCGAAGCGTTGCAGAGATCCTGCTCGAGATCTGCGCCCAATCGGACGGCGCCACGGTATCGTCGAAGAAGGACAACCTGGTCAACATCGGTGGGTTTCTCGCGCTGCGGGATCCGGAGCTCGCGTGGCGGGCCCGCGGGCTGCTCGTCGCCTACGAAGGGCTGCACACGTACGGCGGGATGTCCGGGCGCGACATGGAGGCACTCGCGTGCGGCGTCCGGGAGATGGTGGACGGTGACGACCATGTCCGCGCTCGCATCGGTCAGGTGGAGTACCTCGGCAACCTGCTGATTGACGCGGGCGTTCCCATCGTCCAGCCGATCGGCGGGCACGGCGTGTATCTCAACGCGCGTGCCATCCTGCCGCACGTGCCGCAGGACGAGCTGCCGGCGCAGTCGCTCGCGGCTGCGATCTATGCCGATGCCGGGGTGCGAACCATGGAGCGCGGCGTCGTCTCAGCTGGCCGCGATCCCGCCACCGGCGAGAATCGCCAACCACGTCTCGAGTTGGTGCGCCTGGCGATCCCACGGCGTGTGTACACGCAAGCCCACATGGAGGTGACGGCGGAGTCCGTCGTCAGCGTGTGCGAGCACGCGGACGACGTCGGCGGCCTGGCCTTCGCCTACGAACCTAACGACCTGCGCTTCTTTCTGGCGCGATTCCGACCCCTCCCGATCCCGGCGAAATCCACCGTCGGGATTGCGCAACGCGTCGAGCCGAAGCCTCCTCCGGTCGGGCCGGGCAGCTGATCGCCGGCGACGTCCGGCGAGCGACCTTCGCAACAAGGGTGAGGACCTTCGCCTCTGTTCGGGAGCGCTCGCGAGGGAGGATGTTGGGATTGGCGGAGACGCACGAGTCTCGCGATCATGAGGAGAACACACCGAGTGGGGAGTGAGTTGCGTCGGCTCCGCCGGCGCTGCGAGAGGGGCGCATCGCCCCTCGACAACGGGTCCCCCGGCCCAGCGTCAGCTTGGCTGGGGAGAGAGGATTCGAACCTTGAATCTGGGCCTGAGCGCTGTGGCAGTGAGAGTGGGAGGGCGAGCGTAGCGCTCTCACTTATCGGCTGATCGTTTGCCAGCCACCTCAACAACGCCGGCCTGAGCGGAGCGGCCTCCCTTACCGGCTGATGGGGGTCTCCTCCGTGACCACCGGCTAGATCGTCAAAGGGGAGAACTCTCCACGCGCGCCTAGTGGTGCTGCGAAGGAGGCGGGAGCAGCCACAGGTGAAGACGAATCGATTGGTGTTCGATGGTGCGCTCGTGCTTGGCGTTGAGCCCGGCGAGATGCTCCGAGTCGCCGTCGAGCACGAGGAGCCGGCCAGCGTGCAGGCGTTGGAGCGCCTGGACTGTGCCGGCCGATCGTTGATGGGGACCGGCGGCGTAGACGACCCGGTGTCGCCTGCGATGGCCGCACCGACGCTCAACCGCCCGGAATACCGTGTGCGCGTCTGTGTCGGTTAGGTAGGGATCGATAATCTCGCGCAGGTGATTGGCGCTGCCATGACCGCGGCTGCCGATGAAGAGGAACACAGGTGGTGCGGGGCCGGCAGCCTCAAGCGCCACGTCGACCAGGGCTTCGAGCTCAGCATCGGTGCCATGGACGAGGGCGACCAGAGGGTGCCGTCCCTGTTCATCGACGGGGAGGTGCACCCACTCGAGACGTTCGGCGTGCGGAATCGGACCCGGCAGACCCCGACGGCGCCGATGCAGTTGGGTGATCCCTACGGCAGCAAGGCCGAGGAACGTGACGGTGCCGCCGAACAGCGTGGCCAACGGTTTCGCGAACAGGTTGGTTGTCCATGCCAGCACAACGAGAACCGATGTAAGGATGCCGACACAGAAAGTGGTCGTGGAGGTGTGCAGATGGACGTGGTTCGCCCCGTGTCCCACGGTGCGAACCCGGTGGCGCCGTTCGCGTAAGCGCACGATGTCCACGCAGATGCAGGTGACGCTGAAGGCTCCCAGCAGGCCGAAGGCGTAGAGGTCGCCGAGGATGCCCGCGCTGCCGCGGGTCGCGATGACGATCGCCATCGGGATGACGGTGGCGAAAAGGATCGCCCAGTGAGGCGTGTCGCGCAAGTGGTTGCGGCGTTGCAGCAGGGCCGGCAGAAAGTGCATCTTCGACAGCGCAAGGAACACGTGGTAGCAGCCGATCGTCGCCGTGTTGCTGGCGAAGATCAGCAGGAGCGCGGCGGTCAACGCCACCTCGGTGCGGAGCAGAGGTCCAGCCGCGTACCCGGCGAGCAGCGAGATGAACTGGTTGGGGTCACTCCGGCGGGTGTCAAGCAGCGTCGTGGACCAGAGCGTGAGCAGCGGGCTGGTGAGGGCCACTGTCACGATGACGAGGACCATCGTGCGCGGTGCCACGCGACGTCGTGGCGTGGCCATCGCCGGTGAGAGCTGAGAGATGCTCTCGAGGCCCGAGAAGGCCAGGAAGGCACCCGCGTAGCCGGTGAGTAGGCCCACCCCACCAATGGGGTGCACGAGTACTTTCGGAATCGCCCCGACGGCCGCGCCGAAGCCCGCGTGGGCTACGACGGCGACGATCACGGCGAGTTGGCTGACCAGAGCGAGAGCCGCGATGCCCGCCGTGACCTTGGCATCGGCGCTGATGCCATTGAGGTTGAGGACAGCAATGACCACCAGAGCTGCGATCGTGCACGGTACCAGCAGGTTCAGGACCGATGGCACAACGGTGCCGAGGTACGTGATCCCCGAGACTGCGCTCAGCGACGACGTGAGGAAGTAGTCAACGAGGATGAACAGGCCGCCGAGCAGGCCCACGAAGCCGTTGACGGCGTGAGCGCCGACGGCGACGACGCCGCCACCCTCGGGGTAGCGGATCGTCACCTCAGCGTACTTCAGGGCAAGAAGCACGAAGACGATCAGGGTCAGGGCGACGAATAGTGCGGCGTGCGCGCCCACCTGATTGAAAAGGATCCCCGGGGTGTAGTAGACGGACGTGCCGAGGTCGGCGAACACGACCGCCCAGCAGAGTGTGGGTCCGAGGCCGGTGATGCGCCGCGATCGCGACGCCCGCCCCCTGTGAGCCGTCGGGGCTCTCGGCATTGGATCTCCCTCGGCGCTAACTCGCGACGTCCGTGGCCATCACGTGTACCACAGCGGTCAACGCGAGACTCACCAATGCTTCTCGTGGCCCCGGGGTCGCATGACAGCGCATTAGCATGGCACCGGGGATGACAGCCGACTCTGAGGTCGGTGCGCCGGCGGTTCATCTACGCAGCGTCCTCCTTCCTGACGACGAGGTAGCTGATCTCTGGGTCGCCGGGGATCGTATTTCGCGCGAGCAGATCTCTGGCGCCGAGACGATCATGCGAGGTGGTTGGCTTCTGCCGGGTTTGGTCGATGTCCACACCCATCCTGGCGCGGACTCGCCGGGCGACCCACTCGATGACTCGGTGCTGCGGCGGGATGCGGAGGCGCATCGCGACTCCGGCGCGTGCACGCCATCGGCGGACGTGTTGCAGTCCACAGCCAACATGAGGACGGCTGCACGGCTGCAGTCTTCGCCGGCGTCGATTCGCTGGAGCACGGAATGCATCTCCGGCTCGACCTCCTCGACCGGATGGCTGATCAGGGAACGGTGCTGGTGCCGACGATGTGCGCGTCTTCTGGGACAAAAGCGAGTCTGCGAAAGCAACCGCCGGCATCCGACGCGTGGGGGCGCTGGAAGTCCACAGGTTGGGAGCGGCACCCAAATCTCGTTCGTTGCGCGTTCGAAGCTGGTGTCACCGTCCTCGCGGGCACTGACGGCGCCGCGGGCATCATTGCCGACGAGGTTGATTGCCTGGTGGCCGCCGGCGTGCCAGCGGACGTTGCGGTGGGCGGGGCGTCGTGGGTCGCGCGGTCGTGGCTTGGCTTTGGCGGCCTCGAGCACGGCGCCCTTGCTGACATCGTCGGATACGACGAGGATCCCCGCGTCCACCCGGATGTGCTCCGCCGCCCCTCCCGCATCGTTCTGCGCGGACGCGTCGTCCGCTAAACGCCGCCTGAAGGCAGGGGCACGACGCCGTGGGGTACCCATCGGTGCGGTCGGGGAGACCCGGCACGGCAAGTGGCTGTTGCCCTGCGCCTAGCCCTTGCCGAGGACCCCACCCTTGACCTGGCCTCTACTGGTAGTAGATAATCCGATGTATGGTAGAGGCACCAACTCGCAATAGACGCGCCGAGCGACACGAGGCAACCCGGGCTGAGATCCTCCAGGCAGCCTGGGAGCTAGCGCGAACCCAGGGCGTGGGCGGTCTCTCGCTGGGCGACGTGGCTCGCCATGTCGGCATCAGACCGCCCTCGCTGTACTGGTACTTCCCCTCCAAGAACGCCATCTATGACGCCATGTTCGCCCAGGCCAATCGTCAGCTCCTCGAGCGCATCGCGGCGCGGGAATGGCCGGAAGACCTCCGCGAGCTGCTTCGGGCAGTGGCGCGCTTCTTCGTCCAGTTCGGCACCGAGGACGTCGCCCGATACCAGTTGATGTTCCAGCGGAGCATCCCGGACTTCGAGCCCTCGTCAGAGTCATACGCCCTCGCCCTGCGGGTGCTCGAGGAGATGAGGGAGCGGTTCGCCGCCGCTGGGCTAAAGGACCCGGCGGACCTCGACTTGTGGACCGCGCTGGTGGCCGGGCTAGCCGCGCAGCAGACTGCCAACCAGCCGGGCGGCGATCGGTGGCTCCGACTCACGGACGAGGCGGCCGAGATGTACACAGACCATGTACTGGGAAAGAAGGGGGCAAGGAGATAGACGTGACCACGACCATGCCGACAACGGCGACAGCATCGCCAACGACGACGCAGTTGGCGGACATCCCACCTATCGAGCACCGCGAGGCCATGGTTTTGGCTGCCGCGGAGTTCGCTCAGACGCTCGCCGTGCTGCGTGAACTGAGGGCAGACGACTGGCGACAGCCCACCGTCTGTGAGCTCTGGGACGTCCGGGCGATGGTCGGCCACATGCTGGGCATGGTGGAGGCCCAGGCGTCCATGCGCCAATTCATGCACGACTTCCGAGTGGCCAACAAGCGCAACGGCGGCGCCATGATCGACGAGATGACAGCCACCCAGGTCAGGGAGCGCTCACATCTCACCATCACTCAAGTCATCGAGCGCTTCGCCGCCGCCGCTCCCCGTGCGGTCCGTGCTCGCCGCCGTTGCCCGACGCCGGTGCGTTCGCTGGTGCGGATAAAGCAGGACGCGCCCTTCGACACCGAGCGCTGGCCTTACGGCTTCCTTGTAGACATCATCTTCACGCGCGACCCGTGGATCCACCGCCTCGACATCGCGCGCGCAACCGGCCGCGAGATGTCGCTGACAGCCGGGCACGACGGCCGCATCGTTGCCGACGTTGTCGCCGAGTGGGGCCGCCGTCACGGCAAGCCGTTCACGCTCCTCCTCACCGGCCCAGCAGGCGGCAGCTGGCGGTCCGGCACTGGCGGCGAAGGCCTGGAGCTCGAGGCCGCGGAGTTCTGCTGGATCCTTGCCGGCCGAGCCCCAGGAAGCGGCTTGCTCGCCACTCGGGTGCCGTTCTGACGCGGCTGCCTCTGGTCACAAATTTGCGCGCTTGATGGGCCGCGAACATGTTGCTCGGACGGATTCAGCTCGGGGTGACTGCGGAACACCCGAGCCCCTCTCTTCCAGCCGACCTGCAGGTACCCGGCCGCGGCGAGATCGCTCCCGCGGTGGCGGATGCACCTCCCGGCGCAGCGGGGCGCGTGTCATCCCGGACGGGTGCTACGCCGACAACGCCCGCTGCGCCGGTCACCGTCGGGCTACCGCGCTCTTGTCCTCCATTGGGAGGTCGGTCGACCCCCCGTCGCACGAGTGGCTGGGCCTGCACAGTCACTACCCACAGATCAGGGACAGCGGTCTGTGGAACACGCAGCATGTTGGGAAGGTGTTCGATCCTCGCTTCCTCGAAGCCTTCCAAACGTATGTCAACGCAACGTGTGGGAACGAGGCGGTGCCGTCCACATCGATCGCTCCCTCGGGTTGGATATGAACCGACCTGTACTGGTGCAGCCCTCAGGAGGTTCCCCATCTGCAACGGCCGATGGAAAGGGGACGGAATAGCGCCATGCGGATAGGACTCGTCGGCTGCGTCAAACAAAAGGCATTGGTCGCCGCACCCGTGGCAATTCCGAAGTTATTCACCGAACCAGCGCCTCTCGTGGATGCGGTCCGGAGCAACAACACCAACGGCGGGAACGGGTCAAGCAGCGGCCTGATCTCTGAGACGACGCCGAATTCGGCGACATCATCTTTCCCGACGCCGACCGATGCTGCCAGCTCCAGCCTGCAGCCCCCAACGATGCCCGTCGTTGGGGCGGTCACAACCACGGCGGCGACGCGACCAGCCACGGTCGACGCCTGTCACCACGGCGGTATCACCTATTGCGTGCTAAACCCTGCGGTCACCCAGTCGACGATCGACCAGACCATCTGCGTCTCAGGTTGGACGGCGACTGTGCGACCACCTGAGAGCAAGACGGAGAGCCTGAAGCGCAAGCAGATCGCCTGTTCACCGAGTATTTGAAGAGACCTCCTCGCGAGAACAACTCTCGAGAGAGTCGAGGACGGCATTGGACGAGGCGCGCGCCGCCGCGGCGAGATCGAGGCCGCGCACAGCCGCATCGCCGGCCACCGCGCGCCGCTCCGGGCGTCGAGTTCGGGATCGCCGCCCGTCCGCAGGGCTTCCACGGCCAAGTGTCACTCGGGAAGCCTCTCCAGAACCCTGTGGTTGCCGATATCGTGTCGGTGCACCGCCGGTGACGCCAGTGCCGAAGGTCCTGCGAAGTCGCCTCAGCGCACTCGTCCGTCGGTGAGAAGCGGGAGCGCGCGCAGCCGCCGGCCTGTGGCGGCGAATAGCGCGTTGGCAAGCGCAGGGGCGACGGCGATGATCGGCGCCTCGCCGCCCCCTGCGGAGGGCAGGTCGCGGCGGTCGAGGAGCACGACGTCGACCGGGGGGAAGTCCGTGAAGCGGGGAACCCGGTATTGGGAGAATGACGCGTTGAGCATGCGTCCTCCGTCGAAATGCACCGACTCGAAGAGCGCGCCCCCCAGGCCCATGATCGTCGCCCCCTCCACCTGGTTGTCGAGGCCGTCGGGATTCACGATGGCTCCGCACTCGAATGCGGTCACGATCCGTGTGATCTCAGGGCATCCATCACCATCGACATGCACCGCAACGCAGGTGGCGACATATCCGCCCTTCTCGAGTCCGCAGGCGATGCCGACCCCTTCACCGTCGCGTGGCGACTCAGCCGACCACCCTCCGCGCCCTGCAGCGGCGTGCAGGACATCGGCAAGCCGTTCGTCGCTGAGGTGCCGCAGGCGAAACGCCAGCGGGTCCGTCCCGAGCCGCCGCGCCAGTTCGTCCATGTGCGACTCGCGCGCGAACGTGTTCGCCGTCGCGGCCAGCGACCGGTACGGCCCCTGGGGGAGCGGCGAGTCCGCAGGCTGGAACTCGATGCGCTGGTTGGCGATCTCGTAGGGACAGAGGATCGACTGCGTCCCCGAGTTGAGGTTGTGAAAGTCCCAGGCGGTGATGACGCCGACGCTGTCCACCCCGCTGCGGACATCGATGACCGCCGCGGGACGGAGGTGCGCGTGGAATTCCTCTTCACGGCTCCAGCGGATGTGAACGGGGCGCTCGGTGGCGCGCGCCAGACGCGCCGCCTCGATGGCGACGTCTGCGCTCTGCTTGCCGCCGAAGGCGCCGCCGATGGGCGGCACGATGACCCGGACGCTCGCCTCGTCGAGTCCCAGCGCGGCGGCGAGCTCCCGCCGCACACCGAACGGTTGCTGCGTGCCCACCCAGACGGTGACGTGGCCTTCGTCCCACGCGGCCAGCGCCGCGCGCGTCTCCAGCGGTGCGTGCGCGACGTATGCGGTCGTGTACGTCGCGTCGAGCCGGACCGCCGCCGTGGCCAGCGCCAGGTCGACGTCACCGGCCTCGTGGTGCATGGCGGTCTCCCAGCCGTGCGCCTCCACCGGGTGGCCGCGGAGATGGTCGATGAGGTCCGACTCCGCGACCTGGGGTTCGACGTCCCACTCTGCTCGGATGCGACGCAATGCCTCCAGCGCAGTGGTCCGTCGCGGCGCCGTCACCGCCACGAACGACCCCTCGTGCACCACGGTGACGCCGGCCATGGATCGCGCCCCGGTCGGGTCGACGGACCGGAGTCGCACCCCGAGCGCAGGGGGTCGGAGGACGATCCCGTGCAGCATGTCGGGCAGCGTCAGGTCGGATGCGTACCGTCTCGCCCCGGTCACGGCACCAGTGGCCTGGACACGGCGGACCGGCTGCCCCGCCGTGTGCCACGCCGTTGCGGCCGTGACCGCCTCGTCGGCTGTCGCGGTCTCGACGCGCCGCATTCCCGCCACCAACTCACCGTAGGTGGATGAGAGGTCACCGCGTCGCTCGCGGACCCGCGCGTCCGCCGCCTCGAGCTCGGCCGGATCGCGGTCCCAGCCGTCGGCTGCCAGGAGAACGAGATGGTCACGGGTTGAGGCGGCGGTGAGGCGCAGATCCTCGCCGGCGTCGATCACCGATCGGCTGCCAAAGGTGCCGATGTCGAACGGGGACACGGCCGTGTCACCCATCAGCAGCCGGACAGTGGCGAGCGGCGCGCGCAGCTCCTCGGCGACCAACAGCGTGAGCGTGGTGCGGTTGTCCTGGCCCATGTCGACCTTGCCGGTGAAGGCGGTGACGATCCCCTGCTCGCCCACGTGAATCCAGGCACCGCCGTTCATCGACCCTGGCCACGACGGGCGCGGACGGCCGCGCGACGTCTGCCCCGGCGGCAGGACGACGACCAACCCGTCGCCCAGCACGTCGAAGTACCCGCGAGCCTCGGGTTCCAGCAAGTCCCACGGCGTGCCCGTCGCGGCCCGCAGGTCGGCGGGCGCGGCGTCTTCCGCGACGGACGTGGCACTTGCGTCGCCGTCGCGGAGCAGTTCGGCGGCGCGTGTCACGGCCCGCAGGATGCGCGGGTAGGCGCAGCACCGGCAGACGTTTCCGGCCATCGCGGTCTTGATCTCCGCCTCGGCGGGCGCCGGGATTCGCGCCAGCAGGGCGGCTGCGGTGATCACCATGCCCGGCGTGCAGTATCCGCACTGCATGGCGCCGATCTCGAGGAACGCACGGGCGACTGGGTGAAGCATTCCGCCGCGTGACAGTCCCTCGATGGTCACCACGGAGCGACCTGCCACATCGTTCACGTCCGTCATGCAGGCTCGGACCGCCTCGCCGTCGACAAGCACGGTGCAGGCACCGCATGCGCCCTCGCCGCAGCCGGGCTTGGCGCCGGTCAGCCCAAGTTCCTCACGCAGAAAAGACAGCAGCGTGCCGCCTCCTGCAGGAATCTCCTGGGCACGATCGTTGACGACGATGGAGGCCTTCACCTGACCAGCCGAGGATAGGGGCGCCCTGCCACCGGCACAAGCACCACGGTGACGCCGGCGAGGAGGGGCGGCGCATTGCCGGGCCGATGCGAACGAAAGTGTGTCTCATCCTCCCTACATGACGCGTCAGGCTGGTGCATTCCATCGGTCGGCTCGTCTTCGCGTGGAACGCGGAGCGTCGATGGAACGTCAGACGCCTGCGTCGCCTGAGGGTCGACGGCATCGTGGGCAACCACGTCGACCGCTTGCTCGACTCGG
The DNA here is from genome assembly GCA_003153125.1 of Candidatus Dormiibacterota bacterium. Lineage (GTDB taxonomy): Bacteria > Chloroflexota > Dormibacteria > Aeolococcales > Aeolococcaceae > Aeolococcus. Next base: position 4,245 of record PLWW01000012.1, on the reverse strand, counting down.
CAAACGCGGCGCCCAGAGGCATCGCGTAGAACGCCTGGTGCGTTCGGCCTCATTGGCTGGTTCCGGACGAAGTGATGACGTTAGGCCCTGACGGCCCTCGGTCCACCTGGCGAGGATGAGAGGGAATCAACAATGCAGACGTGGAGGAAACACCATGGCTGATACCCAGCTTCTGACACCAGTGACTGCGTACGACTTTCTCGGCCAGCCACTCGCCCACCTCCTGCGCTGGCCATTTGCCCCGCTGTTCGATACGGCGAAGCGATTCCCCATGCGCATCGAGGAGTTCGCCGACCACGGCGAGCTGGTTATCCGTGCAGAATTGCCCGGAGTCGACCCTGACAAGGATGTTGAGATCGTGGTCGAGAACGGGATGCTCACCATCCGCGGCGAGCGGCGCAGCCAGACGAAATCTGAGCAGGAGGGACAGCGCTTCTCGGAGATCCAGTACGGATCCTTTGAGCGCACGATCCCGCTTCCCGACGGCACCGGTGAGAAGGACGTGACCGCGGCGTATCACGAAGGTATCCTCGAGGTTCGTCTGCCGCTCGGCAAGGTTGCGCCGTCCAAGCCGGTGACCCGGATCCCCGTCAAGCATTGAGTGCAGTGGCCCGCCGAGGCTGCGCCCTCGGCGGGCCTGGTGGTCGGCACGTGGACGTGTTGGAGGGATTCCAGCCGGCGCGCCATGTGTGTAGCCCGGCCGCGATCGCATTCAGCCCGCCCAGCATTCTTCCGGGTTTGCGCGCTAATGGGCTGATTTCAGTGAGGTTCTGAGAGTGGGCGGACCGTCACCCTTGGATGCGCGACGACGTCTGAGATGGGCGGACCAGGGCTCGGACCCGCTCTCTTGCCTCAGGCCTCGGTCAAGTCCCCTGGAGTGGTGTGAATTCGATGGAGTTCTCACAAGCAACCGGGTTGCTGATTGGTGCCAGGTTCTCCCGACTGATGGCCTTGGCGGCCTTCTGTTCAGCGACGTTGCGCGGTGCCCTTCATGAACACGGGGCTCATCGTCGGACCGGTGGCCGGCGCCCTGCACGGCGCTGATCTCTCGTTCTACGTCGGCTTCCTGGTCGCCGCCCTCGTCTACTCGGCGCTGTCCAGATTCGGGGCTCTCCGTGAAGCGGGGAGGGCAGCGTAGCCGCCGATGACGCGTGGGCGCCCCTTGACACGGTCCGCTCAAAGGGCGTAGAGGTTAGGTGGCTGGAGATGCTGCGTTCGGCTCCGTTGAGCCGGCCGCCGGAACGCTGGGGAGTGCCCATGACCGACGCCGATCCGACGGCGACCACCATCTCTTCGCTGAACCTCGTCGTCAGCGACGGCACGAATGCCAACCGTGCTGCGATCGAAGCGAGCGCTGTGCTCGCGGCCGGCCCCAACCGCGTCTGATGGAGGGATGAGCGACTCGCACCGTGCTCTGCCGGCTGGGACATCTTCGTAAACCGTCGATCGACCGGCATGCCTGACCACACACAGGAGAGGACTTATGCCGTACGTCAACGTTGGTCACGAGAGTTCTGGGGGGATCGGACTCACACATCGTGTGGGTCGTGTGCGGGGGAGGCGGCGGGCCCTGCTCAGCGCGACAGCTCTGGTCGGCGCCGTGGCGGTTGGGCTGAGCCAGGGCAGCGCCACCACCGCGACGCCGGCGAGCCCGTGGCTCAACACCGGCATGCCGACCGCCGCTCGGGTGAACGCCCTCCTCGGCGCCATGACGCTTCCCGAGAAGGTCGGTCAGATGGACCAGCAGCTGGTGGACAACGTCACCGATACGAACAGCACCGTCTGCAACACGAGCAATTTCGGCATGCCCAATCCGGCGTGTGAGAAGACGTTCTTCGTCGACCAGCACGTCGGCTCCGTGCTGGCAGGCGGCACCGACAACCCGCCCGACACGACGGGCCAGGGCGGTGCAGGCAACACCGGCCTCGACTGGGCCAACGAGTACAACGCCATCCAGAGCTACGCCATCGCCAATTCGCGGCTGCACATCCCCGTGGTCTTCGGGGTTGACGCGGTCCATGGCTTCGGGCATCCCTGGCAAGCGCCGCTGTTCCCGCAGTCGATCGGGATGGGCGCCACCTGGGATCCCGCCGCCGCGCAAGCGGGGGGAGCCGTCACGGCCAACGCTCTCCGGGCCACCGGCTGGGTGTGGGATTTCGCGCCCGTCCAGGACCTGTCCCGCGACAACCGGTGGGGGCGCACCTATGAGACCTGGGCCGAGGAGCCGGTGCTGTCCGCCGCCATGGGCGGCGCCAATGTCCACGGGCTGCAGACGCCCGGGACAACCGGTTCGCTCAATGTCACGGCCACCATCAAGCACTTCGCCGGGTACTCGCAGGCCGTCAACGGGCACGACCGCAACGAGGCCCTGCTGCCGCTGAGCTACCTGCAGAGCATGATCCTCCCGTCCTACGCGGGTGGCATCGACGCCGGGTCAGGAACCGTGATGGTCGACTCCGGGTCGATCAACGGCGTTCCCGCCACCGCGTCGCACTACCTGCTCACCGACATCCTTCGCAATCAGATGGGCTTCAAGGGTGTGGTCATCAGCGACTACCAGGACGTGCCAGCCCTGCAGAGCGCCTATCACATCGTCCCCGACCTGGCGGGCGCCATCGCCAAGGCGGTGAATGCGGGGGTTGACATGAGCATGGAGGTCACCAACCCCGCTCAATGGCAGACCGCCATCCTCCACGACGTGGCCACGGGCCAGATCTCGATGAACCGCATCAACCAGGCCGTGCGGCGGATCCTGACCTTGAAGTTCCAGCTGGGTCTGTTCGATCAGGCCTGTGTCAGCAACCCGACCGTCCCGTGTGTCAACGCCGGTGCCGCTGACGGGGCGGTCACCGCCGGCCGCGACCAGACCCTGAAGGCGGCCGAGGAGTCGATGACGCTGCTGCGCAACCACAGCAACGTCCTGCCCCTCTCCTCGTCCAGCAATGTCGTGGTCACCGGCCCGAGCGCCGACTCCATGACCAACCAGCTGGGCGGCTGGAGCGTCAGCTGGCAGGGCGTCTTCGGCGCCGGCCACGTGTGCTGCATGGGGCCGGCCAATCAGATCCCGCCCGGTACAACCGTCAAGCAGGGCATCCTCGGCGACGACTCCCACGCGGTCTTCGCACCGGACCAGGCCACCGCTCTGGCCGACGCAGGCACCGCCAGCGCCTATGTCGTGGCTGTCGGCGAGAAGGCGTACGCCGAGGGCCTGGGGGACAACCCAGCCCCGCAGCTCCCCGCGGATCAGCAGGCGCTGATCGCCGCGCTCGAGGCAACCGGAAAGCCAGTGATCGTCGTGGTCATCGCCGGGCGGCCGATCGGCCTCGGTCAGGCGGCGGAGAACGCCGACGGCATCCTCATGGCCTACCAGGGCAGCACGGAAGCCGGAAAGGCGGTGGCCGACACCATCTTCGGCACCAACAACCCGAGCGGCAAGCTTTCCGTCAGCTGGCCGTCGGACGCCGCATCAGTGGGCGGGGACTTCAACGGCGGGGCGCCGTCGCCGCTCGGCGACCAGCCCAAGTTCTTCGACCAGTTGCCCGGCACCGGCTCTGGCCAGGGTCACTCCTACAACCCGCTCTACCCGTTCGGCTACGGCTTGTCCTACACCTCCTTCCAGACCACCGGCCTGTCGGTGACACCGACGGTGTCCAGGCATGGCACGGCGACGGCCACGTTCACCGTGACCAACACGGGAGCCATGGCGGGGACCGACATCGTCCCGGTATACGTCGCGCAGCCGGTGAGCAGCGTGGTGGTGCCGCCGCAGCGGTTGGTCGGTTTCACCAGGGTCGACCTGGACCCCGGCCAGTCAACGGTGGTGCACGTTTCCTTCCCGGTCTCCACGCTTGCCGAGACGCAGGGCGACATCAATGCGTCAGGGGCGCCCAGCGTTGAGCCAGGTGCCTACATCGTGCAAATCGACAAGAACGACACGACACCGTACGACGTCACCGTCTCGGCGCCGTTCGCCATCTCCTGACAAGCGACCGACCCTGGGCGCCGCGCCGGCTCCGGCGCGGCGCCCACTCGGCCCAACCGTCGAGGCTGCCAGGGCTGCCGCCACCAATGAGGCGGAGCTGTAGGGACTGCGCTTGCGACACCAGGGCGCGTAGCTCACTCTCGGACTGCCGGCGGGCGGCCAGCTCATCCTCGAGGCGGGCGACACGCTCGCGGAGTACGGCCATCTCGACAAGGTCGCCGGCTGGCGTTGAATAGGCTGGCTGGGGAGAGAGGATTCGAACC
>PLWW01000122.1 GCA_003153125.1 Candidatus Dormiibacterota bacterium | reverse complement strand
GGCAGCGCCAGTTCCCCGAGCCCCACGGCGGCAGCGCTCGACATCACCACGACCCCACCGCTGGACAGCTTCTCAGCCAGCAGCTCAGGGACGCGGGTGCCGATCCACTGCCGGATGGCGTAGGTCGGGCTGCCCGGACCGGCGAAGACCCATCCCGCCTCGGCCACTCGCGCGCACATCTGCTCGTACTGGAGGGGCGTGGCCGTGGCCGCGTCGCGGAAGGTGGCCACGTCGACGCGCCGGCCGACGCTGTCGCGGAAGTAGGCGACCGTCCGTGCCGCCAGTTCGTCGGCGTTCTCCTGGAAGCCGAAGGGGGTGTCGAGCATCACCGCCACCGCGCCCGCACTGCCGGCACGCTCGAACAGCTCGGCGTGCACTGAGGTCATGGTCGGCGCCGTCTCCCCAGAACCGATGATCGCCAGGATCCGGGGCTGCGTCATGCCGTCATCCTAGGCGAGGCGGTGTGCGCCGCCGCCGCCCGGCCGTCAGCCGCGTGCGAACAGGCGGGCGAGCCAGACCAGGGTGCGTACCGGCGCCCCGCTCGGGCCCCGGGGGACCTCCCTGAGGTTGGCCTGCTCGTTCCACGACGTCCCGGCGATGTCGAGGTGCACCCAGGGAAGGCCACCAGAGAATGCGCGCACGAAGATCGCCCCGGAGATCGCCGCCGCCTCACGCCCACCCCAGTTACGCACGTCGGCCACGTCGCTGCGCAGGCAGGAGTCGTACTCGGGGTGCATGGGGAATTCGGCCAACCGGTCGCCGCCCTGGCCGGCGGCGCGCAGAACGAGGTCTGTCAACGCGCGATCACTGCTCATCAGCGGAGCGTTGACGTGCCCGAGCGCGACCACCGCGGCCCCGGTGAGGGTGGCGACATCGACGATGTGGCTGGCGCCCAGCCGGCGCGCGAGGCTCAGCCCGTCGGCGAGAACGACCCGACCCTCGGCGTCGGTGTTGACCACCTCGATCGTTGTGCCGTCGAGAGCTCTCACGACATCACCAGGCTTGAGCGCGCGGCCGCCGGGCATGTTCTCGGTGGCCGGCACCACGGCCAGCACGTTACAGGGCACGTTGAGCGCGGCGATGGCGAACATCGCGGCCAGTACGGCGGCGCCGCCGCCCATATCGCTCTTCATCATCTCCATGCCCAGAGCCGGCTTGATGGAGGTGCCGCCCGTGTCGAAGGTGATCCCCTTGCCCACCAATGCCAGGGTCGGGTCGGCGTCCGAGCCGCCACGGTGGCGGACGATGATCATCACTGGCGGCTCGGCGCTCCCGCTGGCGATGCCGAGCAGGGCGCCGGCCCCCGCGGATTCCAGCGCGGCACGATCCATGACCTCGACGCCGAGCGAGGTGCCGGCGCACAACTCCGTCACCTCGGCGGCCAGGAGGGTGGGGGTCAGGGTGTTGGCGGGCGCGCTCACCCAGCGCATCACGCGGAGCGTCGAGTCCGCCAGTAGCATGGCGTCGGACAGGGCCTCGTCCAGAGAGCTGTCGCCCTCGCCGTCGACGCCGGCAACTGTGACCTCCTCGATGAGCGGGGCGGCGTCGGGGTTGCTCTTGTGCATGCCCGCCTCATGGTTGGCGATCAGCATGCCCGTGACCATGGCTCGGCAGAGGGCGGCCATGTCGGGCACCGCCGGTCCGCAGAGCGATGCGTCGGCGGCAAGCACCACGCGGGTGAGGCGTCGCCGGCGCAGCGCGCGGCCTGCGAAGGTGTACGCATTGTGCAGCCTGAAGTTGTCGAGCACGTCGCGGTCGCCGAGCCCGAGCACCACCACGCGGCGGGCACTGATCCCGGGCGGAGCCGGCAGCACGGTGACCTCGGCGAATCGACCGCGCAACTCGCCCGACCCCACCATGGCGGCCAGCTCGCCGTCCATCGCGAGGTCCAGAACCGCGGCCGCCGTTCCCAGCTCGTCGCTGTACGCGGTGACCACGAGGGCGTCGCCACCGATGCCGGAGGGCGGCCCGTCGCCGCGCATCGCCACTGTCATTCCTGCCTCCAACACGGCGCGATCGACTGCGACGAAGCCGTCGAATCACCAATGGTAGCCCGCGTGTTCAGCGGTCAGCGGCCGCAGGGCCGGCTGCAGTGAACCGGTGGGAAGCGCTCCGCGAGGAGCTGCGCGCTGAGGCGCTGCGACGAGGCTGGTGCGCCCTGGGCGTCACCGGCGTCGAGCCGTTCACCGAGGCGCGCAGGCGCGGCCTCGACTCCGTGGCCGCAGGGCGCATGGATGGGATGCCCTGGATGAGCGCGGAGCGCGTGTCCGCGAGCACCGCCCTGGGGTCGCGGTATCCGTGGGCGCGCAGCGTTGTCGCCCTGGCGTGGCCGTACCGCCCGGTGCGCGCAGCCGGTGGCGGCGGCGAATCGCCGCGGGGTCGCGTGGCCGCGTTCGCAATGCTCAACGGTGACGAGGGCGGGGCCGCCGCCGACTACCACACCGTTCTTGGACGGCGCTGTGACGAACTGGTGGGCTGGACTGCGGAGCGGGTGCCCGGCCTGCGCTCGAAGCGCTTCATCGACCACGGCTGGGCGATGGACCGCGCCGTCGCGGAGCGGGCCGGCGTCGGTTTCACCGGCAAACACGCGTCGCTCCTCACCACCAGCGCGGGCTCCTACGTGCTCCTCGCCGAAGTCGCCCTCTCGATTCCTCTGCCTCCGGACCCGCCGTCAAAGAAGGGGTGCGGCACCTGCAGCGCGTGCATCCCGGCGTGTCCCACCGGCGCAATCCTGGCACCCGGCGTGATCGACGCCCGCCGCTGCATCTCCTACCTGACAATCGAGCACCGCGGCAGCATCCCCGTCGAACTGCGTCCGCTCATGGGCACGTGGGTGTTCGGCTGCGACCTCTGCCAGGAGGCGTGCCCCATCAACCACCGGCTGGCCCTCGCCCCTCTCGACGAGGCAGGGAGTGCGTCACGGCGCGGCCCCGTCCCGGCGCCGGACCTGGTGGAGCTGCTCGACCTCGACGAGGAGAAATTCGCATCGCGGTTCGCGGGGACGGTGGTGCGGCGGACGGGGCGCGCCCGGCTGGCGCGCAATGCGGCAGTGGCGCTGGGCAATGCGGCCGTGCCGGCAACGGAGGCACCGTTGCGCCGGGCCGCTTTCGGGGACCCCGACCCGATGGTGCGCGAGGCCGCCGCTTGGGCGCTCGGCCGCGTTGTCGAGAGCGCTGGCGGGACGGGAGGCTAGGCTTGCCGGGACGTCAGTGAAACAGCCACAGCGCGGCGCCGACCCCCGCCGCGATGGGTGTCCCGACGCAGGCAGCGACCACCGGGACCGGGTCGTGTTGCGGCGGCCACCATGCGTGGGGGACGGCGCGGCCAATGGGGACGCGGGCGCGGCGGAGGCGCGCCGGTTGAGCAGTGAGGATGGCCGTCGCCATCCCCGTAAGGGTGATCAGGAGGATCGCCTCGGCCGCCAGCAGGGCCAGGTGCGTCGCCCCCACGCGCCACAGCGCGGCAACCACCGCAAACGACGCCAGGCCGATGAGCGCGCCGCAGAGGGCGGCGAGCAGGGGCAGCGGGAGTGCAACCCGGCGAGGTGTCGGCAACGGCATGGCCTGCGCAGCGTACCACCGCCGCCTCATTGCCTCCAGCGTGCAAGGGCGAATCCAGGCCGGCGCCTTGACCTTTGCGCGAGCCGCACCTACCCTGAGCCTGCTCCGCCGCGGCGGAACCGGTTCCACGTTCCACCACACGTCTCACCAGGGAACCCTGCCCCATGCCGTCCCGCACACGCCTTGCCGCTGCCGCCATGGGCGCCACCGCCGCAGCGCTGCCGGCCGGTGTCGTCGCCAGCACCTATGTTGTGCACCCCGGCGACACGCTCAGCGCCATCGCGCTCCGCCACGGCACCACGGTCAGTGCCCTTGCGGAGGCCAACCAGCTCGCAGACCCCAACCTGATCCGTATCGGCCAGCTGCTCCAGATCCCCGACTCCAAGCTGGGTACCCCCGGGTACACGGCCGCCGCCCTGGACTCCGAGAGCTACGCCGCGGTCCACGGCGACACCCTGATGAGTATCGCGCGCCGCTTCGGTCTCGACCTCACCGCGCTGGCACGCAGCAACGGGCTCAACGTCAACGCCCCGCTCCGCGCAGGGGTCGTGCTCCATGTGCCCGGGCGCATCGGCAGGGTCAACGCACTGCTCGTTCACGTCGCCAACCAGTCTGGGGTCGACCCCAGGCTGGTCCGTGCCGTGGCCTGGATGGAGAGCGGCTGGCAGCAGGGCGTGATCTCGCCAACCGGCGCGATCGGGTTGATGCAGGTGGAGCCGTACACCGGCGACTGGGTGTCGCGCTACCTCGCCGGCCGGACCCTCAACCTACGGGTGGCCGCCGACAACGTGCTCGCCGGAACACTGCTGCTCCGTCACCTCCTCGCAGTGCACGAGGGTAACGTCGACGCCGCGCTTGCGGCGTACTACCAGGGCGACGCCTCCATCGGGCGCCATGGGCTTTACGATGACACGCGCCGCTACCAGCGGGTGATCACCGACCTCATGGCCAGGGAATGAGCGGGGGTTGTCCCCAGGTTTTCCACAAAACCCCCAAGGTCGCTATCACGAAACAGCAAGGTCGAGCGGCAGGCTGAGGCAGCGCACGCCGCCCCCTGATTTCATGAACTCGTCCATGGGCACGCAGACGATGTCGAACCCCGCGCTGGCGAGTGGTGAGCGCAGGGCCTCGGCGGCGGTCGAGCTGACCACGCGGTCGCCGAAGGGCATGGCATTGCACGCGAAGCCCGCCGCCACGTCGACCGACACCTCGATGAGGCGGGGAATGCGGGCACGCACCAGGTCGAGCGATTCAGGGGCGAAGGCGCCGGGCGCGACCAGGGCGGTGCTGTCGTCGAGGGGACAGAAACAGGTGTCGAGGTGATAGAAGCGCGGGTCGATGAGCTGCAGCGACGTGCTCTCGACGTCGAGCACCCTCGCCACCTCCGCGTGGGCGGCCTCGTCGGTGCGGAAGCCCCAGGCCTGGAAGAGGTGATCGCCCACGAAGAGCGCGTCGCCGGCACCTTCGAAAGAGATGTCCGGCGCGACCTCATGGACCTCGAAGCCGAGGCCCGTGAGGGCGCGCCGCCAGTGGCTCTCCTCCCCCGCCCGCTCGGCGTGCTGGAACCGACTGAGAACTGCATGCCGTCGCCACAGCACGGCGGCGTTGGCGGTGAACACCATGTCCGGGAGGCCGTCGACCGGGGTGACCAGCGCGATCTCCTGGCCGAGGCCCGCGTACGCGCGGTGCAGTTCCTCCCACTCCGCCACGGCACGCTCGTGGTCAACCTCGACGGCAACGTGCATCCATGGATTGATCTCATACTCGATGCCGAAATACTCGGGACGGCACATGAGAAGGGCCATCAGGCTCTCCGGCACACCCGCCCAGGCCAATCGCAATCGCGGGGAGCTCCTGGTTCGGGGTCGCTGTGATGATGGCACACATCGCCGATACCGCCGGGTCCGCGGTCAGACGACGCGGGCCGCCAGCGCGCCGACGGCGGCAAGCGCAGCCGTGGCCGGGATCGTGAGGATCCACGCGACCAGGATGTTCCGGGCCGTGATCCACCGCACCGCCGCCAGCCGCCGCGTGCTGCCCGCTCCGAGCACCGCCCCCGACACGACGTGGGTGGTGCTCACCGGCACGGCGAGCTGGGTCGCCGCCTGGATCACGACCGCCGCCATCGTCTGCGCAGCGAAGCCGTCGACGGGCTCGAGCTGGGCGATCCGGCTCCCCAGGGTACGGATGATCCGCCAGCCTCCGGCGTAGGTGCCAAGGGCGATCGTCCCCGCGGCCATCACCACCACCCACAGGGGCGGCGATGGGAACGTCCCCTTCTTGGCGACGACATGGCCTGTGGCGATCAGGGCCAGGGTGATGATGGCCATCGTCTTCTGTGCGTCATTGGCACCGTGACTGAACGAGACGAAGCCGCCGCTGAAGATCTGGGCAGTGCGGAAGTTCTTGTTGGCCCGCGACGGGTGCAGGTTGCGGAAGACGTGGAGGATGCCCACCAGGAAGGCGTAGCCAAGAAGAAAGCCGACGACAGGCGACGTGATCAGTCCGATCACCACCGGGACGACGGTTCCCCATTTGAGCGCGTGAATGCCGTATCCCGCGATGCCCATGCCGATGAGGGCGCCGATGAGGGCATGTGACGAGCTCGACGGCAGCCCCGCACGCCAGGTCACCAGGTTCCAGACGATGGCGGCCGCAAGGGCTGCGATGATCATCGCCAGTGACACGCCGCCCGATGGGGCGACCAGTCCACCGATGGTGTTGGCCACCTTGGTGTGGAGCACCTCGATGGCCACGACTGCGCCGGCCAGGTTGAGAACAGCCGAAAGGGCGATGGCTAGGCGCGCCCCGAGCGCCCTCGTGCTGATGGTCGTGGCTATTGCGTTGGCGGTGTCATGAAAGCCGTTGGTGAAGTCGAAGCCAAGGGCTACCGCAATGGCGATGACCAGGAGCGCCGTCTGCCCGTCAGGCATTCTTGATGGTGATCGCCTCGAGGATGTTGGCGACATCCTCGCAGCGGTCGAGGGCGTCCTCGAGGAGGGTGAAGAACTCTTTGAGCTTGATGACCTCGAGCGCATCCGTGTCACCGGAGAAGAGGTCGCCGATGGCACGACGCGAGGCGGTGTCGCCGAGGTTTTCAAGACGATGAACCTCGATCCCGTGCTCCTCGACGCCCTTGAGCCCCTCGAGCTTGCCCACCCCATTCTGCAGCTCGAGGACGGCGGCGCAGATCAACTCGACCAGCTCGGTTGCCGCCGACGGGATGGTCCCGATCCTGTACAGCATGACCGTGTCGCCGATCTCCTCGATGTAGTCGAGGACGTCGTCCAGTCCCGACGCCAGCGCGTAGATGTCTTCGCGGTCGAACGGTGTGACGAAGGTGCGGTTGAGGGAGCGGACCAGCTCGTGGGTCACATCGTCGCCCTGGTGTTCCAGTTCCTTGAGTGCGACCTGACACGCCGGGAAGGCCGGCAGGTCCTTGAGACCGTCCCGCAGTGTCTCCGCCGCGGACACGATGAACGTCACCTGCTGATCGAACAGCTGATAGAAGCGCCGCTCACGCGGCACGAACGAAAGTCGCACGCAGTCTCTCCTCGTCTTGCCAGCGAGGTGTGAGCATACGGGTCGGAGTTCGGTCCGAGCGACCGCCTGCGGGCAAACCCCAGCGCGCTCAGGCGACGCGGTCGAAGGGGAGCGCGCTGAGCACGGTGGGGCTGAACGGACGCATGGGCCGGCGCGAGCTCGCGCGGGGAGGATCGACGGGTGGACGGCGCACGCACCACATCGGGTCGACGTCGTCACGCAAGGCCACCAGCCTCCACTCCGGAAGCAGGCCCCCCCGGTGTCCTCGGGGGGCGGGCTCGACAGTCGCCACAAGTCGCGGACGTGACCAGGCCACCCCGGGGCCGGCGGTCCCCGGGTTGAGCACAGCGTCGATCGCGAGGGGATCAGCGGAGGCGGTCATCCAGGGGGCGGCCACCTGGTGCTCGACCAGGGTCACCCCGACCAGGCCGAGCCTCCCCAGCGTCCAGTCGGCGAGGACGGCGAGGAGGCCGGGTGCACTCTCCCGCCAGCCCACCACCACGGCGTCGCGGCGCTGTGAGAGCGGGATACGCAAGCGGTCGGGGGACGCCATTCCGGACAGGTAGCTGGCGTCCTGACGCCGCGCGAGCATGCCGGCGAGGCCGCGCTCCGCGGCAGCGGCGGCGAGCGCGCGCCCGTGCCCGGTCACGTGGTCGGGCAACTGGATGCGCGAGTCCCTGGGGATCAACGGCGCGAGCGCGCCGAGACGGGCGAGCAGTGGCCGCGCCGTCAGCGATTCGCCGCCGAGGTGAACGAGGTCGGTCGCCAGGTACACCGCCGTGGGCGTGTCTCGGCCGGAGCGGGAGCGGCGAGCGAGGGCTTCGAGGTCGGGGCGGCCCTCCTCATCGAGGATGCAGACGACGCCATCGAGGATGGCGGAGGGCAGGCCGGCGGACGCGGCCGCCTCGACGATCTCGGGGAAGCGATCGTCGAGCGTCGAGGTCTCGCCCTGGAGACGGATCGAGCCGTCGCCGCCGGCGATGAGCAGACAGCGTGACCCCTCCCAGTCGACGCTGAACAGCCAATCGTCGGCGTCGAAGGCGGCCGAGCACGATGTGCTTGCCTCGGCCAGCACTCGCTCCGGCATGCCGGAGGCGGGGATCGCCATGGGCAGGCCGGGCTGCGTGTCCGGCGCCGGACGGCGCCTCGGCGCCTGCGTGCGCGGGCTCACGTCGAGGTCAGGAGGCCTTGCGTCGCCGTGCCCCATCTCCTGCCTGGCGACGCCGGGCCGCCTGCCCGGCACCGGACGGTGCTACCGTCCGGTCGCTCTTCTGCGCAGCTTCCACCGACGCCTTGAGCGCGGCCATGAGGTCGGTGACCTTGGAAGGTCCCTCGACGGCGCGGGCCTCGAGCGGCGTGTCGCTGAGCTTGGCCTCGACGACCGCCATGAGCGCCTCGCGGTAGTTGTCCGTGTAGCGCTGCGGGTCGAACGTGGCGCTGAGGTTGTCGACGAGCATCACCGCCATGTCCAGCTCATGCTTGTGGATCTCCGGCCGGGTGTCCGCCTCGGGAAGCGCCAGCTCACCGGCGTCGCGGATCTCGTCAGGCCAGTGCAGCGTGTTGAGCAGCAGGCCCCTCTCGTGGAGGGCGAGACGGCAGAGGTGCTCGCGGTCCCGAAAGGCGATCTTGCCGACCGCCACCTTGCCGGTCTGCTCGAGGGCAGCCTTGAGCAGGTAGTACGGCTTGACGCCCACGGCCTCGGGCTCGAGGTAGTACGCGCTCTTGATGTACACGCCCGCCTCGATCTCGCCGTCGTCGCAGAACTCAAGGATCTCACAGGTGTGTGACGTCGTCAGCGGCAGCTCATCGAGGTCCGAGTCTTCGATCTCAACGAACTCGTCCTTGCCGACCTCGAAACCGCGGATGGTGGAGCTCCAGGGAATCTCCTTGTCCTCGTTGGGGCACCAGCGCCTGTTGCGGATCGGCGTGTGGCAGTCGGGGCAGAGCATCCGGAAGGACACGCTCTTCGACTCGGTGGCCAGGTACAGCCGCACCGGGATGGCGACCATGCCGAAACTGATCGCGCCGCGCCACATGGATCTGGGCATGTCCCGATTCTAAGGTCATCGTCACCGTTGTGAAGACGAACGCTCAGACCTCGAGCAGCGCCTCGTACGCCGCCTTCAACTCGGGGTAGCGCAGGAAGATGATGTGCGCGTACTCCTGGGTCAGTGGGCCAGGAGTGCGCAGCAGGTGCATGCCCACCTCCTCAGGACGATGGTTGGCCTTGCGCCAGTTGCACTTCTTGCAGGCCACGACGAGGTTCTCCCAGCGGTCGCCGGCGCCGCCGCGGGACATGGGAACGATGTGGTCCACGGTCAGCTCAGCGGCCGGGCCGACGAAACCGCAGTACTGGCACGTCTGGTCGTCACGGAGGAGCAGGTTGCGACGGTTGGGGCGAAGCAGACGCCGGGGCACGTGGATGGTGCGCAGCAGGCGCACCACCACCACTCCCTGGGGCAGGCGACGTCCGCTCAGCGCCTCCGCGGCCTCCAGTTGAGAGCGCTCGTCGAGGAAGGCGACGCGTTCCTTGGTCAGCAGGATGATCAGGCGGCGGTGACTGATCACGTTGAGTGGCTGCATCGAGGCATTGAGCAGCAACACGGCCATGCCGGAATTCTATGGTGAGACGCGAGCCAACGCATCCCCTCAGTCGAGGTCGGGAAGATCCTGGTCCCCGGCGAGCGCGCCGGCGAAGAGGTCGCCGACCGCGGCCAGCCGCCCGGCGATGGTGTGCACCGTCCAGAGGTCGGGGCGCAGGCCCGGGTCCTCGAGCTCTGCCCACGTGATCGGCGCGGACACCGGGGCGTGCGCCACGGCGCGAACCGTGTACGGGGCGTTGAGCGTCTTGTTGATGATGTTCTGCGTGAAATCGATCCGCACCCGGCCCGTTCGGCGCTTCACCGACCACTCCCAGCTGACCAGGTCGGGCACGGTTCGACCGACAGCGCGCGCGACTCCTTCGACCCAGCCGCGCACGGCCGCGTAGTCGGGCCCGCGCCGCACCGGCACGTAGATCTGCAGGCCGGTCTGGCCCGTCGTCTTGAGCACGCTGCGCAACCGATAGTGAGCGAGCGCAACGCCGACAAGCCGGGCGATCGTCACCACGCTCTCGAAGCTGGCCCCCTCCGCCGGATCGAGGTCAAAGACGGCCCAGTCGGGTTGCTGCGGCGCGTCGATGCGCGAGTGCCAGGGGTGGAGGTCGATCGACGCGGCGTTGGCCACCCAGACCAGGGTGGCGAGGTTGTTGACCACGATGTAGTCCTTGGTCTTCTCCCCGTGGTACGTCCAGGACTCGATCCACGACGGCGCGTGCGAGGGCTTGTCCTTGCGCCAGAAGTGGTTGCCGTCGATGCCGTCGGGAAACATCTGCATGGAGAGCGGCCGGTCGCGGAGGTACGGGAGAAGGAACGGGGCGACGCCGATGTAGTGCGCGATGAGGTCGCGCTTGGTGAGCCCGTCAGCCGGCCACATGACCTTGTCCAGGTGAGTCACGCGCACTCGTTTCCCATCGACCTCGAGCGCGTCGGAGTCGCGAAGCTCACTGAGTTGTTCGAGGAGCCGCGCCGGTGTGTCCGCATCCGACCGCGGCGGGCGTGCTCGTGGCGCACGTGTGCGGCGGTTGGGCGCCGCCGCTGCCGCGGCAGGCGTTTCGGCCAGCTGATCACCCGTGGCGACGACGGCGCTTGTCTCCTCGCGCACGCAGTCGTGCGGGTCAACGTCCTCGCGCAGGCCACGGTATGCAGGGTGTCGCAGGATCCTGTGGGCAGTCCAGCCGGCGTGGCGGACCTCGCAGACCAGCTCCGGTCGCACCCATGTGGCGGGCTCCGCGGTGCGCGGAGGCTGCGCAAACGGACTGTGCCCGGTGACCATCGTCTCGAGGCGGCGGCGGAGCTCGCGCAGCGCAGGCTCGCTGAACCCGGTGCCGACCTGACCACAATGGACGAGCCGGCCGTCGTCGTATACACCGAGGATCAGCGCGCCCAGCTGCTCGAGCCGGCGGCCGCGTCCACCGGTCCATCCCGCGACGACGCACGACTGCGTCTGCCACGCCTTGACCTTCACCCAGTCGTCGCTGCGCCGTCCCGGCTGATACGTCGAGTCCGCCCGCTTGCCGATCATGCCCTCGATGCCGCGAGCGCTGAGCGCCGCGAAAAAGCTCTCGCCATCACGCTCGACATGGTCGGCGTACATGACACGGTCCCCGGGGATGAGCACGTCCTTGAGGGTCTTCTTGCGGATGCGCAGCGCCGTCCCGGTGAGGTCCCTGCCGTCCAGCCTGAGGATGTCGAAGACCACGTAGGTGGCGGGATTCTCGCGCATGGCGCGGCGCACGTCGCTGTCGCGGCTGACGTTGACCCGTGATTGGAGCCGCTCGAAGGACGAGCGTCCATCGTCGTCGAGCACGACGATCTCCCCGTCGACGACCGCGCTGTGCCCGCGCAGGGCGCGGACCAGCCCGGCAAGCTCCGGGTAGCGGGCGGTCTCATCACGTCCGCTGCGACCGGAGAGGCGGACCTGGCCGTCCCCGACCTCGGCGACGGCGCGCACCCCGTCCCACTTCAGCTCGAACATCCAGCCCTCGCGGCTGAAGGCGTGATCGACGGTGGTGGCCAGCATCGGAGCCGGCAGCGTGGCGCGGGCGGCGCCTAGCCTCGCGCCCGAGACCGCATCGGCGGCCGGCAGGCGGCGCGGTGACTGGGCGGGAGCAGCCTGACGGGAGGCCGCCCGGGCCGCGCGCGCCGCCTCGCGGGGGTCGCCGCCGCCGGCCAGCGCGATCTGGGCGAGCGACCGGCCGCTCACCACGGAGGTCTCGTGCTCGCGGGCTTCGTAGCCCGCGACAACGGCGCCGTCGCGTTTCTTGATCAGCAGCCAGTTCTTGTCGCCGTCGCTGCTGCCGCCATAGCGGCGACCCCTCTCTCCGATGTGGATGAGGGCGAACTCCCCGGAGATCTTGGTGCCCGAGAGGCGGAACTTGATGTCACCGCGGGCCCGGCTGGCCTCGAAGTCGCCGGCCGACTCGCGCGTCCACTCATAGCTGCCGATGTCCCACAGCAGCACTGTCCCGGCGCCGTACCCGGAGGGGATGACACCCTCGAAATCGCCGTAGTCGATGGGATGATCCTCTGTTTGCACGGCCAGCCGCTTCATCGCGGGGTCCAGCGAGGGGCCGCGCGGCACTGCCCAGGACAGGAGCACTCCATCGTGCTCGAGCCGGAAGTCGAAATGCATCCGTGTGGCGCGATGTTGCTGCACGCAGAAGCGCTGTCCGGGCGCGATGCTGTCCCAGTCCGGCGCTCCGCCGGCGTGCGCCCCGCGCTGCGGCGGCGGCCTGTTCGCCGCCGGCTCTCCGGAGGGCTCCGGGGTGCGCGTGAAGTCGCGCTTGCGGCGGTATTCCTCGAGGGCCATCTGCGCAGTCTGCTACGACGGGGCACGGGTGCGGAAGCACGTCCCTGCGCGCACCCTGGATGGATGCGAAACCTCATGTGAACTGTGGCATTCCCACGCCCCCGGACCAGGGCGTGCAAATCCAGCAAACTGGTACAATTCACTGTAGTTTCGCGTGCCACTCAGTGCCTCCCCACGTCCTTGCTGGGGCACGCTGCAACCCCGCCGCGCCCGCCGGCAAACGCACACCCCGGAGTCCCACCTGATCGACGAGAGCGCCCCCGCCGACGACCGTGCCGTCGGCAGCGCAGACGCCTCCCCGCGCCAGCACGTCCCAACGACGGCAGAAGCGTCTAAAGACTCGTACTCCTCGGCGCAACTCACCGCGCTCAAGGGCCTCGAGCCGGTCCGCATGCGCCCCGGCATGTACATCGGCTCCACGGACTCGCGCGGTCTCCATCACCTCATTCGCGAGATCGTCGACAACTCCATCGACGAGGCGCTGGCGGGGCAATGCGACACGATCATCGTGACGCTGCACGACGACGGCTCCGTGTCGGTGGTCGACAACGGTCGCGGCATCCCGGTCGACATGCACCTCACGGAGCACAAGCCGGGCTTGGAGCTGGTCCTCACCGAGTTGCACGCTGGAGGCAAGTTCGGCGGCGGCGGGTACAAGGTGTCGGGAGGGCTGCACGGCGTCGGCGCGTCGGTCGTCAACGCATTGAGCGTGCGTCTCGTCGCCGAGGTGTACAAGGGCGGAAGGATCTACCGCCAGGAGTACACCCGCGGCGTGCCCGACGCACCCATGGCGGTCGTGGGCAGCACCGACCGACACGGCACCACCATCCGCTGGTGGCCGGATCCCACCGTGTTCGACGCTGTCGAGCACAGCTGGGACATCGTCGCCAACCGGCTGCGTGAGGTGGCGTTCCTCACCAAGGCGGTGAACATCACCGTGGTCGACGAGGCGGCCGATCGCCGCTACACGTTCTATTTCGAGGGCGGCATCCAGGCGATGGTCCGCTACCTCAACGCCAACCGCATCGTTGTGAACGTCCGGCCGATGTACGTGGAGCGTGAGATCGAGGGCAACCTCATCGAGCTCGCCATCCAGTACCAGAGCAGCGTGTTCAGCGAGCACGTCCTCGCCTTTGCCAACAACATCCACACCGAGGAGGGCGGCTCGCACCTCACCGGTTTCCGCACAGCCCTCACCAGCACCCTGAACAAGTACGCGCGCAAAGCTTCCATCCTGAAGGAGAACGACGCCAACCTCAGCGGTGACGACGTGCGCGATGGCCTGACGGCGGTCATCAGCGTGAAGCTCCAGGACCCGCAGTTCGAGGGCCAGACCAAGACCAAGCTTGGCAACAGCGAGGTCGCCGGCCAGGTCTCAACCGTCCTCAGCGACGCATTGATGCAGTTCCTCGAGGAGAACCCGGCCGATGCACGGCGCATCGTCGATCAGTCCCTGACGGCGGCGCGGGCGCGCCAGGCGGCTGCCAAGGCACGCGACCTCGTGCGCCGCAAATCATTCCTCGAGGGCTCGGCGCTTCCCGGCAAGCTCACCGACTGCACCGAGAAGGACCCGTCGCAGTGCGAGATCTTCATCGTCGAGGGAGACAGCGCGGGCGGGTCGGCGAAGCAGGGACGTGAGCGCAAGAACCAGGCGATCCTTCCGCTGCGTGGCAAGATCCTCAACGTTGAGAAGGCTCGCGCCGACAAGATCCTCGGCAACGAGCAGATCAAGGACCTGATCACGGCGTTGGGGGTGGGGTTCGGCGAGGACTTCAGCATCGACCGCCTGCGTTACCACCGCATCGTGCTCATGGCCGATGCCGACGTGGATGGGTCGCACATCCGCACCCTGTTGCTCACCTTCTTCTGGCGGCACATGCAGCCGGTCATCCACGGGGGCTTCCTGTACCTGGCCCAGCCACCCCTCTACAAGCTGGAGAAAGGCAGCGGGCGCAACGCGCGGGTGGAGTACGCCTTCAGCGACGAGGAGCGCGACATCAAGGGTAGGGAGATGGGCGGTGGGCGCATCGAGGTGCAGCGCTACAAGGGTCTCGGCGAGATGAACGCCGACGAGCTTTGGGACACCACCATGGACCCGGCGCGACGCATCCTGCTTCGCGTCTCCGTTGACGACGCGGTCAAGGCCGACGACATCTTCGACCGCCTCATGGGCGCGGACGTCGAACCCCGCAAGCGTTTCATCCAGACACACGCCAAGAGCGTGCGCAACCTGGACATCTGATGGCCGGCATCGCCCCCGTTGCTGTTGACGCCATGGGTGGCGACAACGCGCCCGCCGAGATCGTCAGGGGAGCCCTGCGTGCTGCCACCGAGCTTCACATCCCCGTCCTTCTCGTCGGCCGTCGCGAACTTCTCGAGAATGAGCTGGCGCGGATCGAGGGCCCGGAGACCGTCTCCCGGGCTCGTCTCACCATCGTGGACGCCCGCGAGGTCGTCGAGATGGACGAGCACCCGGCCAATGCGGTGCGCAGCAAGCGCGACTCGTCCGTGTTGCGTGCCTGCGCGCTCGTCGCCGATGGGCAGGCGGGGGCCGTGGTGAGCGCGGGCAACAGTGGAGCAGTGCTCGCCGCAGCCCTGTTCACCGTCAAGCGGATCCCCGGCATCGCCCGCCCGGCGATCGGCGCGCTCCTCCCGGGGCGCGCCAGCCGCACCTTCCTCCTCGACGTCGGCGCCAACACCGACTGCAAACCCGAGTGGCTGGTGCAGTTCGCTGTCATGGGCAGCGTGTACGCGCGCACCATGATGGAGGTGGCGTCACCGCGGGTCGGGCTGCTCAGCAATGGGGAGGAGCCTGGAAAGGGTTCGCAGCTGGTTCGGGAGACGTACCCGCTTCTCGAGGCGGCGGCGGTGCGCTTCACGGGCAATGTTGAGAGCAAGGAGCTGTTCATCGGAGCCTGCGACGTTGCGGTGTGCGACGGTTTCGTCGGCAACGTCGCGCTCAAGGCCGCGGAGGGTGTTGGCGAGTATCTCTTCGCCGCGTTGCGTCAGGAAGCGATGAACAGCCTCACCGCCAAGATCGGCGGCCAGTTGCTGAAGCCGCGGCTTCGCGCCATCCGCGACCGCGTCGACTACCGACACACCGGCGGGGCGCTGCTTCTCGGCGTGGCCGGCGAGGTGGTCATCGCCCACGGCCGCTCCGACGCGCTGGCGGTCATGAACGCCATCCGCGTCGCCTCGGAGGCCGCCCGCCGTGACGTCAGCGGCAGCATCGCCGGTGCCATCGGCGCCGCGGCCGACAGCAGGGAGGCGGTCGACGTGACCGCAACATCGTCATGAGCATCTTCGAGCCCGGCCAGATCAGGAACATCGACCTCGAGCAGGAGATGCGCTCGTCGTACATGGACTACGCGATGAGCGTGATCATCAGCCGAGCCCTGCCGGACGTCCGCGACGGCCTGAAGCCGGTGCAGCGCCGCATCATGTACGCGATGCTCCAGGAGGGCATCACGGCCGGCGGCCGCACCAAGAAGTCCGCAGCCATCGTCGGCGAGGTGATGAAGAACTATCACCCGCACGGCAACGCCGCCATCTACGACGCCATGGTCCGGCTTGCCCAGGATTGGGTGATGCGCTACCCGCTGGTCACGTCGCAGGGCAACTTCGGGTCTGTCGACGGCGACCCACCGGCCGCCGAGCGCTACACCGAGGCGAAGATGTCGCCCATCGCGATGACACTTGTCGAGGACATCGACAAGGAAACGGTCGACATGGCACAGACATACCTGGCCGACCCCGACATCCTCGAGCCCACCGTGCTTCCCGCCCTCGTCCCCAACCTGCTCGTCAACGGCGCCTCGGGCATCGCGGTGGGCATGGCCACCAACATCCCGCCGCACAACCTCGGTGAGGTCTGCGATGGCGTCACCCGCCTCATCGAGGAGCCGGAGACGACCACCGAGGAACTGACCAAGATCATCAAGGGGCCCGACTTCCCAACTGGGGGAATGATCTACGCGCGCGACCTGCCCATCGTGTACGGCACCGGGCACGGCCGCGTCGTGATGCGCGCCCAGGTGGATTTCGAGGAGGCCTCCGACGGCAAGGAGCAGATCATCGTCCGCGAACTGCCCTACCAGGTGAACAAGGCGCGCCTGCTCACCAACATCGCCGAGCTGGTCAAGGACCACAAGCTCGAGGGAATCGATGGCCTCAATGACGAGTCCGACCGCAACGACCAGACACGCATCGTCATCAAGCTGAAGTCGAGCGCGCGACCACACACGGTGCTCAACAACCTCTTCAAGCACACCCAGCTGCAGCTGACATTCGGCGCGATCATGCTGGCGCTCGTCGACGGCCGGCCGCAGGTGCTCGGCCTCAAGGCGATGCTGCAGCACTTCATCGACTTCCGGCGCGTGGTGGTCACCCGGCGCACCACCTTCCTGCTGGGCAAGGCGCGGGAGCGCGCCCACATCCTCGAGGGGCTGATGAAGTGCCTCGAGCACCTCGACGAGGTGATCGCCATCATCCGTGCAGCCCAGGACGAGCGCACCGCCCAGCGCGGCCTCGAGCAGCGCTTCGAGCTCAGCGAAAGGCAGTCGAAGGCGATCGTCGACCTGCGTCTCGGTCGCCTCACCCGCCTCGAGGCCGGCAAGATCCGCGAGGAATACGCTGAGCTGATCAAGGAGATCGCGCACCTCGAGGACGTGCTCGCCAACCCGCGCCTCGTCGACGGCATCATCCGCGAGGAGATCGCCGGCATCCGCAAGAAGTACGCCGACCCGCGGCGCACGGTCATCAACCAGGGCGAGATCGAGCTCAACGAGGAGGACCTGATCCCGCGCGAGCAGGTCTTCGTGACGCTGACCAACCGCGGCTACATCAAGCGCATCCCGCTCGACCAGTACCACGCCCAGCACCGCGGCGGCAAGGGCGTGGTGGGCGCACGCCGGTCCAACGACGAGGACTACATCGCCCATTCGACAACGGCGAACACGCACACCGACATGCTCTTCTTCACCAACCGCGGCCGGGTCTACCGGCTGCGCACCCACGAGATCCCCGACGTCAAGCGCCAGGCCAAGGGGCTGCCGGTGATCAATCTCATCGACCTCGACCAGGGGGAGCGGGTCACCGCGCTGATCGACATGGAGGAGTTCAGCGATTCCCAGTACCTGGTCATGGCGACCAAGCTCGGGCAGATCAAGAAGACGCCCGCGGCAGCCTACTCGGCGGTTCGGCGCAACGGGCTCATCGCCATCAACCTGCAGGGCGAGGACGAGCTGAACTGGGTGCGCCGTTCGTCGGGTGGCAATGAGTTGCTCATCGTCACGCGGCGGGGCAAGGGCTCGCGCTTCACCGAGAAAGAGGTCCGCCCCATGGGCCGCGACACCATGGGGGTGGGCGCCATGCGCCTGCGCCCCGGTGACGAGGTGGCGGGCTTCGACATCGTCAACCCCGAGGGCCACGTCCTGGTGGTCACGCAGAACGGCTTCGGCAAGCTGACGCCCATGTCCGACTACCCCGTCAAGAGCCGCAACATCCAGGGCGTCTACACCGTCGACCAGACGGCGATCCCCAAGATCGGCGAGATCGTCGGCATGCGCGTCGTCGAGGATCTCTCCGAGGAGCTCATGGTGATCAGCACGTCGGGCCAGGTGATCCGCCTACCGCTTGACCAGGTGCGGGTCTCGGGCCGGCAGACGCGGGGCGTGATCATCATGCGCATGGACGACGGCGACCGGGTCGCCTCCATCGCCGGGGTTGGTCAGGCGGGAACGCTCGACGCCTGACGGTCGCGTACCGGCCTAGAGCTGATGCGCCTCCCGGAAGAGCATCGTCCGGCAGGGGGCGTGGCGGAGGACGTAGGGCGCGGTCCGGCCCATGTGGAACTCGCCGAAACGCATGCGGAAGGGCATTCCCACGACCACCAGGTCAGCCTTCCAGTGGGTGATCTCCTCGACGATGGCAGGCCCCGCGTCGCGCGCCTGGAGCAGCTCGGTCTCGATCTCCACCTCGATCTCCCTTGCCCTCTTCTCGGCCTCGTCGAGGATGGTCTCGGCGCGGTCCATCTCGAGGTCCTGCACGGTCCCGAGGGCGAGGCTGCGCCGGATCTCGAGCACTGTGATGGCCATCACCTTGGCCTTGCCCCGCCGCGCGAGGCGGCAGCCCAGCCGCACCGCCTCGGCGTCGGTGTGAGCTCCACTGACCGGGACGATGATGCGCTGAGGAGTGAACCCGACCATGGCGGCAGGATGCTACCCCATGAGCCGCACCATCGAGCCCGAGCCCCCTGCCACGTAGAATGCGACGCAGGTCAGCAGGATCAGGAGCATGGCTGTGAAGGTCGTCATCGTCGGCTGTGGGCGCGTGGGCTCGATGCTCGCTCGCGACCTCGATGAGGCCGGCCATGACGTCACCATCGTCGACGAGCGGGTCGGCGCCTTCAGCCGGCTCGGCGAGGGCTTCGGCGGGAACATGGTGGTGGGCACCGGCATCGACGAGTCGGTGCTGCGCCGCGCCGGCATCGAAAAGGCCGACTGCTTCGCCTCCGTCACCAACGGCGACAACCGCAACATCATGGCCGCGCAGGTCGCCAAGGTCGTCTTCAACGTGCCCCGTGTGATCACGAGGATCTACGACCCCATCCGTGAGCAGACATATCGCGAGTTCGGCCTCGAGACGATCTGCTCGACGAGCATCGTCAACTCCATGATGAAGGAGTTCTTCACCACCGGTGCCAACCCGGCCCACGATTCCCCGGCCCCGGGACTGGCGCGTGTCGAGGCATGACAGCCGCCATCGACGCCACGACGCGTCCGTACGTGGTGATCATCGGTGGTGGCAAGGTGGGCTTCTACCTTGCCCGCCACCTCATCGAGCGCGACTACGAGGTCACCCTCGTCGAGAAGGAGGCGACGCGCGCGGAGTGGATCGAGCACCAGCTCGGCAGTGTCTCGGTCATGGTCGGCGACGGCGATGAGATGGCCGTCCTCGGCACAACCGGCATCGAACGGGCAGGGGTGCTGATCGCGTGCACGGGCGACGACGAGGACAACCTCGTGGCCTGCCAGCTGGCCAAGGGGAAGTTCCATGTTCCGCGAACCATCGCGCGGGTCAACAACCCGGCCAACGTGCACGTGTTCACCGCGCTCGGCATCGACGTGCCAGTCAGCGCCACGGAACTGCTGATGGGCCTGATCGAGGCGGAGATCATCGGGTAGCTCCGGCTGTCACGACCGGCGGCGTCCAAGGCCACCGGTGGAGCGTGGCCTGCGCAGACGCGGCGAGGCCGCCACCCCCCTGTTCGGGCGATGGCGGCCCCGCGCTCAGACGATATTCAGGTGGCCTTGCCGATCTTGAAGATCTTGGTGCCGCAGGTCGGACATGTGCCGGTGGTTGCGGGTTTGCCGTTCTTCATGGTGATCGCCTGAGGATCCTTGATTTCTGTAGGCGCCTTGCACTTGAGGCAGTAGCCGGAAACGGCCATTGTGTCCTCTCCTATCCAGGGTCATTGCGAGCACGGTGGGAAGACCCGCCGCGCTCAAGTCGCCGCATTCTAGCCGACACCCCGCTGAATTGCAGCCGAACTCAGAGCGGGCTTCTTCTCCAGGGCCCGCGGGGGCGGTTCTTCAGGGACTCGCCGAGGCTCATGGACGGGTGCCTAACTGCGCAGGTGCTCCCGCAAGAATGCCAGCGTTCGGTCCCATGACAGAAGAGCCGCCTCCGCGTTGTAGACCTCAGGCCGGTGGTCGTTGAAGAAGGCGTGGTCGGCGTCGTACCAGAACGATTCGATGTGGATGCCGCCCTCGCGCAGGCGCATCTCCAGCTCCTCGATGGTGGCATGGTCGTACGAGTGGTCCTGTTCCCCCCAATGGGCGAGAACTGCGGCCTTCATGCCCGAGACGTCGATGCCTTCACGCGCCGGCCCCACCCCGTAGTACACGACGCAGGCGGCAATCTCGGGCTCGCGGCTGGCGGCGAACAGGGACAGGCCGCCGCCCATGCAGAAGCCCACCACCCCGGCGGCGTGCCCGGTGGTGCTAGGGCTGTCGAGCAGGTGTGCCAGTGCTCCCCGCAACTCGCGGCCGGCCGTTTCGATGTCCAGGTTCATCAGCTCCTTCATCGCCTCGTCCGGTTCCGTGGCGATACGGCCGTGGTACAGGTCGGGCGCGAGGGCCGTGAAGCCGGCGGCCGCAAAGCGGTCGCACACGTCGCTGATGTGCGGGACCAGGCCCCACCACTCCTGGATGACGATGACGCCGGGACCACGTCCCGACGGTGGAACCGCCAGGTAGCCACGATCCACGTGGTCGCCGCCCGGGAACTCGATCATCTCGCCCATGTCAGGCACTCCTGTTGTGTGCGCGCTGGCTCACTCTCAAGAATTGTCAGGCGACACAGCGCCACCGTGCCGCTGTCTCACACGCCCACTGTGACGTGGTGCTTGGAATGCTCGGCGATGATCACCTGGGCGACGTGCGCCGGGACCTCCTCGTAGTGGGCTGCGGCCATGGTGTAGCGGCCGCGACCCTGGGTGAGGGCGCGCAGCTCGATCGGGAAGCTGTGCATCTCGGCCTGGGGGACTTGCGCGGTGACCTCGGAGCGTCCGTCTCCGAGGGGGTTCATGCCTGCGACGCGGCCGCGTTTGCCGTTGAACAGGCTCATCACGTCGCCCATGAATCGCTCGGGCACGACCACCCGCACGTCCATGATTGGTTCGAGCAACACTGGGCTCGCCTTCTGCATCGCCTCGCGCATGGCCATCGACCCGGCGATCTGGAAGGCTATGTCCTTGCCGTCCACGGCGTGGGTTGAACCGTCCACGAGGCGGACTTTGACGTCGACGATCGGATGGCCGCTGACCGCACCCTGCTCCATGGTCTGGCGCACGCCCTTCTCCACCGAGGGCCGGAACTGATGGGGGATCGAGCCCCCGAAGATCTTGTCCTCCCAGACGAAGCCCTCGCCGCGGGGAAGTGGCTCGATCTCGATCGTGCAGTCGCCGTAGAGGCCAGCGCCGCCGCTCTGCTTCTTGTACTTGTGGGCCACCCGGGCGCTGCCGCTGATGGTCTCCCGGTAGGCGATGCGGGGCGGGGTCAGTACCGCGTCAACCCCGAACTTGCGCTTGATGCGCTCGAGCGCGACGTCGAGGTGGACGTCGCCGAGGCCGTGCACGAGCACCTCTCCCGTCGACGGATCGCGGTCGACGGAGAAGGCCGGGTCCTCCTCGGCGAGGCGCGCCAGCGACGACATGATCTTGTCCTCGTCGCCCTTGCTCCTGGCACTGATCGCCGCCCGGTACGACGGTGCGGGGATGTCGATGGGCGGCAGCGTCAGCACCTGTCCGCGCACGCCGAGCGCGTCGCCGGTGCGGGCGTGGGCGAGCTTGGTGACCACGCCGATATCGCCCGCCCCCACCTCGCTGGTATTGACGAGGCTCTTGCCCATGGGCCTGGCCAGCTGCGCGAAGCGCTCCTCCAGCCCCTGCTGAACGTCGAACGGGTGGGTGTCGCCGCGCATGGTGCCGCGCAGGACCTTGAAGTACGTCACCTTGCCGAAACTGTCCACGATCGTCTTGAACACGTGCGCGACCAGCGGTCCGTCAGGGTCGCACGCGATCTCCACGTCTTGGCCACCTGAGTCCTGGCCGCGGTGCACCTGCTCCAGGGGTCCGGGCAGGTAGCGGACGATGGAGTCGAGGACGAGCGCGGCGCCGCGCTCGTCGGCAGCCGCCGAGCAGACGATCGGCACGAGCGTACCGCGCAGGGTTGCGTTGTGGAGAGCTCCGCGCACCTCGTCGTCGGTCAGCTCAGTGCCGCCGAGGTACTTCTCGATGAGCGTGTCGTCGGTCTCAGCCGCGGCGTCGACGAGGGCGCCGTGGGCGCGCTCCACCTCCACACGCATCGGCTCGGGGAGGGCCGTCTCGGGCGCCCGGCCGCCTGCCTCGAAGCGGTGGGCACTGTCGTTGACGAGGTCGACGTAGCCGGTGAAGTCGCCGGCGCTGCCGATGGGCACGGCGACGGCCACCGGCTTGCGATCGAAGGCCTCGCGGAGCGCGTCAACGGTGGCCTCGTAGGCGGCGTTCTCCTTATCCATCTTGTTGATCACGATGAGCGTGGGCAGGCCACGCGCCCCCACCATCCCCCAGGCCAGCTCCGCGCCCACCGCCACGCTGCCCGTGGCGCTCACGACCAGGACGACGGCGTCGGCAGCGGTCAGCGCCGCGGCCAGCTCGCCGGCGAAGTCCTGGAACCCCGGCACGTCGATGAGGTTGACGCGGTAACCGTCCCAGTCGAGATGGGCGAGCGCGGCGGAGATGCTCATCGAACGTCGCTGCTCCTCGGGCTCGTGGTCGAGGATGGAGGTTCCCAGGTCAGTGGCGCCCATTCGCGGCGTCGCCCCGGCGACGTGGAGCAGCGCCTCGCAGAGGGTCGTCTTGCCGTCATGGCTGTGGCCCACGACTGCGACCGTCCGGATGCGGTCAGGGGCAGGCGTCGTCATTCACTTGAGCTCCCGTCAGGGTCGCTGAGGCGATGAATGGTAGGCCCCGGCGACCACCGTTGCGGGGCCTGTGCCTGCGCAGCCGAGGCCGGCCTCGCGCCCGGCCCGCGGCTGTCGCCGGCGCTGGACGGCGGAGCGCCCGGGAGTGGACAGGGTGCTGGGTATTTGACGCGATCGGCTGGTATGCTTCGATACAGGGAGTGAGAGGGAATGGGTTCTGTCGCCAGGTGACGTAGAGGTGGTCGTGGCTGCCGTCGTGACGAGGTCGCTCTCGTCACGCTGCGGCCTGCTGGCCTGCACCGCGACAGCGCTTGCGGCGGCTGCGCTGGCACTGCCGTCCTCGGTCGTTGAGGGCCGCGCCTCCACCGCTGCGGGCGCGCTGGTCGACGTCGGCGGTCACATGGCCGGCCTCCGCGTCGAGCGCGGCGACGTCATCTCTGCCGGTTGGTCGCTGAGCATGCCGTCGAAGCACCGAGCCGCCACGGTGGCGGTGACCGACGTGGTCGCCACGATCTCGCTGCGCTGCGGGGACAACCACTCTGCTCCGCCGCCGACCCTGGTTCTTCACCTTCCGGATGCGGCCGTGAGTTTCGGCGCCAACGCGACGGGGTGGTCGCCCACCGGCAATCCCGCGGCCGCCGCGGGGTACCAGGTCAGCGCCGTTGTCGGCACCGTCTGCCACGATGCCGCACCGGACCACGACGTCACGGTGCGCTACCGCGCGCGGCTCGTCTCACCAGACACAACGGACCTGTTCGCGATGCGCTTTCACAGTGTCGACCCTTTGTCCGACGGGACGGCGCGACCGAACGGCGGCGACCACGACGGCGACGACGAGGTGAGCTGTTCGTCTGCGTCGCAGAATGTGCGGGTGCGCTCGCGCTGCGCCGCCCCGTGGACGGAGGCCGTCGACGCGCGGGCCGCGCCTGTGCCTGCGTCCCCAGGCACTCCCGGCGGTGGGTCGGGTGACGCGACCGTCACCACGGTGCCGGGGCCCTCGGCGACGGCGTCGCCGCCTGCGCCGCAGCGGTTCCCTGTCGCCGCAGGAGTGCATCGGACAGCCNNGACAGCCGCACCATCCCAGCCGGCGATCCTCGGCCCGGTCCCGGTCGTGACCCCGGTCACCGAGGGCGCGATCCCGACCGCGGCGCCGCTTGGGTGGCCGCTGTTCGCGCTGATCCTGAGCCTCGCTGCCGGCCTCGTCACCGTGGTCGGTGTGCGCCTCTGTTGGCAGGCCGACCCGCGCCGCGAGCTGTAGGTCCGGTCATCTCGCGTTGGGCGCGACCCCGGGGGAAGTCCGTGCATCGCTTCGAACGCGGCGCGCCGCCGTCAGGGCAGACCCTTCTCCGCCCGTCGCGCGACGACCAGCACGGACTCGCTGAGTGACGAGCCGCGAGAACGGGTCCAGCCGTCGTGGATCGCGTCGACGCGCATCCCGGCCCGTGCAAACAGCGGTCGAATGTCGTCGAACCGGGTGAGCGCGCTGCTGGTCTGCTGGACCGCGGCGGTGCCGTCATCGAACACCGCGGTCTCGCGCAGGACGTAGGTGTTGCGGGCCCGGTCGTGCACGGTCTCGACGAGGAGCAGGTGGCGACGATCAGACAGCAGCGATCGGGGGGCGACATCCCAGCTGCTGATCCGCCCCTCGGGCTGGTCCGGGCGGAGGCGCATCTCCACGAGCAGCGGTGCTGAGGCGCGCAGTGAGCGGGCCAGTCGGCGCAGCACCGACCGCTGGGTGCGCCGAGGGAAGGCCTCGAGTACGTGGTAGATGAGCACGGCACCGTCGAAGGCATCGCGGTCATCGAAAGTGCGGAGGTCGGCCACCCGGGTGTGCACCCGGTCGGACACGTCCGCGTTACGCGCGAGACGGCGCGCATGGGCGACCACCGCGGGGCCGATGTCGAGGGCCGTGACGCGGAAACCGGCGTTGGCCAGGCGAACGCTGTACAGCCCGGGTCCACAGGCGGCGTCGAGGAGGTCGGCCGGAGGCCTGGGGAGCAGTCGGAGCAAGCGGCGCACGTGCCCGTCAATCACGCTGACACGCCTGCTGGCACCGTCGTGATCCTGGTCGAGGTGCTCGCGAAGAAGGCGACGGCTGACCACGGGGTCGCCCCAGTCCAGCTCGATGCGTGGATCGAAAGCACGTGGCCATGCCTCGAGTCGGGATGGCCTCGTCATCGCCGGCAGCCTACAGAAAGCGCGAGACGCGAACGGGTGCCCGCCCCCCAGAATGCGCGGCAATGAGCAGCTTCATCACCCACTGGGTCACCTCCGGCGGCATCGTGCTGGTCTTCGTGCTCATGGCGGCGGAGAGTTGCGGCGTGCCATTCCCGAGCGAGGTGATCATGCCCTTCGCGGGTTTCCTGGCAGCGCAGGGTCACATCAACCTCCCCGGCGCCATCCTGGCGGGGACGCTCGGCAACGTCGCGGGCTCGTTGGTCGCGTACGCCCTGGCGGCGCGCTTCGGGCGCCTTCTGCTGCTCGGTCCGGGCCGGCGCATCGGAATCCGCGAGGGTCACCTCGACCTCGCCGACCGCTGGTTCGAGCGCTATGGCCTGACCGCGGTGCTCATCGGGCGCGTCCTCCCCGTGGTGCGCACGTACATCTCATTCCCCGCGGGACTGGCCCGTGTCGACCTCTCGCGTTTCACCGTGCTGACGTTCATCGGCGCGCTGCCGTGGTGCATCGCGCTCGCCGCCGGCGGGTACGCGATCGGCGCCAACTACTCCCGCATCTCGGGTCCGATCGAGATCGTGGCGATCATCCTCGCCGTCGTGGTCATCGCCATCGTGGTGGGGTGGCTGATTCGCGGCCGCAGTCGCGCGGCCGCTCCGCGGCCCTAGGACATGTCGGGCCAGGCTCCCGGAGCCTCACCCTCGCCCTCCTCACCTTCGTTGCGCTGCCGGTAGCGCTCCGCCACCATCTTGTTGGCGACGTTCTTGGGCAGGCCGAGCTTGACCAGGCTCTTGACCTCGTCACTCATCACCTTGTCTCGAGCGGTCTCGATGGCCGCGATGACGTCATCGATGCTCACAGTCGGTCGCTTGGTTGCCACGGTGTCAGTTTACCCTCTGCCGGGAATTCTCCGGCCCCTGAGCGGCGGACGCGTCGACCGCATGAGTGGCACCGTGCAACGTGACTGCGGGGCCGCTCTTCATACTTGTGAGCATGGCCTATCTCCCCAATCGCGACGCTGATCGGAGGGCCATGCTTGATGTCGTCGGCGCCTCTACCATCGCCGACCTGTTCGCCACCATACCGGCCTCGCTGCGCGACCCCGTGATCGACCTCCCTGCACCACTCGGCGAGCAGGACCTCGTTGCCGAGGTGGAGGGCCTCGCGGGGCGCAACCGCCCTCTCAGCGGCCTGGACAACTTCCTCGGGGCCGGCGTGTACCGGCGCTTCATCCCCGCCATCGTGGGCGGCACCATCGGGCGGCCGGAGTTCTACACGGCATACACCCCCTACCAGGCCGAGGCGTCGCAGGGCACCCTGCAGACCATCTTCGAGTTCCAGTCGATGATCTGCGCGCTGACGGGGCTGGACGTCGCCAACGCCTCCCTCTACGACGGGGCGACGGCGGCCGCGGAGGCGATGATGCTCGCCGTCCAGGCCACCGGGCGCGACCGCATCGCGGTGAGTGGCGCGGTTCACCCCGAGACGTTGCGCGTCCTGCGCACCTTCGCCGCCGGGCGGGCGGTGTCGGTCGACGTCATCGCGCCGCGCGACGACCTCACCGACGCGGCGAGCGTGCGCACCGCGATCGACGAACGACACGCCGGGCTCCTGGTCCAGCAGCCGACGTTCTTCGGCACCCTCGAGACACTTGGCGACCTGGCCGAGGCGGCCCACGCGGTCGGGGCCCTGGCACTGTGCAGTGCCGACCCGCTGGCGTGCGCGGTGCTTGTTCCACCCGGCGACGCGGGCTTCGATGTGTGCGTCGGCGATGCCCAGCCGCTCGGCGTGCCGGCGTCCTTCGGCGGACCACACGTCGGCTATATGTCGGTGCGGCAGTCGCTTGTGCGGCGCATGCCCGGGCGACTTGTCGGGATCACCACCGACCACGCCGGCAGGCGCGCCTACACGCTGACCCTGCAAACCCGTGAGCAGCACATTCGTCGGGAGCACGCCACCTCGAACATCTGCACCAACCACGCGCTGATCGCGCTCGCCGCCACCGTGTACATGGCGCACATGGGGGCGGGGGGCATGCGCGAGGTCGCCACGGTGAGTGCCCAGAGGACTCATCACCTCGCCGAAAGACTCAGTGCAGTCAGGGGTTTCTCGCTCGCGACCGAGCAGCCCTTCCTGTGGGAGTTCGTCCTCCGCTGCCCGGGCGATGCGGCAGCTGTGGTATCGGCGATGCGCGAGAAGGGCATCGTCGCCGGGCTCGCCTTGGGGCGGGTCGATGCCGAGCGGGCCGACCAGTTGCTTGTCTGCTGCACGGAGATGACCTCTCCAGCGGCGATCAATCGTTACGTCGGGGCGCTCGAGGCGCTGGACGTGGCGGCGCTGCCCCCGGTTCGCAGCCGGGTGGCGGCATGACGACGACGCCCGCCGACCACTCCGTCGAAGCCGCCTGGGCTGGCGCGGAGGCACTGGTGTTCGAGTTGAGCGACGACCGCACCGGCGGGCCGCGGGTCACATCGGCCGGGGTGCCCGCCACAGCGCTGGACGTGCTCGTGCCCGCCTCGTACCTGCGCAGCGAACCGCCCGCGGTTCCCGCCGTGCCCGAGCCTGTGCTGGCCCGGCACGTGGGCCGGCTGGCGCGGCGCAACCACAATCTCCACCACGGCACCTATCCGCTGGGCAGTTGCACGATGAAGTACAACCCGGTGGTCGACGAGCGGCTCGCCGGGCTCACCGGCTTCGCCGATCTTCACCCGTACCAGGACGAGGCCGACGCGCAGGGTGCCCTCGAGTTGATGTGGCGCCTCGAGCAGATGCTGGCGTCGATCACGGGCATGGCGCGCATGTCGTTGCAGCCGGCCGCCGGGGCCCACGGTGAGTGGACGGGCCTGCGCATGATCCAGGCCTACCACGCGGCTCGGGGCGACACGCAGCGCACGCGCGTCCTGATCCCGGACAGCGCCCACGGCACCAACCCGGCATCCGCGGCCGCGTGCGGACTCGAGGTCGTCACCGTGCGCAGCAACGCTGACGGCACCGTCGATGTCGGCGACTTCGCGGCACGGCTGGAGGGCACGGTGGCGGCGGTGATGATGACCAATCCCAATACCCTGGGCGTGTTCGAGAAAGACATCCTCGAGATCGCCCGCCTCGCTCACGAGGCCGGCGCGCTTCTCTACTACGACGGCGCCAACCTCAACGCGCTGGTGGGAATGGCGCGGCCCGGCGACATGGGCTTCGACGTGGTTCACCTCAACCTGCACAAGACGTTCTCGACCCCGCACGGCGGGGGTGGGCCGGGCGCAGGCCCGGTCGGCGTCGCCGAGCGGCTGGTGCCGTTCCTGCCCACTCCCACAGTCGAGCGCAGCGCGGACGGTGAGCAATTCCGGCTCGATGACGACCGCCCCCAGAGCATCGGCAAGGTGCGCTCGTACTACGGCAACTTTGGCATGCTGGTGCGCGCCTTTGCGTACATATCCGCGTATGGCGACACCATCGCCGGGGTCGCCAGGGACGCGGTCCTCAACGCCCGCTACCTGCAGGCGCGCCTGCATCCTCTCTTCCCGCCGGCTGTGGACTCCCCGTCGATGCACGAGTTCGTCTGCACCACCCGCGGCGGTCGCGTGGAGGGCCTGCGCGCCATGGACGTGGCCAAGCGCCTGCTGGACTACGGCATCTACGCGCCCACCGTCTATTTCCCCTTGACGGTCCCCGAGGCGATGATGTTCGAGCCGACCGAGACGGAGTCGCGGCAGAGCCTCGACCTGCTCGCCGACGTCTGCGCGGCGATCGTGGCCGAGGCCGAGCACGACCTCGCCTTCGTCCAGGCCGCACCACACAACACGCCCGTCGAACGCGTCGACGAGGTCGGTGCGGCGCGCCACCCGGTGTTGCGGTGGACGGAGGCGATGCGTCTGCAGGCACCGCCGGCCGAAGACGTCGCGCGGAGCGCCTGAGGCATGGACCGTCATGACTGACTCGCTCGACGCCATGCGCCGGGAGTTGCACGACCTCCTCGCCGACCGCGCCTTCACATTCGGCGACTTCGTGCTGACCAGTGGGCGACGCAGCGACTTCTATTTCAACGGCAAGCAGGTGACCCTCGAGGGGCGCGGTCTCCACCTGGTATCGCGCCTGATCCTCGAGCGCTGCCGCGAGCTGCGTATCGACGCCATCGGTGGCCTCACCCTCGGCGCGGATCCCATCGTGGCCGGCGTCGCGGCGCTGTCCGGCGAAGCCGCCCCTCTCCGCGCGTTCATCGTGCGCAAGCAGTCCAAGGAGCACGGCACAGCCTCGCTCATCGAGGGGCCGCCGCTCCGTGCCGCCGACCGTGTCATGGTGGTCGACGACGTGATCACCACCGGGGGGTCGCTCCTCCAGGCTGTTGACGCGCTCCGCGACCTGCACGTGGAGGTCGTCGAAGTCCTCGCCGTCGTTGACCGCCAGGAGGGCGGCCGCGAGGCGATCGAGGCGCGGGGGCTGCGCGTCCACGCGCTCTTCGTGCGCAGCGAGTTCTCCGCCCCGGCGCGCGCGTAGAGGGTCGCGCTCGATCCCGGTCAGCCGCCGATATTCCTGAACAGGCCTCCGACCACCCCGGCCGCCGCACCGGCCTCGGCGCCCTGCACGACCGTGTACTCGCCAAGCGCGTGGGCGAGACGCGACAGGGGCAGGGATTGCAACCAGACGCGTCCTGGGCCGATCAGCTGGGCCAGGAAGATGCCGTCGCCTCCGAAGACCTTGTTCTTGATGCCCTTGACGGTCGTGATGTTGAACTGGACCGTGTCCTGGAACAGNNGTGACGATCTCGCCGCTCAATTCGCACCACACCCGGCCCTGGCCGGCGATCTTCTGGAGACGGAAGCCGTCACCGCCGAATGCGCCGGCGCCGAGCTTCTGCTGGAAGCCGACCGAGACGAGCACACCGTGCGTCCCGGCGACGAACACGTGGCGGTGACCCATGAACTGCATGCCCGGCTCGGGCTTGACGTCGAGTGGGAAGATCTGCCCGGGGAGCCGCGCCGCGAAGGCGACCATGCCCGGGGCCCCCTGTGCGGCGTACTCAGTCATGAACAGCGATCCTCCGCCCACGGCGCGCTTGAACACCCCGCCCAGACCGCCACCTCCGCCGTACTGCGTCGACGTGGTCATCTGGATGCTTGAGGTCATCCAGGACAGCTCACCCGACTCCGCGAAGATCGCCTCACCGGGGTTGAGCGTCAGCTCGAGGACCGGCATCGTGGTGCCGATGATCTTCTCGTCCACGTAGTGCACTCCCAAGGTCGCGATGGTTCGGCGCGATTGTAGGCGCCGACTCCGGGCCTCAGCGAGCGCCAAAGTGATCTCCGCGGATCAGACCGCCCATACCATGGAGCGGTGCGACGTCCACTGCTCGCCGTCTGCGCGGCTGTCGTGGTGGGCGGCTGCGGGAGCACGACGCCGCCGACGGTGCGCCCCAGCGCCACCCCAACCCCGTCGCCGAGCCCGACCGCGTCACCACTTCCCGACGTCCTGCGCATCGACGTCACGTCCACGGGTATCGGCACCTGGCAGCTCATCGCGGTCCCGGTCGCGATCATTCACAACGCCGCCGGCCGCACCGGTGTCAGCGGGGCGGTGGTGCATTTCACCCTCACCAAGCGCGGCCATGCGCTCACGTCACTGGACTCGCCCGCGATCAGCCTCTCGCCCGGGGAGAGCCTGGTGGTGACCTCCTACCAGTGCACCGACTTCCCGTGCAACACCGCGGACGGTGTCACCGCGACCATCTCGCCGGGCAGGTGGGGACCGCTCCCGGGGGCGCAGCCCACGGCCACGACGACCGGGCACACCTGCACCAGGGGGTGCAGCGGCCACGGGCAGTGGGACGTATCGATCAGCGTCGCCGGCCCCGACCTCCTCCGCAACGAGCAGGTCGACCTCTTCGCATCCTGTTCCAACGCGGCGGGCCGCATCATCGGCGGAGGATCGCGACAGCTCCTCTGGCCGCAGGCCGGTGGGGCACTGACCCTCGACGTGCCCGTGATCGTGAACGCACCTCCCGCGTCCTGCCAGGTCGGCGCCACCACCTCGACCTGACCGGATCTGCTCAGAGCGGCGGTCACGGGCCATGCGACGGCTGCCTCCGCCCGGGGCCGCTGTGTTAGGGTGCCCGGGTCGCGGCGGGCGGGGCATTCCTCACACGGTGACCCCCGGGCGCCACAACCGATTCGGCTCTGGGGCCGCGGCCCACCGCCCACAGTTGCGGTGGAGTGAGGCGACG
>PLWW01000007.1 GCA_003153125.1 Candidatus Dormiibacterota bacterium | reverse complement strand
CCGCCCCGGGCGACGCCAAGGACGCGCCGGACGAAGCGACCGCCGCAGAGGCGCCCGAGTCATCTGCCGCCGGTGACGCGCCGGCCGAGGCGACCGCCGCAGAGGCGCCCGAGTCATCTGCCGCCGGTGACGCGCCGGCCGAGGCGACCGCGGCATCCGCTGAGGATGGCGCCGCGGCCGGCGCCACCGACGAGACCGAGAAGACCAGCTAGTGCCCAAGCTGCATGTCGAGCTGGTCACCGCGGAGGGCAGCCTTCTCAGCGAGGAGGCTGACTTCGTCCGCCTCCCGGGGCTGGCCGGCGAGCTCGGTGTGCTCCCCGAGCACATCCCGCTGCTCACTCCCTTGAGGACGGGGGAGGTGCTGGTGCGCAACGACGGTCATGACGAGTTCCTGTTCGTCGCCGGCGGATTCGTCGAGGTGCTGCCCGATCGCGTGGTCATCCTCGCCGACGTCGCCGAGCGCGCCGCCGACATCGATGAGGCGCGCGCCGAGGAGGCTCGCCGATCGGCGCAGGAGGCCCTGGCCCAGGACACGGGCGACGCCGCCGCCGCCGCCCAGTTGGAGCGCGCCATCTTCCGCCTCCGCATCGCCGAGATCCGCCGCGGCCATCGCCGGGATCGACGCGGCGACTGACCGTTCGCCTCGGGTGCGCCACCCCGCTCTCACGCGCGCGTCTCGGATGGCGCGCATCCGGTTGTTGCGCGGGTTGTGCTCCACCTCGGCGAGGCCGAGCCGTTCCATCAGCGGGGGCAGGTACATGCCGAAGCGCCCGCGCAGCCCCTTCTTGAGGCCGTACCAGCTGCCCACGGGGTTGTCCGGGGAGCGCCCCCAGGCCTCCACGGTGCCCTCAGCCGCGGGCTTCTGCTCATCGGCGCTGCCCAGCGGCACCCAGTCGCCCTGGGCCTTCAGCCAGGTATGGAGGTCGTCGATGCAGCTCAGGTGGTAGCGCAGCTGTGTCGTGCCCACCTGGCAGACCAGCGCCGGCGGATCGAGGGTGGCGTCGCGGTACATCTCGTAGGACGAGGACCCGCTGGGCGTGGTCAGCTGCCAGGGGCTGTCCTTGGTGCCGCCGCCGTCATCGCTCGCCATCTGTCACCTCTCGCTCCGTTTCGACACAGCCGTGGCGAGTGTAGCCCGCGTCGGCGGGTCGACTGCGCGCCGCCGCGGAGCCGGTAGGCTTCCACCGCGATGGACAGCCTGCCCGGCCTCGACCTCACCGCGCTCGCGTCGTTCCTGGAGTCGCACGGTATCGCCCCGGCCGGGCCGCTGCGCGGAAGCGTCATCGCGGGCGGCCGTTCCAACCTCACCTACACCGTCGATGATGGGGCGCATCACTGGGTGGTGCGGCGACCGCCGCTGGCGCACGTCCTGCCCACCGCGCACGACATGGTGCGCGAGTGGCGCGTGATCAGCGCTCTGCAGACGACCGCGATCCCGGTGCCCCGCACCGTGGTGCTCTGCGAGGACGCGACCGTGATCGGTGAGCCCTTCTACGTCATGGACTTCGTCGACGGCCACGTGGTGCGCGACCGCCTCCCGGACGAGTGGCCGGCCACTGAGACGACGTGTCGCGCCATGGCGGACGCTCTGGTCGACACGCTGCTCGAGCTGCATGCCGTGCTTCCTGAGGATGTTGGCCTGGGGACGTTCGGCCGTCCCGAGGGATTCCTGGAGCGACAGGTGCGCCGTTGGTGGCAGCAGTGGGAGGCGTCGAAGACGCGTGAGCTGCCGGCCATCGAGGACCTGCACAGCCGCCTGCTCGCCGCTGTGCCGGTGCCGTCCGCACCCGGGATCGTGCACGGCGACTACCGCTTCGACAATGTCATCTACGCGCGCGACGACCCCCACCGCGTCGCCGCTGTCGTGGACTGGGAGATGAGCACTGTCGGCGACCCGCTCTGCGACCTCGGCCTTCTCGTGGTGTACTGGGTCAGCGACCCGTCCGACCCTGCGGCGTCAGCCCTTCCCGGCACGCGCGCGTCGCTGGCCGAGGGATTTCCATCGCGTGAGGCGATGATTGACGCCTACGCGGCGCGCAGCCCTCGCGACCTCAGTAACCTGGAGTGGTATGTCGCACTCGGTCACTACAAGCTGGCGATCATCGCCGAGGGCATCCACGCTCGCTTCCTGCTCGGGATGACGGTCGGTGAGGGGTTCGAGACGATGGGACCGGCGGTGCCGCTGATCGTCGAACGCGCGTTGGACAGGGCGGGTGCCTCGGGGCTCGCCGGACTCTCGGGAGGAGCCTGATGGATTTCGCCTACTCACCGCGTGTCCTCGAGTTGCGTGAGCAGCTGTGGGATTTCATGCGCACGCACGTGTTGCCCGCGGAGGAGCCGTATTTCGCGGAGTTCTCCGCGGCCACGGTGCCGCACCACATCCCGGCGGTGATGGAGGAGCTCAAGCGCGAGGCGCGCTCGCGCG
The DNA here is from genome assembly GCA_003153125.1 of Candidatus Dormiibacterota bacterium. GTDB lineage: Bacteria > Chloroflexota > Dormibacteria > Aeolococcales > Aeolococcaceae > Aeolococcus. The sequence continues at coordinate 12,630 of PLWW01000007.1, read as the reverse complement.
GGCTCTGGAACCTGTTCATGCCCGACCCACGATTCGGCGCCGGGCTGACCAACCTGGAGTACGCGCCGCTGGCCGAGATCACCGGTCACAGCCTCATCGCCCCCGAGGCGGTCAACTGCTCGGCGCCGGACACGGGCAATATGGAGGTGCTCACCCTCTTCGGCACGCCCGAGCAGCAGGAGAGGTGGCTGAGGCCGCTATTGGCCGGCGAGATCCGCTCGTGCGTGGCCATGACCGAGCCGGACGTTGCCAGCAGCGACCCCACCAACATCAGCTGCCGCATCGAGCAGGATGGCGACGAGCTGGTCATCACCGGGCGCAAGTGGTGGACCAGCGGTGCCGCGCATCCGCTGACGCGCGTGTCGCTCTTGATGGGGCTCAGTGATCCCGACGCCGACCCGCACCGGCGCCACTCCTTCGTGCTTGTGCCCATGGACGCGCCCGGGGTCGAGGTGGTGCGCCAGCTGCAGGTGTTCGGTTACGACGACCCCGGCGGCCACAGCGAGGTGCTGTTCGACGAGGTACGGGTGCCGGCGGCCAACCTCATCGGGGAGCTGGGCGCCGCTTTCGCCATCGCCCAGGCGCGCCTCGGCCCCGGGCGCATCCATCACTGCATGCGCGTGATCGGCACCGCCGAGAGGGCGCTTGCGCTCATGTGTGATCGCGCCCGCACCCGCACGGCGTTCGGCAAGCTGCTGGCCGAACAGGGCGTCGTGCAGCAGGCGATTGCGCGGTCGCGCGTCGAGCTGGAGCAGGTGCGCCTGCTCTGCCACAAGGCGGCGTGGCTGATGGACACGCAGGGCACCAAGGCGGCGCGGACCGAGATCGCGGCCATCAAGGTGGCCGCGCCGCAGGTGGCCTGCGACATCATCGACCGGGCCATCCAGGTGCATGGCGGTGCCGGGGTGAGCAACGACCTGCCGCTGGCCAGGATGTACGCGTGGGCGAGGGCGCTGCGCATCCTCGACGGTCCCGACGAGGTGCACCTGCAGTCGATCGCCCGCCAGGAGCTGCGGCGCGTGTGAGGGCGGCCGCGACGAGGTCTCAGGTTGCGGTCACTTGGTCACGCAGGCGTTGACCGCCGCCTTGTAGGTCGCGCCACTGGGATCGGTGGTGCTGTTCTCGTTGAGCTGCGCATGGATGATGCATTTCTGCAACGCGTTGGCCGCAGTGGACTGGTCGCGCACCTGCGTCGTGGCGCCGAGCACGAGCCAGGTCATCACAAGCTGGGCGACGACCACGACCAGCACCGCGGCGAGAAGGAGAATCGCGTTGTCCGGGCGCGAGCGGCTGTTGGTGCGCACCGGCTCGTCGTCGTCGTCGGCGACTGTCTCGGCCATCGCGCTGTCCCCCTCGCCCGGTTGGGTGAGGTCGGTCATGCCACGGTGACCTCGTCGTTGAGGTACACGTCCTGCACCGCGTTGAGAAGAGCGATCCCCTCGACGGTGGGTCGCTGGAACGCCTTGCGCCCGGTGATCAGCCCGGTCCCGCCGGCTCGCTTGTTGATGACCGCCGTGCGGACCACCTCGGCAAGGTCACCGGCGCCACGCGACTCTCCGCCGCTGTTGATCAGGGACGAGCGTCCCGAGAAGCAATTGAGCAGCTGGTACCGCGTCATGTCGATGGGGTTGGGGCTGCTCAGCTTGTCGTAGACGGCCGCGGTCGTCTTGCCGAAGTTGAGCGCGGTGAAGCCGCCGTTGTCGGTGGGCAGCTTCTGCTTGATGATGTCGGCCTGGATGGTCACCCCAAGGTGGTTGGCCTGGCCGGTGAGGTCGGCTGCCGTGTGGTAGTCGACGCCGTCCTTCTTGAAGGCGTTGTTGCGCATGTAGCACCAGAGGACTGTCGCCATGCCCAGCTCGTGCGCCTCGTGGAACGCCTCGGACACCTCCTGGATCTGGCGGGTCGACTCCTCGGAGCCGAAATAGACCGTGGCTCCCACGGCCACTGCGCCCATCTCCCACGCCTGCTGGACGTTGCCGAACATCACCTGGTCGAAGCGGTTGGGGTAGGTGAGCAGCTCGTTGTGGTTGAGCTTGACGATGAAGGGGATGCGGTGTGCCCAGCGCCGTGCCACCGATCCGAGCACTCCGAACGTCGAGGCGACGGCGTTGCAGCCACCCTCCACCGCCAGCTCGACGATGCTCTCGCCGTCGAAGTAGGCGGGGTTGGCCGCGAAGGACGCGCCTGCGGAGTGCTCGATGCCCTGGTCGACGGGGAGGATCGAGAGGTAGCCGGTGCCGGCGAGGCGGCCGTGATCGAAGAGGGTCTCCAGGCTGCGCAGCACGCGGACGTTACGGTCGCTTCCCGCCACCACCCGGTCGACGAATCCCGGCCCGGGCAGGTGAAGCAACTTCTTGGGCACCGTCGTGCAGCGGTGATGGAGGAGTGTGCCCGCCTCTTCGCCGAGCAGGCTCTCGATTTGTCCCAGTGAGGTGGCAGTCGCTGTCGCCATGTCTCATGCTCTCCGTGGCGTTCAGATCAGGTGTCAGTGTCGCCGATCGGTCCGAGGTCTGTCTCAAATCGCAGAACCGAGGCCCTGTGGGATACGTTTACGTCGCTGATGGACCTTCTGCGCATCTCCGGGCCCCGCCCCCTGCTCGGCACAGTCTCGATCTCGGGAAGCAAGAACGCGGCCCTACCGGTGATGGCTGCGTCCCTGCTGACCGACCAGGTCGTCGAGTTGCGCAACGTGCCCGACATCGAGGACATCGGGGCGATGGCGCTGATGCTCCAGCACCTCGGTGTCGACGTCGAGCGGCTCTCCTCGTCCTCCTGGCGCCTGCAGGCTCGGGCGCTGCGCTCGATCGAGGTGGGCGCCGACCTGACCCGGCGTATGAGGGGATCCTTCCTCCTCTTCGGGGCGCTGATCGCGCGCACCGGGGACGCGGCCATCGCCAAGCCAGGTGGGGACGACATCGGCATGCGCCGGGTGGAGCAGCACCTCGAGGGCCTGCGCCTCATGGGCGCGCAGGTGGAGGAGCGGCCCGACATGTATGCGGCGCACGCGACCCGCCTGCGCGGCGCCCGCATCGACCTCGACATCCCCACCGTGACCGGCACCGAGAACCTGATCATGGCCGCCGTGCTCGCCGAGGGGATCACCGTCATCTCCAACGCGGCGCGCGAACCGCATGTCTTCGACCTGGTGCGCTGCCTGGTGGGGATGGGCGCGCACATCGCAGGCGCGGGCAGCGAGTTGATCGTCATCGAGGGGCAGAGCGGGCTGCTCCACGGCACCACCCACCACGTGACCACCGACTACATCGAGGCGGGCACCTACATGATCGCGGCGGCCGCGACCGGCGGCGACGTGACCATCGACCGCATGCGCCCCAGTGACGTGCGCTGGTTGATCAACAAGTTGCGCAGCGCCGGTGCCGAGGTGGTCGAGGGCGCCAGCCACGTGCGCGTGCGCAGTGCTCCGCTGCACGCGGTCGACGTCACCACGTGGCCGCATCCCGGCTTCGCGACGGACGTCCAGCCACAGTACTGCGCGTTGATGACTCAGGCGACGGGGACGAGCATCGTCAGCGAGGCCCTGTACGAGAACCGCTTTCGCCACGTGCCTGCATTGGTGGACTTCGGGGCGCGGATCAGTGTGGAGGGCCGCAGCGCGATCATCGAGGGGCCTGCGGCGTTGCGCGGCACTCGCGCGACCGTGCCGGACATCCGCTCCGGTGCCGCACTGGTCATCGCGGCGCTGTGCGCAGAGGGCACCAGCCATCTCGACTCCGTCTATCACCTCGACCGCGGCTACGAATCGCTCGAAGAGAAGCTGCGCGGCCTCGGAGCCGATGTGGAGCGCATCTCAGAGGGTGGCGACAGTGACCCCGCCCTGCGCGACCTCAGCGGCGTCGTCGGCGACTGAGGCGAGGCGTTGCTTGGCAAGAAGCTCGGGGTGGACCTGGGCACAGCGACCACGCGGGTGATCACGCGCGGTGAGGGCACCCTTGTCGTGGAACCGACGGTGGTGGCGATGCGCGAGGGTGATACCAACCTCAGCCTGTTCGGGTTGGCGGCGCTGGAGGCCGCCGCCGAGGACCACACGCTTGAGGTGCGCCGGCCGCTGCGCGGTGGCGACATCGTGGATGGGCGCGCGCTCACCGCGCTGGTGACCCATGCGCTCAACCGTGCTGTGGGCAGGCAGCGCATCTTCAAGCCGGACGTTGTCATCGCGGTGCGGTCGGGGATGAGCGGCGACGACCGCCGCGTCGTGCTCGAGGCCGCGGCGCGGGCCGGGGCGCGGACCGTCTATCTGCTCGATGCCGCCATCGCTGCTGCCGTCGGAGCTGGAGTGGTGGTCACGTCGCCCCGGGCCAGCCTCGTCATCGACATCGGCGCGGGTAAGACAGACCTGGCCGTCACGTCGCTGGAGGGGACTGTGGCCGGCCGGTCGCTGCCGACTGGGTCGGATGACCTGTTCGACCTCCTCACGGAACATGTGCATGCGGTGCACGGCGTGGCGCTGGGCCGCTCGGAGGCGCAGTCGGCCGCGCGCCTGCTGGTGGCGGCGAGCCACGAGGAGCGCACCGGCGAGGTCGGTGGGGTGCTGGTGTCATCGCATGAGCTGACCACGCTGGTCGCCGACCATCTTCGTTCGCTTGACGAAGCGCTCACCGAGGTGTTGGATGAGACCCCGGCGGGTTTGCGTGCGGATGCAAAGGGGACCGGGTTGATCCTCAGCGGCGGCGGCGCGCGCCTGGAGGGGCTGGCGCGTCACCTCTCCGGAGTGGCCGGCTGCTCGGTGCGAGTCGCCAACGAGCCGGACTCGTGCGCCGTGCGCGGAACGGCTCTCGCGGTTGACAACCTCGACATGCTGAAACGCAATTTCATGTATATCCGCTGAGGGGTGTGACGGCTAGCGACGCAATGCCAAGTTCAATCTCAGGCGATAACCACCGATCCGTCAATAATGCTGGGTGGTGCAGCGCTCTCTCAGCTGATAATATCGTCTGTCCATGGCCACCACGAGACGCCCCCGTATCGACTGCCATGCATCGCTGGAGGACTGCTGGGCCAGCTTCGAGCGCGCCCTCCGCGCGGAGGGCAGGGCGCCGGGTACGCTGAAGGCGTACGGGGACGCGGTGAAGCAGTTCGGGGCGTTCTGCGCCGCGCGCGGCTACCCGTCCGCCCCCGCGTTGGTAGAGCGCGAGCACGTGACAGCGTTCATCGCGCATCTGCTCGAACTGCACAGCCATTCGACGGCGGCGAACCGCTTCAGGGCATTGCAGAGGCTATTCGGATGGTTGGTTGACGAAGAGGAGTTGGCAGTTTCGCCGATGGCGAAGATGCGTCCGCCCAAGGTGCCGGTGCGGCCGCCAACGGTGTTGACCGTGGGGAACATGCAGCGCTTGCTCAAAGCCTGTCAGGGGCGGACGTTCGCGCAACGGCGCGACACCGCAATGATCCGGTGTCTCATCGATACGGGCATGCGCGCCGCCGAGTTGGTCAGCCTCAACGTTGACGACGTGGACCTCGATCGCAATGTCGCATACGTCGTGGGTAAGGGGCGTCGCGAGCGTAGCGTCCCCCTAGGCGCAAAGGCCGTGTCGGCGATCGACCGGTACAAGCGCCTGCGCGCCGGGCATCGCGAGTCGGCGCTTCCCAACATGTGGCTTGGACTGCGCGGGCCGTTCACCACGACAGGCTTGCGGCAGATGCTCGCCGCGCGCGGAGCAGCGGCTGGTCTGGACCGGAGAATTTGGCCTCACCTGCTTCGTCATAGCTTTGCCCATATGTGGCTCTCGGAAGGGGGCGGCGAGACAGACCTCATGCGCATCGCAGGCTGGAGCAGTAGCGCCATGCTTCAGCGGTACGGCGCCAGCGCTGCGGCTGAGCGTGCGCGCGACGCACACCGTCGGCTGTCACCGGGTGATCGAATCTGACGCAAGGCTAGCCCTAACCAGCGGCGATCTCGTAGCAGCGTTTTCCCTTACAGTGCTGGCGTTTCCGCCGACTCCGCGTTTGCATCATGTTGCGGCCTTGAGCTAAGCTGGTCCCAACATTTGAGCGGTGTTGCCGACCTGACCAAGCGGCTGCCCACGGTCTTGGGAGAGCAGCTTTGGTCAACGGGGAGAGGGGCAGCAGCTTCGCAGCGCGCGGGCGGCTGGGTGGTCTGGCCACCAGCATGCGCAACGACACGAAGGCACTGACCGCCCCGGCGCGCGCCGCCTTCAATGCCCGATTCGAACGCGATGTCGATCCGGACGGCGTGTTGCCGACGCTGGAGCGGAAGCGGCGTGCGATCGCCGCCCGCCGCCTGTTTTTTGCGAAGCTGGCCATGCGCTCCGCCGCTGCGCGGGCCAAGGGGAAGTCGCCGTGAGCGCGACGCGTCGCCATCGGGCGCGAGCGTCATCGGCGGCAGCGCCCGTCGGCGTGATCCGCTCAGTGCCGCCGCCCTGCTACGGTCAACCCCCGGCCAGACCTGAGAGCGACGTGCTCACCGTCTTTGGGGTCCGCTGACCATGGGCGCCGCCATCGAGTTCGACGGTCCTGTCGCCATCCCTCAGCGCGAACCACGGGCACAGCAGCCTTTGCTTCGGCCGACTCTCGACGAGCGGTTGCGCCGGATCAACCATACGCTTCCGCCGCCGCTCGACCGTTGCAGCGCGTGTGGCACTCCGGGGCGATCCTTCCTCTGCCGCCCCTGCCGTGCTGAACGCAACAGAGGCCGCACCGCCCGAACCCCCACCCCGTTGCCGAAGTACGACAAGAGGGTGTACGTCGCCGTGCCCAAGGGGCGTGGTCGGTCGGCTCGCGCTGCCGGAATGCGTTTCGACCATCAACACCGGCTCTGGTTCGCGACGTGGGGCACGCGCATCGGCATTCTGCCGTGGCCAATTGTCGTCCCTGACGGCTGCTCACCTTCCCGCGCCACAAAGCGTGTTCTGGACGCCCGCGACCCTCGGAGGGGAACGCTTAGCGCTTGAATAGTCGCGGAACAGCAGTGCGGAGGACAGGCCACAACCGCTTCACACCTAGCGCCGCGCCACAGCCACAGTGGCGGTGATAACCGCAGGAACCCCGTAAGGCTAGGCCTAGCTGGGGAACCTACGGAGGGGTATCACCATGTCCGGAGGACACCGCCCTTGTCGCCGTGCGGCACTGGGGCAAGCGTTAGCTTGCCGCAGAAGGCAACCCGCACGGTCGTTGCGGTCGGCACCGCCCTGACAGCGGGCGGCCCGCTGCCCCTCGCCGCCGGGGAGGCTCGTCGCACCAAGATGCGACCTGTTGCCTTTTGAAGATGGTCGTCGTCGGCCGAGCAGGTGAGACGGCGGCACTGAGCGGATCGCCGTCGGCTGGCGCCGACATCATCGCAACACCACGCTGAACACACCGTCGGCCGGGTCGGGGCGGCGCAGACACAGCGGGAGCCATCTGAACTCTTGACGGTGTCGAAACGGCGGCAGCCGGATCGACGTTGACAACTTCACGCCGTCAGGGTGGGCTTGGTTGGTGCTCCTGCGAGGCCACCGACGCCGACGTAACCTCGTTCCCTGAAGCACCGACAGCCCATACGGTATCTGCGCGCACGCGAAGAGAAGAAACTGGGAGGAGTCTGCCCAAATATTGGGTATCGAGTCCGGGTTCAGCGTCTGAAGCGCGGCGTCTCAGGAGAGCCGGACGGCCCGCTTCAAGTTTCGTGGACGAGTCTCCGCCCACTGGGGAACGCTTTCCGGGGAGGACAGCGGACTAACGGGGCCGATGCTCGATATGCCCTGTCCACGTGAAGCTGTTCAGTGCTCGCTGCACAAGGTCCCTCGCCGTTGCAACCGTGGTGGAACTGATCTCCACCTCGCCGTATGACCCGTCGGCGAGTGTTCCCCCATATCGGTTGTCGTTGAGCATGTCGATCACGAGAACGCCACCGCTCGGAGCGTGAATCGGGCCGGTAAGGACCGGCTGCAAATCCAGTGGCTTGTCCCCGGCCTTACCTCGCACCCGATCTTCTTGGTGGTGGGCTGAATTTCGCACCGGAACAAGCAAGGGAAAGGCTCGCCGCCACTCCTCCAACACGGCGGCGATCTCGGTAGGCACGCCGTCGAGCGCCGCGAGGGTCCGCAAAGCTTTGCCGATTGAATCAACTGCGTAGACGCACGACTTCGCATGCAGGAACGGCAATCTGTGCCGATAACCAGCCGGTAGTTGCCCTGCCCTCCAACGAGCGCGCTTCGCCTCGATGCGGGCCTCGTCATATAGATCGTTCTCGGCCCGGAACGTGTCCGCCGTTGTCAACTGGGCCGGGAGGCCGCGCCGCAACCGGTCAACGCTGGCAATTTCCTGTTGGCGCTCGCGCTCCCAGTCTTCACGAGATACCGAGGTAGCCACGACTGCGCGCGCCCCCTCGAAAAGTGAGAGGGAGATTGCCGCATCTTCTAGTGCATCCGTTGACAACCGTAGAAGAGCCGACGCCTCCCGCGACGTTTCGTCAGCGAGGCCCGTTAGCCATGTACCCGGAACCGTCACTTCGAAGACGTACATCGCTTCATGCCTCCAATGGCCGGGGACCGCGTTCTGTGGCAGACGCCGATGCGCTGGCGTTCGCGGAAGAGAGCCTTTCACAGGGTATCGAGTCTGGAGTGCGGTGGCATCGACCGAAACCGTAGCCCACGTGCAGCGGCAGTCAGGTAGGGACGACGCATGGCGAAGAGCGCAGGGCGCACGCTGCTCTAGATGCTGCTACCGCCGACCATCTCGCGGAGTTCGCCGGATCGTCCAGATCAGTCTGATGAACGCCGGGAGAAGGCGGAGGTCGAGGAGCCTCCTAAGCAAGCTCCGGCGCGCTGCTGTGCCGCGAAGCACCTTGAGCAGCACTATCGTGTGTGCGTCACGATCGACCATGATGCGCGAGCGGCCCGGGCCTACGATCCACTGATCCGGATGCGCGGGGCAGCGACGCAGGAGCGTGACCTCGTATCGCGGGAAGCGCGACAGCCGTAGAGGGCGCAAGCGCTCGGGGTCGTCAATCAGCCGATGGATTCTCTCGATCTCAGAGCGGGTGGCGTCCGGCCGAACCGAGGCTTTCGTCGCCCGAGAGATTCGGTGGCTGAGCTTTGGGTCTCTAGCGCGAATGGCCGCCTCGACTGATCGAATGTCTCTGTCGCGCTGCTCAAGGTCGTGGCGAGCTTCTGGGGTCACGAGGATGCGCCACCCGTGCGGACCCGGCTGCACCTCCGCCTCCGGCTCCCGAGCGTCACCCCGTCGGTACTCGGCGACGGCCTGATTCGCGCCTTGCTCCTCGCGGGCAGTGGGCACCTCCTCATCCTCGGGAGCCTCGTCGAGTACTTCAAGAAGCGGATCATGGACCTCGGGCATACCGGCTACCGTACCCGACTCCAACTAGGCGGATCACAAGCGCGACCCTCGCCACATCTGCCTGATCGACTGGCGCGCGACGGATCAGGGGCGCCTATCGTGGGCGAACGAGGCACCGAACGAAGACGGCATAGTGCGGTCCGCCCCAGCGAGCTAACGCCGACGGCTCCGCTCGCCCCGATACATCCCGTAGAGAGTCAATGGCCATGTCGCGAAGAGCAGGAAGAACAGCGGAGTGCTATGGCCCGACAGGAGGAGCCACACTCCGTCGATCGTGACGAGGATCAGTGTGACGTAGCCCACGATGTAGAGAGGGCTTGTCAGGCTTGGCGGTGGTTTGCCGCGATTCCGAAGCCCTGCCGAAATGAAGACAAGGCCGAGAGCGGCCATCGCCAAGCAAACGGCGAGGACGATCAGGCCGGTCATCGCATACGACCCACGCCCCGCGCGTTCACGGCTGCTCGGCACCGTGGTCGGGGGTGGTGCCTCGCCCGCCATTGGGCGATCAGGGAGCGCATCAGGAACACGACCCACGCAATCCCCGCTGTAAACGCGATCGCCCCGAGGATGACGTAGCGGGTCCGATTGGCCTCACCTAGGACCCACGCGGCGAATAGACAGGCGAAGCAGACCAACTGAAGGACACTACGCACCCAAAGTCCCGGCGTTGGTGGCCTCCGCATGCTCCCACCATGTGCAGCGGCTCTTCCGGCTGTCAACGGCCCGCTGACCCATAATTCAGACCGTGGGCTTCCTCCTGAGCATGATCCATCTCCGTCGGTGGTTCTACTTGGCGGGATTCCTGTTGGGATTGCTCGGCATCCTTGCGCCATGGCCGTCACGAACGATGGGTAGGGCCCTTGTGTACGTGGCAATCGCACTGATCCTCATTCAGCTACCAGTTCTTCTCATCGGGCGGTACCGCGCGCGCCGACACCGCCAGTCATCGTGAGTTGGTCAACTCGTGCGGCCAAATACGCCGTGATCCTCGGCTCAGGCTCTGCGCTGTTTGGCGGATTGATTTTGGTGGGGTCGGATAGGCCGGTGGATGCACCCAAGGGCGTGCCTTTCCTCGTGGTGGGTCTGGCGGTCGCCGCCACCGCCGGGTTGGTGATGCTGCTTCTCCGGCAGGGAAGGTGACCTTGCGGGCTGGATCACTCCGTCGGCGAGAGAGGCAGGGCGCCCCCGGTCGAGTCGCGGTTTCATACTCTCCGCGATGGGTGTCGTGGGCGCCGGGATTCTCTGTGCCGTCCTGTTGGTCTGGTTCGCGCAGGCCACGATGATCTTCCGCGACCTGCGGCGCCACAGCATCGACCGAAGGCACTCGGCGCTCACAGCGTTCGTGTTCGGCGGCTTCTACATGCCCCTCGGCGTGGCATTCGTCCTGTGGCCGCGTATGCGATACGGGGTGCTCGACCTCCAAAGGAGAGCCGCTGCAAATCGCCCGACCAAGGGCGGTCCATAGCTGGTCTGGACACTCGCCGAACGTTGATACCGCCCTCAGTGGCCGAACGGACGCTGGCGGATCGCCGAACAGGTGCTCGCTTCAGCCATGTTCAACCCACCAGATCAACCATGCTGCTGCAAGGGCCGACCACATGGCTGCGAAGGCGAACTGAACTGCGACGGCGAGCCTCGACGCTCCTCGCCGTTGACCCTTTGTTGCGATCGCTCCGGTGCTGATGGCCAAGGCCAGCAGCCCCAGCAACGCGATGGGTCCGAGCGGCATTCACCGCTTCAGCGTGGCACGACGAGTTCGCATCGTAGGAGTGACCTGCGCGCGCTTGCGTGCCCCACGCTTACCTGCTCTCGGACCGGCTGATCTACGGTCGGGGGAATCTTCGAATCCATGTGACAGCGAGGAGCGTGGCCGCAGCGACGGGCACCACCAGTAACCCGTACGTGATCGCGAAGCCGATCGCCAACATTACGCACAACCCGACAAGGAAATCGTGGTGGCCCTCATGCACCACGACGCTTCTCTGCTGCGGCGTAAGGACGACCGTGCGGTAGACCACCGTCCTTCGCCTGCTCCGGCGATGTCCTCGGCGACGTTGACGGCTGCCGCCCCACCCGCCGCCGAATGACACGCCCAATCGCGACCGGCCGAAGGGGTGCGATACCCAGAACCTCACGCCGCGACCCTCGGACGTCTGCCTCGTGGCCGCGATGGGACCCCAGCGCGACGTGCGATCCCCGAAACGACCGATGGGTGCCACGAACCGGTGCCGGACGGAGTTCGAACGCCGTCGCGGGTCAACTCGTCGGCGATCGCTTGGAGCGTGATTCCTTCAGAGCGGCGCATCGCGATGCGGGCGGCTACATCCGACGCAACCAGTACCGGGCGGCCTAACTGCACTCCGCTGGCTCGGCGGGCGGCGAGCGCCTCCCTAGTTCGTTCTCGGATGATCGAGCGCTCCCACTGGGCAATGTTGGCCATGATCCCGGCGATCAAGCTGCCCGCTGGTGTGCTGAGGTCAACGCCCAAGTCGAGAGCGATCAAGTTCCATCGCTCTCTGCCTGCCCGATCGACGAGGTTCGCGAAGTCAAGAACGCTACGCGTCAGCCTGTCCAGCTTGGCAACGACCAACGTATCGGCCACGCCCGTTGCAACGGCTTCCAACGCCTCCAGAAGGCCTTGGCGACCCGCTAGGGAGCCGCCACCTACGGCGGCGTCCTCATGGATCGCAAGCAGCGCCCATCCACGTCGTTGACATTCGCCGTCGATGGCGGTTCGCTGGGCGGCGAGACCAGCACCCGACGAGGCCTGCTCGTCCGTCGAGACCCGGATGTAACCAACGACCCGAGCGGGGTCCCTGTGCGGCGGCTTGGTCAGGGCCATACAGGCTATTTTAGCGCAAACGACCCTTTACAAGATCTACGGCGAAACAATTGTGGCCTTCCTTTGATAGATGGGCCGATGGCGCCGCTACGCTTGGACGATGTCCTCCTTTGCGTCCATCCAAATTCGCGGTCTCCGAGGCTTCGCCGAGGAGCAAACGATGCCGTTTGCCATCCCTGACGGAACCGCAGGAAGCGGCTTGACCGTTCTGGTCGGGCCAAACAACGGCGGCAAGTCCACGGTTATCGAAGCCCTGCGAGCCTTCACGAGGCCCGCAGGGCAGCTCACCTTCTCCGAGGGCCAACGCAACAAGGATGCGGGGGACGAGGTCCACCTTGAACTGACAGACGAGGACGGCGCTTCTTCGAGTCTCGACTCCACCGAGCCAGCATCGAGCCAAGTCACGCTGACGGGACCTTCACATCAAGATCGGCTCTTCGTAGTCCCAGCGCAGTTGCGTCCCGTAACGTGGT
>PLWW01000106.1 GCA_003153125.1 Candidatus Dormiibacterota bacterium | reverse complement strand
CTAGTTGCAGTCCCCACCTTCCACTGGCTGCTGCGAGGTCGTTCCGCCCGGCGACGGTGCCTGACCCCGTTCATGGCGCCACGGCGGTCAGTACAGCAGGTCATGGCGAAGGGAGCGGTTGAGGCGCTGCGCGGCCGGCTCTCCCCATCGCTCCCAGGCGCTGCCGGCACGTGGACGCAACGGCAGATCCCACGTCCCCACGAAATCCGTGATCGTCTCGCTGAACCCCGACTTGAACCGGTACAGCCCGTACAGCGGATGATTCTCGGAGAGCATCGATGAGTGCGGCACCGCCACGAGGTCGTAGCTGCGCACGCCACGCCCGCGCAACCAGCGCATCACCTCCCACTGCAGGAGATGCGGAGCCATCAGCTCGCTGTGCTCCTTGACGGACCCGCCGTCCTTGTACCAACCGTGCGCGCCGACGTGTGTCGCGAAGACGGCGGCGAGGGCGCGCCCCTGGAAGGTGGCGAAGAACAGCTGCGCCTGGTCGCTGGCCGCCTGCAGCTCCCAGTAGCGGCGGAAGTAGGCGGGGGAACGAAGAAAGAAACCCGCCCGCTCGCGCGTTGCTGCCATCAGCGAGTACATGGTCGCGATGTTGGCGTCGGTCATCGGCACAGCCTCCACCTCGACGCCGCGGCGTGCCGCCAGCCTGATGTTGTACCGGCATTTCGGCTTGAACGACGCCAGCAGCGCGTCCTCGTCACCGCCGATGTCGACCACGATCGTGGACCTGCTGATCTGCACATCGTTGATCGACTTGCGAAGCCCGGCTCGGCGGAGGGCATCGAGGTCGGCGCCGGCCTCGCGGATCTCGGGCTCGACCTTCACCAGGAACGCGTCGCGCATCGCGCGCCGGTCGGCGAGAAGCATCACCAATGCGCGCGCGTCGAGGACGCCGGGCCCCTTGGGCGCATACCAGAGATCGCCGAACCCCCAGATGCGGCGGCGCAGGAAGAGAACCGCAACCTCGGCGTCGTCGGTCTCGGCGATCCAGTACGTGGGTCGCCATCCCCAGGAGCGCTTGAACTCACCCCACGCCCGCGTCTGCAGGATCTGACCACCGTCGGGATTGGCGACGACCAGCTCGTCCCAGCGTCCGATCTCAGCGCGCGTGGCCGGCCTCAAGAGCGAGCCTGCCGGCAGCGCGGATGCGAGCTTCGACGCTGATCGGTGGTGCGCATCAAACGCTTCCCACGCGTAGGGTTCGCGCGTGCGTGGACGACACCGCGCCACCGTAGCACAGCGTTGAACGACGCCGGCAGCGCTTGCGTCGGTTGGCAAAAGCCGTTGCGGTTCCTTACACTTCCGCGCGTTTCCCGCCGACCATCCTGGAGAATGACCATGGCCAATGTTGTCACCCGCGACGTCCTTGCAGAGAGGCTTTCCGAGCGTGCCGAGATCACAATGAGCGCCGCGCGCGACGAGGTCCGGTGGTTTTTCGACACCATCGCAACCGCTCTCGAAAAGGGCGACGAGGTGCGGATCCACGGCTTCGGATCGTTCAAGACCGCGCAACGCGCCGCGCGCATGGGTCGCAACCCGCGCACCGGTGAGGCGGTCAGCGTGCCGGCGCGCCGGGTCGTGCGCTTCGCCGCGAGCACGACGCTCAGCAGCGCGTTGAGGAAGAGCCCCAGGGGCGGAAAGCGGGCCGGGCGCTGAGAGGGGCCTGACCTGACACGCAGGGTGCGGGCAGAGGTCACCTGGTGCGCCGCCTGCCCCGCATCCTGCTGGCGGTCACCGTCCTGGTCGCGGTCGCCGCCGCCGCCACGCTGACCGCTGCGCGCCTGGAGGCGGCCGCTCCACAGCTCATTCCCACGCTCACGTCGACAACGCCGTGGCGCGCCGCACCCGGACCATTGGCCCCCATCGCCGTGCCCGCGCAGGGAAGTCTCGCGGTCGAGTCGGTGGACGGCCACGCCATCACAACGCTCGCCGCCAGCCAGGCCGAGGTCGTCCGCCCCACGGCATCCGTCGCCAAGACCATGACGGCGCTGGTGATCCTCGAGGTGCATCCGCTGCTCCCCGCCCAGGCGGGGCCGATCCTCACCATGACCCCGCAGGACGTTGACGACTACCGCAGCATCGCCGCCGCGGGCGGGTCCTTCGCCCCGGTGACCCTCGGCGAACACCTCAGCGAGCGCGACCTCTTGGTCGGGCTGATGCTCCCCTCGGCCAACAACCTCGCCCTCACCGCAGCGCGGTGGATCGACGGCAGCGTAGCCGCGTTCGTGGCCCGGCTCAACGCCAGGGCCGAGCAGCTGGGCATGTCGCACACCCACTTCGCCGACCCCGACGGGCTCGCCGCCGCGACGACGTCGACCGCCGCCGACCTGGTGTTGCTCGGGGCGGCGGTGGTGGCCGACGAAGCCCTGCTCAGCGTGGTCTCGACCACGACGGCCACGCTCCCCGACGGCACCGTTGTCACCAACCTCGACCAACTCCTCGGCGTCGACCCCGGATGGCTGGGCATCAAGACCGGCTGGACACCGCCTGCGGGGGGCTGCCTGCTGTTCGCCGCGCGTCGCATCCTGGCGCCGGGCGCGCCCCCCCTCACCGTGGTCGGCGCCGTCCTCGGCCAGCCCCCGGATGGCAACGTGGACCTCGCCCACCCCGAGCTCGGCGCTGCCTTCAGCGTTGCCCGCGCCGCGGTCGACGCTGCGTTCGGGCAGTTCGCGGCCGTGCGGGTGGGCCCGGCGTCCGTGCCAGTCTCCGGCACCATCGACGGGCCGTGGGGGGTCAGCTCCGCCCTCCACCTCGTCGGCGCCGATCGCTTCGTACTGCTCCAACGCGGTGGCACCCTCGCGGTGGTCGCCGCAGTTGAGGCTGTGCCGGCACCCAGCGCCCCAGGGGCCCCAGCCGGGACGGTCAGCGTATCGCTGCTCGGGGTGCCGGTCGGCGCCTGGACACTGGTGACCGATCGGCACGTCGACGGCCCCTCACCGTGGTGGAAGCTGCTCCACGGCTGAGGCCGGACCTCACCAGGCCGCCTCGGTGCGCTCCGACGCCGCGCGCAGGGCCGCCATCGCCTCGTCGGCGCGGGTGGCGAGGTCCGGGGCAACGCGGATCGATTCGAGGCGGTCGCGCGCGGTGACCAACTCCAGCTCGTGGAGGCCGAGGTGGGACCTCGAGGCGGGGGGCGCCGCGTACGCGGCGATCGGCTCACGCCATTTCTGACGGAGGGCGCGCGGCGACAGCTCACCGGCACGCACCACCAGGGGGCCGCTGCCCCGTCCAGGAGCCAGCCGGAATCGGAAGGCGATGCGGCCGTTCTTGGCGCAACTCTCGCAACGGCCGTACCGTTCGTCCGGGATCTCGGGGCGCTTGAGGCACACGCGGCACACGCCGCCAGTCTACGCGGCCCGCCTGGACGGCTCGCAGCGCGGCCATTCCGCGTTGACAAAACCACCTTTCCGTCATACCCTTCGGCGGCTTATGAACGTCGAGGTCCGGGCCATCGGACTGCGCACCATGCGCGACCGTCATCACCTCACGCAGCGCGAGCTTGCCCGCCGCCTCGGGGTCACGCAGAACTACATCCCGGCGCTGGAGGCGGGCACGCGCAACCCCGGGCCCAAGCTGCGCCAGTCGCTGATGGAGCTGTTCGAGTGCGACTTCGAGGACCTGTTCGTGGTGGTCATGGTCAACCCCATCACCAAGACCGAGCAGGTGCTGCGCCCGGAGCGATCGTCCGAGGCGAGCTGACCGGGGCCGAGCACCCGCCTCCCTACAATCGCCGCGATGGCGACTGACCGATTGCTCCTCGAGGGCCTGCAGTTCTTCGGCCACCACGGCGACGTGGAGGCGGAGCGCGCCCTCGGCGGTCGCGTCGACGTCGATGTCGAGATCCATACCGACCTCCGCCCTGCCGGCCGCAGCGACCAGCTCGTCGACGCGGTCGACTACGTGCGCTGCTACGAGGCGGTGCGCCACGTCGTGGAGACGCGCCAGCACAACCTCCTCGAGACGGTCGCCGAGGAGATCGCTGCGGCGCTCCTCGCCGACCGCCGGGTCGACTCGGTGCGTGTGCGCGTCGCCAAGCAGCCGCCCATCGCCGGGGTCTTCCATCGGTTCGCGGTCATGATCGAACGCAGCCGTCAGGATGCCGGCGCGTGAGCGCTCTGATCATCGACGGACGAGCGGTCGCGGCCTCCGTCCGCGAGGAGGTGAAGGCGCGCGTCGGCGAGCTGACCGCTCTCGGGGCCCGCCCCGGGCTGGGCGTCGTCCTCTGCGGCGACGACGCTGCGTCTGCGACCTACGTGCGCCTCAAGGGACAGGTCGCCGAGGAGCTGGGGATCCGTGTCGACGAACGCCGGCCGCCCGCCGACAGCAGCACCGAGGCGATCCGCGAGATCGTGCTGGCCATGGACGAGGACGACGGCATCGACGGCATCCTCGTCCAGCTCCCCCTCCCGGCACAGATCGACCCCGACGCCGTCATGGCCGCGGTCCGCCCCGACAAGGATGCAGACGGGCTGCACCCCTTGAACTTCGGCCTGCTCGCCCAGGGGGCGCCGGCCCCGGTCGTCTCCTGCACCCCCGCCGGCTGTATGGAGCTGCTCCGTCGCAGCGGGGTGCCGACCCGGGGCAGCCGCGCCGTGGTGATCGGGCGCAGCGCCATCGTCGGACGCCCCATGGCCATGTTGCTCGTCAACGCCGATTGCACGGTGACCATGTGCCACTCACGGACAGCCGACCTCCCCGCGGTGTGCCGTACTGCGGACATCCTCGTCGCCGCCATCGGGCGGCCGGGAATGATCACCGCTGACTACGTCAAACCGGGTGCATGCGTCATCGACGTCGGCACCTCGTCGGTGGACGGGAAGCTGCGTGGCGACGTCGACCGTGCCTCGGTCGAGCCCGTGGCGGGGTGGCTGACACCGGTGCCGGGAGGCGTGGGGCCGATGACCATCGCCATGCTCATGCACAACACGGTGTCGCTGTGCGCGGCGCGGCGTGGCAGCGGCCAGCCCCCGACGCGTCCCTGACAGGTGGCCACCCTGCGCCTGCGCTGGTCCGAGCACGAGGCCCGCAAGCCGTACGCGCGACCGTTCATGGTGAGCTTCGTCGACGATGACGACGACGTCCTCGGCAGCGTCGCGCTGAGTGGCGCCGACCTTCTCTACAGCCGCCAGTTCTGTGTTGCCGTGGCGGCGTTGTCCGGGGAGCTGTTTCGCCTCGACCAGGTCGATGCCGCTCCCAATCCGCAGCGCGCCTGGCTCGAGATCCTGACCGGGCTGATGCCCGGCACCGAGGTCGCCGGGGTGACCCCGCGCTCCACCTTCGACCACGANNACGCCCCGACGCTCCTCGAGTACCAGGAGTTCCAAGCGGCGCTCGCGCACCAGACGGGCCGGCTGCTGCGCGTGCCCGTGGTCGAGGCTGTCGATGACTCGGAGCCTCGCCGCCGGGCCTGGCTGCTCTGGCTGAGCGAGGTGGTGTCACGCCCGGGACCGGAGGAGGCGATGGCCGCGGAGTGGCCGTGGCACTGACCCTGGACTACGCCGCCGCAGTGGCCGCGCTGAGCCGCCTGGAGGGGCGGGGCATGAAACTGGGCCTCGATGGCATCGACGCGCTGCTCAGGGCGCTCGATGAGCCGCAGCGCGGGCTCCGGGGGGTGCTCGTCGCCGGTACCAACGGCAAGGGATCGGTGTGCACACTTGTCGAGTCGATGGCCCGGGCGGCGGGGCGGACCACGGTTCTGCTCACCAAACCGCACCTGCTCTCATGGTGCGAACGGATCGCTCTCGACGGCGAGCCGATTGCCGAGCAGAGGTTCGCGGGCCTCGTCGCCCGTGTCCTCGACGCCGCCGCGCGCATCGACGGCGACCTCGGCTCCCCGACCGTGTTCGAGGTGCTCACTGCCGCGGGGATCCTCGCCGCTCGCGACTCACGGCCGGACCTGCTGATCTGCGAGGTGGGCCTGGGCGGCAGGCTGGACAGCACCAACGTCCTCGACCTCGGTGTCGCCGTGGTCACCGGCATCGCCCTCGACCACCGCGAACAACTCGGTGACGACGTGGCCGCAATCGCCGCCGAGAAGGCGGCGATCATCAAGCCTGGCACCGACGTGGTCACCGCCGCCTCGGGGGAGGCCCTCAGCGTGATCCGAGCCGCGGCGGAGCGAGCCGGCGCGGCTTCGTTCACGGCCGTGGGCGACGCCGCGTCGTTGAGGGCGGATGACCTCGGCCGGGCCGGCGTCGCCATCGCCATCGACGACCCGCCACTGCGGGTGGCGACCCCGCTGATCGGCGCGTTCCAGGCGCGCAACCTCGCCGTTGCCGCCCAGGTCGCCCGCGTCCTCGACCGCCGCGGCGTGGCCATCCCGGACGAGGCGATCGCCCGCGGGGCGGGGGCCGTGCGATGGCCTGGTCGCATGCAATGGATCGACGGGTCCCCGGCGGTCCTTGTCGATGGCTGCCACAACACCGAGGCGGTCAGCGCCATGGTCGCCGCCGCGCGCCCTCTCTGCCAGGGCCGGCGCACCGTCGCCGTCTTCGGGGCGATGGCCGACAAGGACCTCGCCGACATGGTCGCGGCCCTGCACCCGCTCACAACGGACGTCTTCTTCGCCGCGCCGGCATCTGCGCGCGCGGCCGAGCCAGGGCCCCTCGCGGCGATGTGGGGGCCGGGGGCACACATTGCACCCAGCGTCGCCTCGGCGCTGGCTGCGGCCGCCGAGACGGCCGGTCGCGACGGCGTGGTGGTGGCGTGCGGCTCCCTCTACGTGGTGGGCGAGGCGCTCGACGCCGTGGGCAGCGGAGCGCCCCGCCTCACGCGGACCGGCTGAGGGGGATCAGCCGACGAGGACGGCGTCGAGTTTGGCCTTGAGCGACTGCTTGGGCTGGTAGCCGACGATGCGCTCCTCCGCCTTGCCGCCGCGGAAGACCATGAGGGTGGGGATGCTCATGATCCCGAACATGCCCGGGGTGATCGGGTTGGCGTCGACGTCGACCTTGGCGACCTTGACGCGACCCTCGTACTCTCCCGCGAGCTCCTCGACGATGGGGGCGACCATCTTGCAGGGGGTGCACCACGAGGCCCAGAAGTCCACGAGCACGGGCACGTCGGACTCCAGCACCTCCTGCTTGAAGCTGGTGTCGGTGACGATCACGGGGTGGGGCATGGGGATCTCCTGGTTGGCGCCGCGGGGGCGGTCGCCGCTGATTTTGTCAGAGGGGTCGACACGGGGGATCAGTCGGCTGCTGCTGGGGCCTTCGGTGAAGAGGTCGCCGACGTGCCCGTCCCGCCGGACGCGGGCGCCGGCGCCGTGGAGCTCTTGGCGGGGGCTTGGGGCGCAGATGAGCCACCGCCGTCCGTGGCCGGGGCCGCGGCAGCCGCGCTCGACGACGATGCCGCCGTGGTGGCGGAGCGGCTGTCGGTCTTGTAGAACCCGCTGCCCTTGAAGAGGATGCCGGCCGGGTAGAACAGGCGCGCGCCAGGGCCACCGCAGTCAGGACATGCCTCCTGGGGCGGGTCACTCATCCGCTTCTGCACCTCGAAATCGCGCTGGCACGACTGACAGCGGTAACCGTAGATCGGCAATGTGTCTCCTGCTGACTGCTCCACTGAGTTGTCTACCCGGCGACAGCGGGCCCCAAACGCGCGCTCAATTCTCCCAGGGGCCGCGATAGAGGCGGAGCAGATGCCCCTCGAGGCGATGCGACGGCACCGCGCCGCTGGCGATCCCACGTGCCTGCTCGGCGCCGTTGACGTTGAGTCGGGCGGCGCGCCGCTCGGCGCGGAGGAACCGACGCAGAGCCACGTTGACGAGCTCGCTCCGGCTCAGCGGCGATCCGCGGGTGTGGGCGTTGAGCGCCTCGAGCACGTCGTCGTCGACGGAAACGGCGATGCGGCGGCTCATCCTGGGATCGTACGCGGGTCGGGCCCAGGGGCATCGCCCACCGCCCCGAGTGGCGAGAGCACGAGCCCTGTGGGCACCTTGGGGTAGAAGTACGTCGACTTCTGGGGCATGACGTCCCCGGCGTCGGCAACAGCGATCATCTCGGCCGTCGTGGCTGCGTTGATGACGAAGCCGAGCACCGCCTCTCCGGCACCAACAGCCCTGTCCACCTCGTCAACGGAACGTGTGTAGCGAAGGGCTCCGTCGCGGACGGCCGCCTCATCGGCGCCGGCGGGGGCGAGCACCTCGTCCTGCAGCACCACCACGTCAAGTCCCTGGCGAGGCGAGGCGGCAGCGTCACGCGGCCGGGCGAGGACCGCCACGCCATCGGCGGCGCGGACGGCGAACGCGTGCCGCGTCTGCCGCATCTCGGCAGCGGTCGCGGCGGCGGCGCCGAGGGTGTCGCCGGCCTCCACCTCCCAGCGATCGTCGAGGCGCATCCAGAGGTCTTCGAGGCTGAGGGTGGCGCCGGGGCGAGACAACAGCAACCGGTGGGTGGGGAGCAGGCTGATCCCGGGGTCGGCGGCGTCGCACAGGTAGACCATCGCGAACTGTGACTCCGCGTCGGCCCGTTCCCCGGCCGCGGCGCGCTCGGTGGCGAACGCGGCGGCCGTCTCGTAGCGGTGATGGCCGTCGGCGATGTACAGACGGGCGGACTCAAAGGCGGCGCGGATCGCCTCCACGACAGCGGGGTCGTCGACCACCCAGAGGAGGTGCTTCTCGGACCCGACCTCGCCCTCCGTGCGACCCCCTGCTGTCGCGGCCGACGCGGCCACCCCGTCGAGGATGGCGGAGACCGACGGTGCCTCCTGCCAGACGGCGAACACCGGGCTTGTTTGGGTGTCGGTGGCGCGCATCAGCGCCAGCCTGTCCTGCTTGGGGCCGCGCAGCGTGTGTTCGTGCGGGCGGAGGTCGCTGGTCGTCCACGGCGACGCCCGCACCCGGGCGATCACCCCGCGGCGCACGTGGCGGGAGCCGTCGGGGGCGATGAACTGGTGCTCGGTGACGTAGTAGGCGTCCCGCGCCTCGTGGACCAGCACGCCGAGCGACAGCCATGCCTCGAGGTGCTCGGCCGCCCGCGTGTAGCGGTCGCTGCTGCCGGGCACGTCCTCGGGGAGGTCCTGACCGTAGTCGACGCGGACGATGTTGCGCAGGTCACGCGCGTAGAGGGCCTCGCGCTGAGCGTCGTCGATGACGTCGTACGGAGGGGCGAGCACTCCGCCGAGGTGCACGGCCACGGGGTCGAAGCGGATTCCGCGAAGCGGCCGGACGTCGGCCACGCGCTACAGCCTGACCTGTCGCAGCTGCTCGAGCTTGGCCACCGACGCGAGGCGCTCGAGCAGCGCCGAGTCGATGGGATCGTCGATCTCCATGAGCATGACCGCGCGGCCGCGGGGGCGGTCGCGGCCCAGCTCGATGCGGGCGATGTTGATGTCGTTTCCTGCCAGGAGCGTGGAGATTGCGGCGATGACCCCGGGGCGATCCTCGTGCTGAACAACAAGAAACGTCCCGGCAGGCTGCATGTCGACGCGAAAGTCGTCGATGCGCGTGATCCGTGGCGACCCGTTGAAGTGGGTGCCGGCGACGAGCAGGCGCTGCTCACCGATGACCTCGACGAACACGGAGTTGGCGTGGTCGACGCTCCGCGTGGTGGTGTGCTCATCGACGTCCACGCCCATCGAGCGGGCCACCGTCTTGGCGTTGATGGCGTTGACCCGCGCATCGGAGTAGTGGCCGAGCAGGCCGCGCAGCACCTCGGCGGTGACCAGCGAGGTGTCCACGTCGGCGAGCTCGCCGGCGTAGCTGCAGACGACGCGCTGGACGCCACCGCTGCTGAGCTGCGCCGCCAGCGAGCCCATCTTTCCGGCCAGGTCGAGATAGGGATGCAGACGGGCCAGCTCCTCGGGGTTGATGGCCGGCGCGTTGACGGCGGAGCGCGGCGAGCCGCCGGCGAGGTACTCGACGATCTGGTCGGCGACATCGGCGGCCACGTTCACCTGTGCCTCCGCGGTGCTCGCTCCCAGGTGGGGGGTGACAATGATGCCGTCGACGCCGATCAGCGGGTGATCGGCCGGCACGGGCTCCGTGGTGAACACGTCGATGGCCGCCCCGGCGACAACGCCGTCGCGGACCGCCTCGGCGAGGGCGACCTCGTCGATGATGCCGCCGCGTGCCACGTTGATGAGCCGGGCTCCGGGGCGCATGCGGCGGAGCTCCGCGGCGCCGATGACGCCCTTGGTGTGCTCGGTGAGCGGGACGTGCACAGTGAGCACGTCGCTCTCGGCGAGCAGGGTGTCCATGTCGACGAGCACAGCCCCAGCCTTCTCGGCGCGCTCGTGCGTGACCAGTGGGTCGTGCGCGATCACGCGCATGCGTAGGCCCTCGCCGGCGATGCGCGCCACCTCGAACCCGATCTTGCCGAGCCCGAGGACGCCGAGGGTGCGGTCGCGCAGCTCCACGCCCATCAGCTTGGAGCGCTCCCAGCGGCCCGCCCGCAACGACGCATCGGCGGCGGGGATGTTGCGGGCCAGCGCCAGCATCATGGCCACGGCGTGCTCGGCAGCGGCGACGGTGTTGCCGGTGGGTGCGTTGAGGACCAGGACGCCGTGGTGGGTGGCCGCCTCGATGTCGATGTTGTCGACGCCGACCCCGGCGCGGCCGACCACCCGGAGGCGCACCGCCGCGGCCAGGACCTCCGCCGTGACCTTGGTCTCGCTGCGGACCACGAGCGCTTCGTAGCCGGGGATACGGGCGATCAGCTCCGCAGGGTCGAGGCCGGTCATGACGTCAACCTCGCCGGCGGCGCGGAGGCGATCGACGCCGTCTGTCGCGATGGGATCGGCGACGAGGATGCGCACCGTGTCGCCGTCGCGCCGGACGCCTGGGGACTCCTCGGACTGCGGCGCCTCGGCCTGGATGCTCAGCTCACGCCTGCCGGCTGGCCGCTCACCTGGACGGACCGCACGACCGATTGGGCGGCCGGAACGGCGAGGCCGACCCGGCTGCGCATCCCGGTCTCCTGCAGACCCTGCTCGAGGGTGGCGAGGATGCTGTACACGTCGCCGTCGTCGATCATCCCGAGATGGCCGATGCGGAAGATCTTGCCCGCCAGGTCGCCCTGACCACCGGCGAGCACCAGTCCGTGACGAGTGCGCAGATCCGTGAGCAGCTCCTTGAGGGTGTCGGCGCCGTCGACGGGGTTGTAGATCGCGGTCACGGTGTCGCTGCGATGGCCCTCGGCGGCCAGGAGGCGCAGACCGAGCGCGTCGACGCCGGCGCGGATCATGGACGCGACCCGTGCATGCCGCTCCCAGATGGCCTCGAGGCCCTCCTCGCGCATCATCGCGAGGCCCTCCTGCATCGCGAAGAGCACTCCCACCGCGGGGGTGGTGGCCGTCTGTGACTTCTCCTGGAACTTGCGCTCGCGGACGAAGTCGAGGTACCAGCGGGGCGTGGTGGTCGCGTCCGCACGCGCCAGCGCGGCGGCGCTCACCGCCACCATGGCCACCCCGGGCGGCGCCATCCAGCCCTTCTGAGAGCCGGTGACGAGCACGTCGATCCGGCAGCCGTCTGTGTCCAGTGGAAGGCACCCGGCGCCGCTGACCGAGTCGACCGCGAGCAACTTGCCACGTGCCTTGACCACTGCGGCGATTGCCGGGATGTCATTGGTGACGCCCGTGCTGGTCTCGTTGTGGGTCACGAAGACGGTGGTGATGTCGGCGTTCTCGGCGAGGATGCGCTCCACGTCCTCGGGGTCGATGGGCTCGCCCGGTTCGACGCGGAGGCGCACCACGTCGGCGCCGTACGCGGCACCGATGTCGGCCCAGCGGTCGCCGAATGACCCCATCGTGCAGAAGAGCGCCCGCTCGCCGGGGTTGAGCAGGTTGACAACCGCCGCCTCGAGGCCGCCGGTGCCGCTGCATGGGTAGATGAGCACGTCGTTGTCTGTCCGGAGCGCCCAACGAAGGCCCTCTTCGATGTCGCGGAGAAGGGCCGCGAACTCGGGGCCGCGGTGGTTGATCATCGGCCGGCTGGCGGCGCGGACGACTCGCTCAGGAAGTGGCGTGGGACCGGGGACGCGGAGCTGCTGTGCGAATGCCATGTCTGCTCCCAGCGTGCGTGGATACCTTGTCGCGCAGTCTACCAAGCGTCAGGTTCGGGACCGCCTCGGAGCCGCGGCGCGCTCAGTACAGCTCGTCGTACACGTGGTGCGGACGTGCGAATCGCTGCGCGCGTGCGGCGTCGGCGCGCATTGCCAGCGCGCGCCGACGCCGGCGCCTGGCGGCGCGATGGATGAGCACGCGGTCGAGGGTCATGGGGAGGGCGGCTGCAATCGCCCGCACCGCGCGCCAGCTGGCGAGTGGCCGGCGAACCACGACGACGAGGAGGCAGAGGATGAGCGCATCGCGCACAACCGTTCCCAGCCAACCGGACGCCGCGGGCGCCGTGGTTCGCGGAATCACCGTGCTGGGGGCGGTGACCGGGCGATCGGGGTGTGCTGTGTTCCAGGCCACGATCGCGGCCTTGCGCTGCAACAGCTGGGGGTCGTAGCGCTCGATGCCGGCGCGGATCGACATGGCCAGAAGCTGTTGGAAACCGGGAGTGGCGATGAGAGCGGCTTCGCGTGCGTTGCTCAGGAAGGCCGGTTCCACCGTCACGGTCGGCATCTGCGTGTGGATCCACCAGTTGTCGCGCAGGGTGACCCCGTCGTTGGCCACGCCGAGCGGGCCGAGGTAGGTGAACATGGCGTCGCTCATGGTCTTCGCAAAGGCCAGGTCGCTGTCCTTGGGGTAGAGCACCAGCGAACCGTTGGGGCCGCCGTCGGTGAACGAGTTGAAGTGCACGCTGACGAAGACGGAGGCGGTGTTGTTGTTGGCGGTGTCGCTGCGCTGCTGCACGCTGAGAGGGATGTCCGTGGAGCGCGTGAGGATGGCGTTGATGTCGTCCTGTTCGAGAAGGGCGCGCAGGCGCAGCGACACCGCCAGGGTGGCGTCCTTCTCTTCGAGGCCGTTGCTCGGGGCGATCGCCCCCGGGTCGAAGGGCATGTCGGGCTGCGCCGGGTTGACAGCTCCGCCGTGACCGGGATCGATCACGACGACCATGGGCACGGGCGCGTCCTGGGCGTGCGCGTTCGGCGAGGCGGCGATCACCAGTGCGATGACGACCGGGACGCTGAGCAGGACGTGGAGAAGACGGGTCGCCGGACGGCGCATGGCCACCCGCAGTATATGAGCGGCGGGTTGATTCCGACCGGGTGAGGGGCGGGATCTGCGCCCCCCTTGCTAACGAACTTCTGCCTGATAGGGCAGAAGCGCGATGTGGCGGGCGCGGTTGAGCGCTGTGGTGAGGCGTCGCTGGTGGCGTGCGCAGGTGCCGGTCATGCGCCGGGGCAGGATCTTGCCGCGGTCGCTGAGGTAGCGGCGCAGCCGGGCCACCTCCTTGTAGTCGATGACCTCGAGGTGTTCGAGGCAGAAGCTGCAGACCTTGCGGCGGCGGCGATCGTAATCGGGCATGTGGGTGTTTCTCGCTTGCCTAGAAGGGGATGTCGTCGGGGTCGACGTCACCACCGGAGTTGGATCCGAGCGCCGGGATGGCCGCGCCGGCGCCGGCGGGCTGCGCGCTGAGGTCGGCACTGCGGCCGCCGCCATCACCGTCCTGGCGGCTGTCCAGGAATTGCACGTCGTTGGCATTGACCTCGGTCTTGTAGCGCTTGGCCCCCGTGTCCTTGTCGTCCCACGAGCGGGTCTGGAGGCGGCCCTCGACGTAGACCATGCGGCCCTTCTGGAGGTACTGGCCGCAGAGCTCGGCGAGCTTGCGGTTGCCGGAGTTCCACACCACGATGTCGTGGTAGTCGGTGTACTCGCGGCGCTCGCCGCTGGGATCCTGGCCGTAGCGATTGGTGGCGATGGCCAGGTTGCAGACGGCGGTTCCGCTGGGTGTGAAGCGCAGCTCAGGGTCGCGGGTGAGGCGGCCGATGAGCATCACGCGGTTGAGCGAGCCGGACATCAGGTCTCCTCCTCGTCGGCGATGAGAACCGCGGCGGGAACATCCTCCACGTCGTCATCCCCATCTTCGTCTTCCGCGCCATCATCGTCGAGGGCTGCGACAACTGTCTGGCGCGCCGCCTCTCCGTCTCCATCCGGGGCTGCACCATCGGGTTCGGCCTCGGCCTCGGCCTCACGGAGTACGAGCAGGTGGCGGAAGACAGTCTCGTGGATGGTCAGAGCCCGCTCGAGGTCCACGACCCGGGCACCGTCCATGCGAACGTGCAACAGCATGTAGAGGCCGTCGCGGAGGTGATCGACCTCGTAGGCGAGGCGGCGCCGGCCCCAATTGGTGCTGTGCACGACCGACCCGCCGGCGGCGCTGACGATCTGCTCGACCGAGGCCACCGCAGCCTGCAGTCCCTCATCGTCCAGCTCAGGCCGAACGATGTACATAAGTTCGTAGTCGCGCACCATGCGCGCACCTCCTTTCCCCTGGGCTTGCGGCACCCGGACCTGATGCGCCGCCGAGGTGGCTGGCGGGCAGCGCCGGATGCAGGAAAGCTTTTTGAGTGTCCTGACGGGACGTGGACAGCATACCACCCGCCCCAGAGCCAGCCGAGGCCGGGAACCTCAACGAGCCCGGCTCATTCCTTGCGCCGCGCAGTCCCGGCATGTGCCGCGCACCATCAGCGGTTCTCTCAGCGAGACGCGAAATCCCGTTCGCCTCGCCAGCGTGGCACTGAGCGGCCTGACCGCGTCGGCGGGCACGTCCTGGGTGGAGCCGCAGACGACACACACGGCGTGGTGGTGGGCGACCCCCTGCATCTCGAACCTGGCGACGCTGTCCTCGAGGCGCACCTGGGTGAGCAGACCGGCGTCGGCGAGGTCGGCGAGCACCCGGTAGGCCGTGGATCGATCCATGCTCGATCCCCCAGACGACAGCCGCTGCCACACGTCGTCGGCGCTGAGGTGATGTCCGCCGGCGTCGCTCAATGTCTCCAGGACCGCCACTCGCTGAGGAGTGACCCGCAGACCGGCGCCGCGGAGCGTGTCGCGTGTCGCACCCCGAGTTGCCTCAGCTGCTTTCGCCGGCGCGCGCCGGCCGGCCTTGACCACCGGACGCACGGCGGTCACCGTCCGCCCGAGCCGGACTCGAGCCGTTCGCGGGCTTCGGCGTTGGCGCGCAGCTCGGCTGTCCCCCCCGCGGCAGTGGGCGCCATCGACCATCGCTGTTCGATGTGGGCGAACCTCCACACCGCGATGGCCGCCACCCAGGTGACGATGAACATGCCGACGATGATGAACCCGATGGTGTTGAGGTTGATACCCCTGAGGACATCCCAGACGCCGCCCGAGAGCTTGAAGTAGG
This sequence comes from Candidatus Dormiibacterota bacterium, assembly GCA_003153125.1. Lineage (GTDB taxonomy): Bacteria > Chloroflexota > Dormibacteria > Aeolococcales > Aeolococcaceae > Aeolococcus. The sequence continues at coordinate 8,763 of PLWW01000106.1, read as the reverse complement.
TGATACAGATGGAGATGACCTCGATGGTGCCGATGATCAGCGCCACCGCGACGGACAGTCCCGTGATCGCCAGGTTGTAGAACACCTTGCGCACCGGCTTCGAGAACGCCCACCCGTAGGCCACGTTCATGAAGGCGCCGTCGGCCGTGTCCATCATCGACATGCCGCCGGCGAAGAGGATGGGCAGGCTGAGGATGGCGAACCAGGGCAGTCCCTGCGCGGCGGTGGCGCCGGCAAGGGCCAGGAATGCGACCTCGGTCGCGGTGTCGAAGCCGAGGCCGAAGAGCACGCCCACCGGATACATCTGCCAGCTGCTTCGTATGGCTCGCACCGCCGGCCCGAGCAGACGGTTGAGCAAGCCTCGGTCCTGCAGCTTCTGCTCCAGCGTCTCCTCGTCGTACCTGCCCAGGCGCATCTCTTTGAAGATCCGGTAGATGCCCAGCAGGATCACCAGGTTGATGGCGGCGATCAGGTAGAGGAAGAACGCGGAGACGCCGGTGCCGACGTAGGTGCCGATGTTGCTGAGGCTGCCGCTCTTCACCGTCCCGGCCACCGCCTTGGCGGCCACGGCGATCACCACGCCGAGCCCGAAGACGATCGTGGAGTGACCGAGGGAGAAGAAGAAGCCCACGCCCATCGGCCGTTTGCCGTCCGCCAGGAGCTTGCGTGTGACGTTGTCGATGGCCGAGATGTGGTCGGCGTCGAACGCGTGACGCAGGCCGAGGCTCCAGGCGGTGAGGCCGATGGCGAGGGTGAGCCGGCTGTGGTCGACGAACACCGAGTAGGAGACCAGGCCCCAGCCCAGGGCGTTGATCAGGAAAACGGCGCTGCCGAAGCCGAAGAGGCGACGCTTGTCCGAAGTGGTCAGCCTGGACCGAGGCCTCGCCTTCGCCGCCGTCGCCATGTCCGCGTCCTCCCACCTTGTTGCGCTCGGAGAGCCGCCACTATCGCAAAGAGGTGGCATCTGCGATACGTCTGCAAGAGCGCCGCGGTGGCGCTTCGGCCTGTGCCTCGGCGTGGTCAGAGGGCGGCCGGCGCTAGACTTCGAGCCCGTTGTCGCCGGGGTCAGCTAGCTCAGTTGGTTAGAGCGCACGGTTCACATCCGTGAGGTCGAGGGTTCGAATCCCCCGCTGACCACGTCCCCACGCAGCCTTCCTCGCTGCGCTCGGTCGGCCGCGCGTGGGCCCCGTTCTTCCATGAGGAGGGCGATGCGCCCTCCTCGACCGCCCGGCGGAGCCGTTCAGTCTCACCTCCCACTCGGCGCGATGAATCGCGCCGGCTCGCCATTCGGCTCGCAGGGCTGGCCTCGGCTCGCCGTTCGGCTCGCGGGGAGGGCGTCAACTTCCCCCGACCGCCCGGTAGCCGGCTTCGTCGAGCAGCGCGGCGTTATCGTCGACGTGGTTGAGGCGGATCATCCAGCCCTCTCCGTAGGGATCGGCGTTGACGCGCTCCGGTGCGTCGGCCAGCTGGTCGTTGACGCCGGTGACCGTGCCGCCCACGGGCGCGTACAGGTCGGAGGCCGCCTTCACCGACTCGATCGTGCCGAAGCGGTCGCCCGCCTTGAGGACCGCGCCGACCACGGGCAGCTCGATGAAGATGACGTCGCCCAACTCGGACTGGGCGTGGTCGCTGATGCCGACGGTGGCCACGCCACTCTCGACGTGCACCCACTCATGGCTCTCGGTGAAGCGGTACTCGCTGAGGTCGGCCACTCATCCATCTCCCTTTGGTCGCTTGTAGAACGGCAGCGGCACAATCTCGGCGGCCGCAACGTTTCCGCGGATGTCGACGGCGACGTCGCCGTCCCGGTCGAAGCCCGAGTTCACCGACGCCGTGGCCACCGCCGTGCCCACCGTGAACCCGTACGTGCCGCTGGTCACCACGCCCATCTCGCGGCCGTCCTGGAGAACTGTCTGGCCGTGGCGGGCGATGGTACGCGGGCTGAGGCGGAGCCCGACGAAGCGGCGCGGCGGGGTCCCGCCAAGCTCGCGGAGCGCCGCCGCCCCGATGAAGTCGCCCTTGTCGAGCTTCACCGTCCAGCCGAGCCCGACGCTGTACGGGTCGGTGTCGTCGTCCATGTCCTGGCCGTACAGGCGCAGCCCGGCCTCGAGGCGCAGGGTGTCGCGCGCTCCGAGCCCGGCGGGAAGGAGCCCGTGCGCGGCACCGGCCTCGATGATGGCGTCCCACACCTGCCCGGCGCGATCCGAGTCGATGTAGATCTCGAAGCCGTCCTCGCCGGTGTACCCGGTGCGCGAGATGCGCTGGACCTCTGAATCCGTCACCCCTGCGAGCGACAGGCCTGTGGCGAAGAACGGGCGCAGCTCACGCAACCCGGGACCGCCCTCGTCCATGCGTGCCAGCGGCTCGAGGATGTCGGCGGCGCGCGGCCCCTGCACGGCGATGAGCGCGAGCTGGTCGCTGCGATCCTCGACCTCGACGTCGCTGCCGGCGTGCTCGTGCATCCAGGCGACGTCCTTCTCACGCGTCGACGCGTTGACGACGATGAGGAAGTGGTTGTCCTCGCCACCGCGCAGGACGATGACGTCGTCGACGATGCCCCCGCGCTCGTTGCACATCACCGAGTAGAGGAGCTGGTTGGGCACCAGCCGGCCCACGTCGTTGGTCACCAGCCGCTGCACGAAGTCGGGGGCGCCGGGGCCGGTGACGGTGACCTCGCCCATGTGGCTGACGTCGAAGATGCCGGCGCGCTGGCGCACCGCCACGTGCTCGTCGCGGATCCCGCTGTACTGCAGAGGCATGTCGTAGCCCGCGAAATCGACCATCCGGGCCCCGGCGGCCACGTGGCGGTCGTAGAGTTGGGTGTGACGGCCCATCAGGCGTGGGAGTGTACGGACTCGGTGCCGCCCCGGTGGAAGCCGTCGCCGGCGCACGCCGTCCCAACGCGTTGGAAGAGGAGAGCCGGTTGATCGTCGCCGCCATCGTTGTGGCAGGCCTCTTGCTGGCCGCCCTGACCGCGTTCGCCGTCCTCGCCGCCAACCTGCGAGCGCGCCTGCCGCGCACCGGCGGAACGCTCACCGTCGACGACCTCCGGGCGCCGGCAAGCATCGTGCGCGACCGCTTCGGCGTGGCCCACGTCGACGCAACCTCGATGGAGGACGCAGCCTTTGCCATGGGCGTCGTCCACGCCCAGGAGCGCCTCTGGCAGCTCGATGTCACGCGCCGTGTCGCCGCCGGCCGAGTCAGCGAGATCGCCGGCGTCGAGGGCCTCGACGCCGACAGGTTCCTGCGCCGCGTCGGCCTTCGCCGCATCGCAGCCGAGGAGGCGGACCTCCTCGAGGGCGACACCCGGATCATGCTCGAGGCCTACGCGGCGGGGGTCAACACCGTGATCACCAGCGGCCGCCGCCTCCCCCTGGAGTTCTCGCTGCTCCACATCCGTCCGCAGCCCTGGAAGCCGGTGGACAGCATCGCCTGCGCCAAGCTCCTCGCCCTCGGCCTGAGCCTCAACTGGGACAGCGAGGTGCAGCGGCTGCGACTGCTGCGCGAGGTGGGCCCCGAGACCGCCGCCCGGCTCAACCTCGTGTACCCGGACGCCAACCCGACCATCCTGGCCGCCACCGCCGCCAGCGCCGGCCCGCGCGCCGGGGAGGCGATGCTGGCCCTCTACCAGCAGGCGGCACGCTGGCTGCCCAGCGCAACGGGCGCAAGCAACTCGTGGGTGGTGTCGCCGTCGCGCACTTCCACAGGCCGGGCCATGCTCTGCAACGACCCCCACCTCGAGCCGTCGGTGCCGGCGATGTGGTTCGCGGCCCACATCCGCGCCGGCGACGACTTCGAGACGACCGGGGTCACCTTCGCCGGCAATCCCTTCCCGCTCATCGGCCACAACCGGCGCATCGCCTGGGGCTACACCAACTCGTGCGTGGACTCGCAGGACCTCGTGGTGGAGCAGTTCGACGCGCCCGCCGCCACCCGGTTCCGCACCGAGCGCGGCTGGGCCGAGTCGCAGATCGTGCGCGAGATCATCCAGGTGCGGGGACTGCCCGACGAGGTCGAGGAGGTGATCATCACCCGGCACGGGCCCGTGGTCGAGCGCTGCGACGACGTCGCCACCGGGCGCTGGCTGGGCCTCGCCCTGCAATGGACGGCGCTGACCCCGGCCTGCGCTGCCCAGACCGTGCTCAGCCTGCAGCGCGCCACCGACTGGAACAGCTTCCGCAACGCGTTCGCCACGCTCGACGCCCCCTCGCAGAACGCCGTGTACGCAGACGTGGATGGGCACATCGGCTACTTCTGCAGCGGCCGTGTCCCGGTGCGCCGGCGCCGCCCGTCGGGCCTGCCCGAGCCGGGTTGGGACGGTGGCGTGCTCTGGGATCGCTTCCTCACCGTGGACGAAGTTCCCCAGGCGTTCGACCCGCCCGACGGCATGCTGGTCACGGCCAACAACCGCATCGTCAGCGACAGGTACCCCTTCTACATCGCCGACGACTACATGGCGGGATACCGCGCCCGCCGGCTCGAGGAGCTGCTCGACCGCACCGGCATGGACGTGGCCTATATGCGCACCGTGCAGATGGACCTGGTGTCGCCGCCGGCGGCGCAGGTGGCCGCCCTGCTCGAGGGGGTCACCTGCACGCTCGAGCTCGCCGAGAGAATGCGAAGTCGCCTCGCCGCCTGGGACGGCCGGATGGCGCCCGACCTCATCGAGCCCACTGTGTACGAGGCGTTCATGTTGCGCCTCGCCGAGCGCGCACTTCGGCCACTCTGCGGGGACGCCTGGGGAATCGCTGCGGGCGTGGACCTCGGCAGCCCCGTCTTCGAGTACCCGGGGATCCTCTCGGGCCGGGCCACCCCCTTCCTCGTGGAGCGGTGGGCGGCGGGCGACGAGAGCATCTTCGACGGGCACACAACCTGGAAGGAGGTCGCGGCCGACGCGATGGAGGACGCCGTGGCCGACCTCCGCGCCAGGCTCGGCTCGCAGCGCGGCTGGCGATGGGGGCGCGCCCACCGCATGCACCTGCGCCATCCCCTGGCCTCACGCCGGCTGCTGCGTCCGCTCCTCAACGCCCCCAGCCTGGCCATGGGCGGCGGCGTCGACAGCGTGATGGCCACCGCCCACCGGCCCGGCCACGGCTTCGCGACCACGCTCTTCGCCCCCTCGTGGCGCCAGGTGATGGACGTCGGCAACTGGGACAGCGGTTGCACCGGCGTGCTCTACCCCGGTCAGTCGGGGCACCGTGCCTCGCGCCACCACCACGATCTCTCCAAGCGGTGGCTGACCAACCAGCAGTTCCTGCTCGCCTGGGGTGACGCCGCCTTCGCCGGCCGCCGTCGCCTGCGCCTCGTGCCCCGCGAGCGCGGGCTCATCTCCCGGCAGTCACGCTGATGGTGAGAGGGTCATGACCCATCGGATGGGACGTTCGCGCCCGGGTGAGACCGGGCTTGTTCGCGGCTGCTGCCTCGGCCTCGTGCTGCTCGTGGGCCTGGTCGCGGCCACCGTCATCCTCGGCCAGAGGGTGCTCGCCGCGCCCGACCTCGGCGCAGCGCCGCGGGGACCGTCGCACGGCAGCAGCGAGGTGGTGATCGCGGCCACCCTCGCAGGCGCGGCCTCGAGCCAGCTTCTCAACGGCGAGCACGCCTCGGTGACGCTCAGCGAGCGTGACCTCACGCTCATCGCATCGGCGCGCAACCCTTCCCCGAACCGCTTCCGGAATCCCCAGGCGCGGGTGCGCAACGGCGACATCGTCGTGTCCGCCAACACCGACGTCGGGCCGTTCGGCGTCACCGCCGTGGCCAGGTTCGCGCTGTTTGTGAACACAACCTCTGCGGGAACGCGGCTGACCGCCCAGGTCATCGATTACGCCGTCGGGCAGCTGGGCCTGCCGGGCTTTGTCGGCGACCGCCTCGACCCGCGCGGATCTGACACCCTCAACCTGACCGCCCTGTTCGCCTCCAACCTCGCACTGAAGGCGCTGTCGCAGTCCCTGGATTGCGTCGCGGTGAGGCCCGACGGCGTCCATGTCGGCTTCCACCGTCCCGGTGTCAGCGCCACCGCGTCGACCTGCGCGTGACCGGGGCGGCGGCAGCCGCCTCTTAGAATCTCCCCGTGAACCTCGCGGACATCCTCACCTGGTCGGCCCACCTCGCCGGCTTCGACGACGTCCCCGCCGATTCGCAGGTGTACGTCGAAGCGCCGGCGGATGTGCACCGCGTGCTCTTCGGCATCGACGTCTCGCTTGCCGAGGTGATGTGGGCGCAACGGAACGGGTTTGACGCCGTCATCGCCCATCACCCGCTCGGCGACACCGCCCGGACGCGGCTGACGGAGGTGGTGCGCCGCCAGGTCGACCAGATGGGCGCGGAGGGGATCGCCCGCGACGTGGCCGAGAACGCCGTCGCCGCGCGGCTGGCGGCGATCGGGCGCCGGCTGCACGTCAGCAACGTCAACGCTCTGGTCGATGGCGCGCGGCTCGTCGGCATGCCGCTCTGCAACGTGCACCTCGCCGCCGACATGATCACTCGTAACGCGATCGTCGAGCTCTTGCGGCGCCGGACCGAGGCCGCCAGCAGCGTCTCCGATGCCGTCGACTGGCTGAACGAGGAGTTCGCCGAGTACCGGCGCGGTCATGCCCGGCCCGAGGTGTGGGCTGGGTCGATGAGCAACCGGCTGGGCCGCTGGACGGTGGCCATCGCGGGCGGCACCAACGGCGGATTCCCCGTCTTCAGCGAGTACTTCCGGGTGGGCGTCAACACCATCTTCGCCATGCACATCGACGAGTCCGATCTCCAGCAGCTCCGCGCCGCCATCGACGAGACGAGGGCTGTGGTGATCACCGGCCACATGCCCAGCGACAGCATCGGCATCAACGTCATCGTCGCCGGCCTCGAGGAGCGCGGTATCGAGGTGGTCCGCACCGGTGGGCTTCTCGCCCCCGCGTAGGGCTGCCTTACCCGGCGGCCATCACGAACGCGGCGTGGCTCTGCACCTGAGGGTAGTTGCCCAGCGGAGAGTGGTCGACGGGGTCGGCGACCTCGCCGAAGAGCCCCAGGGCCCCCCGCGACGCCGCCGCGGCGGCGAACTGCCGCGAGCCGTCGCGACCGCGCCTCTGCAGCGCCTCGGCCACCCAGAAGGTGGGGAACACAAAGGGCGCACACGGGTCGCTGCGGCTGTCCTCCGCGGCCACATGGCGCTCGACGAGACCATCGTTGTCGAGCGCTGTGAGGATGGCGTCGAGGGTCCTGTCGGCGCGGGCGTCGCCGTCGTCGAACAGGCCGAAGATCACCGCCTGGGCGAGGGCGGCGTCCGGGCCGCCGCCGTGGTCGTGGAGGGTCAGCGCACCGTCGCCGCGGAGGACATCCGCGCGGATGGCGGCAGCGGTCTCCCGCCATCGCTCGGCATCGCCTCGCACCACCCCGCGAGCGCCAAGGTCGGCGGCGTGAGCCAGGCCCGCCCATGCGGCGACACGGGAGTGGGTGTAACGCCGCGGGCTGCCGCGGATCTCCCAGATGCCGTGGTCGGCACGCGTCCAATGGTCCGCCGTCCAGTCGGCGACACGGGTGACCCCGGCGGCGAGGGCCGGGGGCAGCACGCCACGCGCCGCCAGCGCCGCGGCGAATTCGAGCACCTCACCGGCGACGTCGAGCTGCGGCTGGTCGGAGGCGGCGTTGCCGATGCGCACCGGGCGCGCCCCTCCATGGCCGCGGAGGTGGGCGAGGGTGCGTTCCGCCGGGGGCGCGGTGCCGTCGACGCGCACGAGCACCGCCGGAGGCAGGGCGACGGTGGCCGCACCGAGGAAATCGCCGAGAGCTGTGGCATTGGCGACAAGCCCGACACGCAGCATGCCCAGGCCGGCGAGGGCTGTGTCGCGCAGCCAGCTGTAGCGGTAGTCCCAGGTGCGCGAGCCACCCGGCCATTGCGGCAGCGACGTGGTCGGCGCGGCCACGATGCCTCCACCGCGCTGGTGGAGGGCGGTGAGCACGACCGCGCTGCGCCGCATCAGCTCCTGCGCCGTCGACTCCCCGAGGGTGGCGACGGCGAGGCCGTTGGGGCGCAGCTCCGCGGCCGCGGGGACGGTCGCCGCGAACCACTGCCGTGTCGCCGCGAGCGACGCCGCGGGGACGGCGCCGCCGCCACAGAGCACCACGGCCTCCCTCTCGGAGCCAACGCGTATGAGGCAGGTCGCGACCCCGGCGGCGTCCGCGCTCCAGGGACCGGGCGCGTGCACGGCGATGTCCAGGCCACCCCCGGTCACCCGCAGCGCGTGGCCGTGAAGCGCCACTCGAGCGGTCGCGAGCGCGGCGTCAGGGGCCATCGCCAGCGTGACCGCGACCTCGACGCTGCCCCGGGCGCTCATGCTGCGCAGCAGCCGCGGTTCGCCGTCGCACGCCAGGGCGTCGAAGACGGTGAGCTCGTCCGCACCGACCCGCCACACCGTGCGCAGGATCAGCGTGCCGGGGACGTAATCGCGCTCAACCACCACCGCGGCGGGGTCGGACGGCGCCACCCTGAAGCAGCCACCGACGACGTCGTCGAGGATCGACAGAAGGCACGGTGCCGAGTCGATTCGCGGCCAGCACAGCCAGGCGATGTTGCCCTCGGGATCGACGAGAGCGGCGGTGCGTCCGTCGGCCAGGAGCGCGTGCTCGCCGATGGCGTGTTGCACCGGGACGGCGGTCAGCCGGGGATTGTGTCGGCGATGCTCGCGATCTTCGACGCCCACAGCGGGTCGCTTGCATAGTCCACGTTCATGCCCCGAAGTGTGGGGCCATGGTAGAAGGCGCCGCTGCTGGAGAGGTAGTCCT
>PLWW01000024.1 GCA_003153125.1 Candidatus Dormiibacterota bacterium | reverse complement strand
CGCCAGGACGAGATCGGCACGCCGCTGGCCATCACCGTCGACTTCGAGACGCTCGACGACAACGCCGTCACCATCCGCGAGCGGGACGGCATGACCCAGGTGCGCGTCGGCCTCGACAAGTTGGAGCAGGCGTGCGAGGAACAGTTGACCGCCTCACGAGCGGCCGCGCTGCTTCGCGCCCAGAGCTGAACACGCCGCTCCCATCCCGTGCCGGCTAGGGCGCTCGCGTCGCCGCCCTGCGGCCACTGCGTCCGTCGGGACGTGGCTGCTCGTGCAGGCGTCCCCGGCGGATCAGCACCAGGAAGACCGCCCCCACCCCTGCCATCAGGATGTCGTTGAAGCCACGGAACAGAAGGCCCGCGGCGGCCCCGGCAGCCACGGGCACGCCGTTGGCGATCAGCAGCACGGTGAGGAGGCCCTCGAACGGTCCAACTCCTCCGGGAATGAGGCTGATGCTCGAGATCACCCAGCTCAACGCCAGCACGAACATCGCCGCCACAAAATCAACGTGGGTCTGACCGATGGCGTGGAGGGCCAGGTAGAACAGCAGGTACGAGAGAAACACGGCGACGGCGTTGCACAGGATCACCGGGACGGCGACCCGGGGACGCAAGAGCTCGAGGAATGCCGGGCGGATGGCCCGGAGCTGCGCGTCGAAGCGCTGCAACGGGCCCGCCTTCTCCACCAGGCCGATGGCCCAGTTGTAGGCCGGCTCCCAGATAAGCACCGCGAGCACGAGTACGTGCACCAGCACCATCAGGATGACCAGCAGAGCGACGCCGGGGTGGGTGGCGACGCGTGGAAGGACACCGAGCCCCATCAGCGTCATGAAGATCAACTCACCGAAGGCGATCGTCGCGGTGAGCTCCCCGCCGCTCCGGCGGGTCCCGGTCACCTGCTTGATCAGCGCGATGCGGGCCAGGTCGCCGGTGGGCAGGAACACCATCGTCTGCCCGGCGAATTCCACCGCGACGGAGCGACGGATATCCACGTCAACGTCGACAGCGCGGAGGGTGACATACCAACCGAGCGACCTCGCCAAGTATGTGCCGATCGTGACGGGAAGCATCAGCAGCAGGACGCGGGTGTCGGTGTGGCGGAAGGTGCTGGCGAGCTGCGCCGGGTTGACCGCCAGCACGAGGGCGAGCACGCACAGGACGGCCACGATCTCCAGCACGTAATGCCGCGCCACCCTCGCCACCGGCGCCACGGTGGGATGTCGCTGCGAGACCTCCCAGGCGCCATGGCTCCAACGTGTGACCGCCGCCACGACGCGGCTGATCACCCCCACGCCACGGGCATCACGAGCACCGGGTCACGAGACAGTGGGCATGCACCGGGCGCACCAATCCGCCCGCTGTCGCGTTGCCGGCCGGCGCGCTCGGACGTCAGTCGTCCTCGGCGCGCTGGCTCGCCGATCCGGTGTGACGAAGGCGCAATGGCGGGCCGCCCGGGGCTGCCTGGATGGTCCAGAAGTCTGCGGCCAGCCCGGGGTCAAGCATGTACGCGTACGGCATGAACCCGTACCCCGCAACCCCCCAGCCTGCTCCCCACGAGTTGCGGATGATGAAGGCCGCCTTGGCGTCGTCGTACCCGACGCAGCCCACGGCGTGGCCGCCGATGGAGGTTTCCGACGGCTGCGGGAGCGGGATGACGCCGGTACCGTTCACCTCCGGGGTCTCGAAGGAACTGAAGACAGTGAATCCGAAAACGAACATGAATCCGGAGGCGACGCACGCCTTGAACTGGGCCAGTGACTGGTTGAGTCGCTGGTAGGCGCCGATACGATCGTGGTCAGCATCGCTGTACGCCGTTGCGGGCGGCTTTTCCGCGAACTTGGTGGGGTCGTATGGCCAGTCGCTCTCCGGGCACACCCCGAGCTTGGCGATCACCTTGATGCCGTCGCGAATCTGGGCGCCGCTGTCGGCGCTCACGGTGCCCTCGAGAGCCCTCTCGTTGTAATAGATGAAGAGGCGCGAGGGTGTCCATGTGGGCGCGATCCCGGATCTGATCTCGTCGAATTGTACGGCGCCGGCGATGGCGTTGGCGGTGCACGAGCCGAGTTGTCCCTGGTCGTACACCGGCGGGCACTGCGGGCGGAGGTCCACCATCGGCGGCAGCTGAGCCGAGGCGAGGGCGGGAGCCTGCCAGTACCGGTCGCGGTGATCAGGCAGGTCGCGGGCCCACCCGTACCGGGCGATTGTCACAGTCGTGAATTCTGCACTGTCCGCAGCCGGGGTTGGGCGCGGCCCGGAATGCTACTCTCGCCCGAGTCATCGCCAATTGACGCAGCTACGAGGGACTGACCATGCCCACGGGCACCCGCACCGGCCGCGCCACCAGGAAGTCGGCCACGTCCACCCCGGCCACGCCGGCCGTCGCCCGGTCCGCCGCGGTGCGAGGCGCTCCGTCCGCAGGGTCGCGGCGCCGCGGCGGCGCGCACAGGTGGGTGTACCTCTTCGAGGACGGTGACGCCACCATGCGCGATCTCCTCGGAGGCAAGGGTGCCGGGGTCGCGGAGATGACCCGTGCCGGCCTGCCGGTTCCGCCCGGTTTCACCATCACCACCGAGGCGTGCAACGCCTTCTACGACGGCGAGCAGACATTCCCCAAGGGTATGTGGGACCAGGTGCTCCGCGCCCTCGCGGAGACGGAGCGGAAGACAGGCAAGAGGTTTGGCGACGCGCGCAATCCCCTGCTGGTCAGCGTCCGCAGTGGCGCCAAATTCTCGATGCCCGGGATGATGGACACCGTCCTCAACCTCGGCCTCAACGCGGAGACACTGACGGGCCTGGCCGAGCTGACCGGCGATGAGCGTTTCGCCAAGGACGCCTACCGCCGGTTCATCCAGCTGTTCAGCAAGATCGTGCTCGGCATCGACGGCGACCTCTTCGAGCACCAGCTAGCCGAGGTCAAGACAGCATCCAGGGCGAAGAGCGATGCAGACCTCAAGCCCAAGGCTCTCGATGAGGTCATCAAGCGATACCGCACGCTCGTGCGCAAGCACGCCGGCGTCGAGTTCCCCGAGGACCCCATGGAGCAGCTGCGTGCGGCCATCGGCGCTGTGTTCTCCTCATGGAACAACCGGCGGGCCATCGACTACCGCAACTTCAACAAGATCCCGCACACGCTGGGCACCGCGGTCAACGTGCAGTCCATGGTGTTCGGCAACATGGGCGACGACTCCGGCACCGGGGTGGCCTTCACACGCGACCCCTCAACCGGCGAGCACAAGCTCTACGGCGAATACCTGACCAACGCGCAGGGTGAGGACGTGGTGGCGGGCACACGCACGCCGAAGCCGATCAGCGCCCTGGCCAAGGACCTTCCCAAGGCATACGCGCAGTTTGTGCGCATCGCCAAGCGGCTCGAGAAGCATTATCGCGACGTCCAGGACATGGAGTTCACGATTGAGCGGGGGCGCCTCTACATGCTGCAGACGCGCAGCGGCAAGCGGACCGCAGAAGCGGCGGTGAACATCGCGGTCGCCATGGTGCGGGAGCGTCTCATCACCAAGGAGGAGGCGGTCCTGCGCGTGGAACCGGCGCAGGTCGACCAGCTGCTCCACACCCGTCTCGACCCCACGGCCGCCGTCGAGGTTCTCGCCACCGGCCTTGCCGCATCCCCAGGCGCAGCCTACGGCAAGGCGGTCTTCGACGCCGACCGTGCCGAGGCGCTCGCCGCCAAGGGCGAGAAGGTGATCCTGGTGCGCATCGAGACCAACCCCGATGACGTCCACGGCATGATTGCGGCGCAGGGGGTTCTGACGGCGCGCGGAGGTCGCACCTCGCACGCAGCGGTTGTCGCGCGGGGCATGGGCAAACCATGCGTCGCGGGCGCCGAGTCGGTGCGCGTGGACCTCGCTCGGCGACAGTTCGTGGCCGGCGGCAGGACTGTCAAGGAAGGCGAGTACTTCACCATCGACGGCAGCACCGGGCGCGTCATCGCGGGCCAGGTGGCGACGATCGCCCCCGAGATCTCCGGGCAGCTCAAGCAGTTGCTCCGCTGGGCGGACAGCTTCCGGCGCCTCGAGGTCTGGGCCAACGGCGACTACCCGCACGACGCCGTCCTCGCCCGCGAGTTCGGGGCCCAGGGCATCGGCCTGTGTCGCACCGAGCACATGTTCATGGAGCAGGCAAGGCTGCCCATCGTCCAGAAGATGATCCTGGCCGATACCGAGAAGCAGCGCCGCGTCGAGCTCGCCAAGCTCCTGCCGTTCCAGCGCGACGACTTCTACGGGATCCTCAAGGCGATGCGGGGATTGCCGGTCGTGATCCGCCTCATCGACCCGCCTCTGCACGAGTTTCTGCCGTCCTTGGAGGATCTTCTCGTCGAGGTGACGACCGCCCAGGCCAAGGGCGAGCCCGAAAAGAACTGGGCAAAGAGTGCCAAGCTCCTCGAGGCCGTGCGACGCCTCCACGAGCAGAATCCCATGCTGGGCCTGCGTGGCTGCCGCCTCGGGCTCCTCTTCCCTGAGATCATCGAGATGCAGGTCCGGGCGATCATCGAGGCTGCAGCGAAGCTCCAGCGCGAGCGCGTCGACGTGCACCCGGAGATCATGATTCCGCTTGTCGGCACGCTGGAGGAGTTGCGCCGCACGCGTCGCTACCTCGAGGAGACCGTGCGTGCTGTGTTGAGCGAGTCGAAGACCAAGGTCCATTACAAGTTCGGCACCATGATCGAGTTGCCTCGCGCAGCACTCACCGCCGGCGAGATCGCCGAGGACGCGGAGTTCTTCTCCTTCGGCACCAACGACCTGACCCAGACGACCTTCGGCTACTCCCGCGACGACGCCGAGGGAAAGTTCCTCAACACCTACGTGGACGAGAAGATCCTCCCCGCCAACCCCTTCGAGACGATCGACCGCAAGGGGGTCGGGCGGCTGATGGAGATTGCCGTACGCGAGGGACGCGCCACCCGGCCGGGGATCACGATCGGCATCTGCGGCGAGCACGGCGGCGACCCACAGTCGATCGCCCTCTGTGAGGAGCTGGGACTCGATTACGTGTCCTGCTCTCCGTATCGCGTGCCGGTGGCACGTCTTGCCGCCGCCCACGCGCGGCTCGCCGTCACGGAGAGGGACCGCTGAGCGAAAACGCCGGGCCGCGGCTGCTGATCCCCGCTGAGGTCGAGACGGAACGGCTGCTCCTGCGCCAGTGGCGCGAATCTGACCTCGACGCCTACGCTGAGATGGTTGCCGACCCTGAGGTGATGCGATATCTCAGTGACGGGGTCCCCGTCAACCGATTCGGCGCGTGGCGACAGCTGGCAGCATTCATCGGACACGGCGTGCTCCGTGGGTACACCCATTGGGCGATCGAGCTGCGTGCCACCGGTGAGTTCGTCGGCCGCGCCGGCCCCTGGCGCCCTGACGGCTGGCCAGCACTGGAGATCGGCTGGGCGATCGCACCGCGCCACCAGGGGCGCGGCTACGCGACCGAGGCAGGGCGCGTGGCTCAGCAGGTGGCGTGGACCAACCTCCGCGCCGACCGCCTGGTCTCGCTGGTCAGGCCTGGCAACAAGCCCTCAGTTGCGGTCGCAGTCAAGCTCGGCGGAGTGGTCTGCGAGACGATCGACTTCTTGGGTGGGCCCATCGACGTGTTCTCGTACCCGCGCCCACACTGACCGCCTGCCCGCGAACGCTGCCGGGCGGACGGCCGCACGATCCTGCCACCTCGGCGCGCGGGCGGCATCGATTCGGGGGACGTTCCTGCCCAGAATGGCAGAAACGTGAGGCTCCGACAGGCGGCCGTCGGACCCGCATCGGATACCATGCGAACCCACAGCAACGAGGGGAGAAGCGGCATGCGTGCACCACGCGGGGGGAACAAGCCCGGCGACCGCGCGCCGTCGCGGCCCGCGAGGAAGGGATCCGCGCGACCGCCGAGGCCACCCATGCCACGCGCCTTTCCGGAGGTGTCGGACGGCGGCTTCGCCATGGACACGCCACGGCCGTTCCGCGGGCCCGCCGACTTCCACGTGGAGTCCACCGCCGGTCTGCGCCACGAGATCATCGACCTCCGCGCCGAGGTGCACCGCTTGGCCGCCGAGATCGACAAGCTGTGGGCGCGCGAGCGGGGCCGCGCCGCCGCCCCAGGGCGCACGGCCCGAAGCATCGCCGGCAAGCCGGTCCGCACGGGGACCCGCGCGGCCCGCCCGAATGGGCGCGGGGCGGC
>PLWW01000071.1 GCA_003153125.1 Candidatus Dormiibacterota bacterium | reverse complement strand
GAGGACACCTGACCTACCGCCCCGGCTCGAGCTGCTGGATCACCTGGTCAAGGTGGGCGCGGAAGGCGTCCTCGAGCTGCTGAATCAGCGCATACAGGCCCGTCGCGGTGTCGCGGGTGCTGCCGTTGAGCTGCCGCAGTGCCCCGGGAAGGATGGGAATGACCGCGTTCGCGACCGGAGAGGGGATCACGGCGGCGGTCGGCGCTGCCACAGACACGACGGCGGGGGCGCTCGACGGCGTCGTGGCCGGCGCGGGCCAGGTGGCCGGGGTCACGGAGAAGTTGTGGGATCCGAGGACGTGCACACCGCCCCACGCCAGCAGTACGACCGCGACAGGGACGAGCACACGCGCCGACAGGAATGGCATGGCGACGCTCCAGCAAACCGCGCCACCCCGCCGCCGCGATCTCGACCCTGTTCGCGCCCAGTATACACATTCTTGTTTGTATCGGTCGATCGTGCGATCTTGTGACGCGATCGGGCTCGGCGCCACCGCGGGGCTGGCCGTCCTCTTCGTTGGCACGCTCCACTCGGTCACGCCGGTTGCGCTGGGGCTGGCGACCGCGACCCTGCTGACGGTGGGCGTGCGGCTCGGCGTGTCGGTGAGACGTCTCAGGTCGCTGACCGAGAAACGTCATCGGCAGGCGATCACCGACGAGCTCACCGGGCTCGGCAACCGCAGACAGCTCCTCTACCTGCTCGACGCCTTCTTCGCGAGCAACGGCGAGCGGCACGGCCATGCGTACATGCTCTCCCTTCTGTTCGTCGACCTCGACCACTTCAAGGAGATCAACGACTCGTTCGGGCACGCCGCGGGCGATGAGCTGCTCCGCCAGCTGGGTCCGCGCATGACGCGTTCGCTGCGCGACACCGATGTGCTCGTTCGCATCGGTGGGGACGAGCTCGCCGTGGTGATCCTGGACAACGACGCCGCCTACGCGGAGACCGTCGCCCAGCGACTGATCACCGAGCTCGAGCAGCCCTTCGAGCTGGACTCCGTGAGCGTCCGCATCGGCGCGAGCATCGGCATCGCCAGCGCCCCCACCGACGCCAGTGACAGCGCCGGGCTGCTGAGGTGCGCGGACCTCGCCATGTACCGGGCCAAGCTGGGCTCGTCATCGTTCGAGACCTACCGCCACGAGATCGACGACGGCGGGAACCGCCTTCGCCTCGTGGAGGAGCTGCGTCTGGCCGTGGCTTCGGGCCGGTTCGAGATGAACTACCACCATCTGCCGGCGTCGTCGCTGATGCTCGAGCTCACCGAGACCACCGTCATCCGCGACTTCGACCGTTGCAAGCTGCTCATCGCGAACCTGCGCGACCTCGGCCTTGGGGTGTCGATCGACGACTTCGGCGCAGGCTTCACGTCGCTCGCCTCCCTCGGCCGGCTCGCCGTCAACGAGCTCAAGCTCGACCGCAGCTTCATCACCGACCTGGCCGCCAACGGGCAGGACCGCGACCTCGCACTGGTGCGGGCCACCATCGAGTTCGGCCACGCCCTGGAGATGCGCGTGGTCGCCGAGGGCATCGAGGACCATGCCACCTTCGCGCTCCTGGCGAGCATGGGCTGTGACCTCGCTCAGGGGTTCTTCATCAGCAGGCCGGTGCCGGCCCGCGACCTCGTCCTTCCGACCCCTCATTACCGGCTACTCCCGGAGACGGCGATCGCCGTCTCCGCGTAGAGCCGCTCTGGGCCTGCGCCGCTGACGGCAGACCAGGGCCAGCGGGGATGTGGCAGCCTGTGCGGGTGGTCAGTCCCCCCGCGACCAGGCTGACGTGCGTCGCTGCCATCGTCGGGCTCGTGGCCGCCTGCGGGTCGCCACCTCCGACCGCCCGCGCACCCGCCCCGACGGCGGCGACCGCGACCCCCTCCCCCGCCGCCACCGTCGCCGCAACGCCCACGGCCGACCCGTGCGCGGTCACCGGGCAATCCCCGCCGGCGGCGGGTTTCGCTGCCTCGTTCGCCACCGCGCTCGCCTTCGCGCCGGATGGGCGGCTCTTCTGGACGGAGCGCGCCGGGACCGTCCGCGTCTGGCAGGACGGCGCTCCGCGCACCTTCGCGACAGTGCGCACGGTGACGACGGAGGCCAACGGCTCGTACAGCGAGCGCGGCCTGCTCGGCCTTGCGATCAGTCCCAGCTTCGCCAGTGATCGCTACGTGTACGCGTTCTACTCGGACGCCAACCGCACCCAGCAGCACGTGATTCGATGGCGTGACTGTCTCGGGGTGGGAACCGCCGCCGCGGTTCTGCTCACCTTCCCCTCAGGGCCTGACTGCTGCCACAAGGGCGGTCGCCTCGCCTTCGGCACCGACGGGATGCTCTNNNCCCGGCACCGGGTACGACACCGTGGTCCTCTCGGTCACGCGCGGCGCCGGCTACCAGTGGCCACTGTGCTACGGGTACTCACACCCGCTGGCCGGCCCCGCCGGGTGCAATGGGCGGCAGCCACCGAGCTGGAGCAGCGAGCAGGCTACGGTGGTGCCCACCGGGGCTGCCTTCATCGACAGTGCCGGCCCACCGCCCTACGCGGGACACCTCGTTTTCTGCAGCTACGACAGTGGCATGCACATCGTCTCGCCGGGCACTCCGCATGCCTCCGTGAGGAGCGGCCCCAGCGTGTGCAAGCTGGCCGTGGTCGAGGGGCCCAACCACGCTCTCTATGTCTCCGACACGGGATCCATCTACAAGCTTGGCTGACCCTGGCGGCGCAACTCCGGCGCGCGGGCGGATGGTGCGATGATGGTCACGTTCCAACCCGAATCGTCATTGCGGTGCGACCATTGGCGCCGTGACCGGAAGTTCTTCACACAGTGTCTGACAGCGTCTCACTGACCCTCCCCGCGATGGGCGAATCCGTCACAGAGGGCACCATCTCACGGTGGCTCAAGGCGGTCGGTGATCCCGTCACCGAGGGCGAGTCACTTGTCGAGGTGACCACAGACAAAGTCGATGTCGAGGTGCCCTCACCGGCCGCCGGGACGCTCGAGAGCATCACGGCGAAGGAGGGCGACACTGTCAACGTCGGCGCGACGCTGGCCACCATCGCGCCGGGCACCAACGGGACGGCAACGCCCAAGGCCGCGAAGAGCGCGGAGGTGGCCGAGCCGGCGCCGGGACCGTCTGCACCGGGGGACACCACTCCCGATGCCCCCATCGAGCCACCGTCGCCCCAGCTCACGCCGGTCGTTGACGCCGCCTCCGTCGCCGCCTCGCCGCTGGCCCGCCGGGCCGCCGCCCTGCGCGGCGCCGACCTCCACTCGGTGACCGGCACCGGCCCCGGCGGGTTGGTCCGCGCCGGGGACGTCAGCCGAGCCCAGAACGGCACACCCGCCGCCGCACCACCGCGGGCGGACACCGCCCCGACGGCGGCAGACGGCGAGGGAACGGTCGAGCTGCGCGGTCCGGCGGCGTCGCTCGTCGACTACATGGAACAGAGCAGGGACATCCCCACCGCAACATCGTTCCGCAGCCTCGCCGTCACCGTGCTCGACGCGCGCCGCCGGGAACTGAACCTCGGCCTGACGACCGCCGGCAAACAGGTGAAGGTGTCGTTCACCCACCTCATCGGCTACGCCATGGCCCGGGCGGCGGCCGAGATGCCTGAGATGTGCGCCCACTTCGCGCGCACTGACACGGGACGCCCAGCGCGCGTCGAGGGCGGCGTCCACCTCGGCATCGCCGTGGACAGCCGGCGCAGGGACGGCAGCAGATTCCTCGTGGTGCCGGTCATCAGGGACGCGGGCACCCGCACCTTCGCCGACTTCAGAACGGAGTACGAACGGCTCGTCGACGGCGCCCGCAGCAACGCGCTCGGCGCCGACGAGCTGCGTGCCGCCACGATCACCCTCACCAACCCGGGCGGCATCGGCACGGTGGCGTCGGTGCCACGGCTCATGCCCGGCCAGGGCACCATCGTGGCCGCCGGCGCGCTCGGCTACCCGGCGGAATGGCGCGACGCTCCCGAGGCGCGCCTGCGCGACCTCGGCGTGGCCAAGGTGATGACGCTCACCTCCACATACGACCACCGCGTCATCCAGGGCGCCCAGTCGGGCGAGTTCCTCGGACGCATCGAGGCGCTGCTCAACGGCAAGAACGGCTTCTACGCGGACGTGTTCGAGAGCCTCGGCATCGGCGTGCCCGCCGCAGTGATCCCGCGCAGCAGCGCGGACAGCCAGGCGCCGCGCCCGGACACCACTACCGGCGGGTTCGGCGAGGAGCAACCGTCGCGGCAGATGCTCGGCGCGATGCAGGCGGCCACCTCGCTCATCAAGGCACACCGCACCCACGGTCACCTCGGCGCCCACCTCGACCCGCTGGGCACGCCATCGCTCGGCGACCCGGCCATGGAGCCGGAGACCTACGGCCTCGCCCCCGACGTCATGGAGCAGATCCCCGCCGACCTGCTGCGCGTCTACGTCCCCGGGCGCAACCTCGCCGAGGTGCTGCCCAACCTGCGTCGCACGTACTGCGGGACCATCGCCTACGAGATCGAGCACATCGCCAGCCATGAGCAGCGCGTCTGGCTGCGCGAGCACATCGAGTCGGGCGCGTACCGCACGCCGTTCAACGCTGAGAACAGACGGCGCCTCCTGCAACGCCTCACCAAGGTCGAGGCGATGGAGCGCTACCTGCGCCGCACCTTCCTCGGCCAGAAGACGTTCTCCGCCGAGGGCGTCGACGCCATGATCCCCATGCTCGAGGCCCTTCTCGGCGTGATCGCCGACGACGGCATCGGCGAGGTGATCATGGGCATGGCTCACCGCGGACGCCTGGCCACCATCGCCCACGTCGTCAACCGGCCCTACGAGGCGGTCCTGGTGGCCTTCGAGCGGGGCGAGCTGCGCCATGCGGTGGCCACGCTCAACGACGCCCCCACGGGCGACGTCAAGTACCACATCGGCGCCACGGGCACCTACGTGACCGACACCGGCAAGGGCATCACGGTCCGGCTGCTGTCCAACCCGTCCCACCTCGAGGCAGCCGATCCCGTCGTCGAGGGATGGACCCGCGCGGAGCAGACGCGAAGAAGCTCGAGCGCACTCTACGTCGACCCCCGGGCGGCCGTGCCGGTGCTCGTGCACGGCGACGCGGCCTTCGCCGGCCAGGGCATCGTCGCCGAGGTGCTCAACCTCCAGTCCCTCGACGGCTACACCACCGGCGGCACGGTGCACATCATCACCAACAACCAGATCGGCTTCACGACCGAGGCGCGGGACGCCCGCTCGACGCGCTACGCGAGTGACCTGGCCAAGGGTTTCGACGTCCCCATCGTCCACGTCAACGCCGACGACATCGAGGCCTGCATCGACGCGGTACGCCTGGCCTGGGACTACCGGCGCACCTACCACCGCGACGTGGTCATCGACCTCATCGGCTACCGCCGCTTCGGCCACAACGAGACCGACGAGCCGGCGTACACCCAACCGCTCATGTACCAGACGATCCGCGAGCACCTGACCGCGCGAGAGATCTACCTGCAGAAGCTGGTCGGGGAGGGTCTGATCACCGAGGCTGACGGCGCCGACGACTTCGAGACGGCGTACGGCGCGGTCGCCGAGGCGCACAAGCGGGTCAAGGCGACGCTCGCCGCGGAGCCCGACGAGGAATCCGAGGAGTCCAGGGCCGCCGAAACCGAGACGCCGCGCCCGTCCACGCGAGTGGGACGCGACACGCTCCTCACCCTCAACGAACAGCTCGTCGCGGCCCCTGCCGAGTTCCACGTGTTCCCCAAGCTCGCCAAGCAGCTGGAGCGGCGTCGCGCCACCCTCCAGGAGGGTGGCATCGACTGGGGCACGGCGGAGTCGCTGGCGTTCGCGTCGCTGCTCATCGAGGGTCACCCGGTGCGCCTCAGCGGGCAGGACACGCAGCGCGGCACGTTCAGCCAGCGCCACCTCGTGTTCCATGATGACCGTAACGGCGCGGAATGGATCCCCATGGAGCACCTTGTGTCGGCGGCCGCGACCTTCGAGGTCTACAACAGCCCGTTGAGCGAGATGGCCTGCCTGGGTTTCGAGTACGGCTACAGCGCCGCCGACCCGGCCACGATGGTGCTCTGGGAGGCGCAGTACGGCGACTTCGTCAACAACGCCCAGCTCATCGTCGACCAGTTCATCTCCTCGTCGCTGGCCAAGTGGGGGCAGCGCTCACGCCTCGTCCTGCTGCTGCCCCATGGCTACGAGGGCAACGGCCCCGAGCACTCCAGTGCCCGACTCGAGCGCTTCCTGCAACTGGCGGCGCACGGCAACATGCGCGTCGCCAATGTCTCGACGGCGGCGCAGTACTTCCACCTGCTCCGCGATCAGGCGATCGCCCCAACCGCGCGACCGCTGGTGATCATGACCCCGAAGAGCCTGCTCCGCCTCAAGGAATCCGCGTCCAGCCTCGACGACCTCACCAGCGGCGAGTTCCGCGCCGTGATCGACGACCCGGTGGCGTCGGCGGGCGCCAGGCAGCGCAAGAAGGTGCGAACGCTGCTGCTCTGCACCGGCAAGATCTACTACGAGCTGGAGCTCCATCCCGACCGCCGCGAGGCTGAGGACCTGGCGATCGTCCGCGTGGAACTGCTCAACCCCCTGCCCCTCGACGAGATCCTTGCGCTGATCAGCACCTACCCCAACCTCGAGGAGCTGTACTGGGTGCAGGAGGAGCCGTCGAACATGGGCGCCTGGTTGCACCTGGCCCGGCCGATCGGCACGCGCCGGCCGTACGAGATCCGCTGGGATTACATCGGCCGGCCGCGCCGCGCCAGCCCCTCCGAGGGATCGGCAGGCTCTCACCACCTCGAGCAGGAGCGCATCGCCAACACCGCGCTGTCCACGTCGCACATCCTCGCCGGCAAACAGGCGGAGATCGGCAAGCTACGGCCCGCGGTCCTCAAGGCGTCCTCACACGCGAAGATCACCGGCCAGTCGTGAGCCAGAGGGTCGTTGTCCTGGGCGGAGGCCCGGCAGGTGATGTCGCCGCGCTGCGCGCTGCCCAGCTCGGTGCGGACGTCGTGCTCCTCGAGCGCGCGGAGCTTGGCGGTACGTGCCTGAACTGGGGCTGCATCCCCACCAAGTCGCTGCTCGCGGGCGCCGACCTCCTCCGCAAGATCCGCCAGGCGGCCGACTTCGGGATCATCGTGTCTGAGCCCACCATCGACTTCACGCGGATGATGGCGCGCAAGGAGGAGGTGGTCCTCAAGATGCGCGCCGGAGTCGCCGCCGCATGCAAGCGCAAGAAGGTGCGGGTGGTGCGCGCCGAGGGCGTGATCGAGGGCGACGAGGTGGTCGCCGGCGGCGAGCGTTTCGGCTACGACCACCTCGTGGTGTGCGTCGGGACCGAGCCCAGTGGCCTGCCCGGGATCGACATGGAGCATCCGCGCGTGGTGACCTCCAACGGGATCCTGCGCCTCGAGAAGATTCCCAAGCGGCTGCTGGTGATCGGCGGCGGCGTCATCGGCTGCGAGTTCGCCAGCCTGTTCGCGCCGCTGGGCTCGCAGGTCACCGTCGTCGAGGTGCTGCCGCAGATCCTCACCGGCGTCGACCCGCGCATCGTGACGCAGTTCCGCAAGCTGGTCGAGGCACAGGGCATCACCTTCCACACCGGCAGAAGGGTGGAGAAGGTGGACTACAACAAGACTTCGCTGCGCGCCCACCTCGACAACGGCACCACGATCGGCGCCGACCTCCTGCTGGTCTCCGTGGGCAGGCGGCCCGAGACGCGCGACATCGGTCTCGAGGATGCCGGGGTGAAGGTCGATGAGCGCGGCTCCATCGAGGTCGACGGGATGTTGCGCACCGCCAACCCGAAGATCTGGTCGGCCGGCGACTGCATCGGCGGCCTGCAACTGGCCCACCTCGCCAGCGCCGAGGCCGCGCGCGCTGTGGAAAATGCCCTCGGACACACGCCGATGGTCATGGACCGCACTGTGGTCCCCTCCTGCATCTACACGCATCCAGAAATTGCCATGGTCGGCCTCAACTCGGAGACCGCCAAGGCTGCCGGTCACGACGTGAAGGTTGGGCAGGCCCGCCTCCTCGGCAACGGCAAGGCCCTCGGTGAAGGGGAGCCTGAGGGTCTCGCACAGCTGTACTCGGACGCGACGAACGGTGTGCTGCTGGGCGCCACCGTCATGGGGGTGCATGCCGTCGAGATCATCCACGAGGTGGGCGTCGCCATCGCTGACGGCCTCACCGCCGACGACCTCGGCTCCATCATCCACGCTCACCCCACGGTGAGCGAGACCATCATGGACGCCGCCGAGCAGGCGGTCGGGGTCGCTCCCTACCTCTCCTGAGAGGGGCCGGTCACACCTCGCTGCGCAGTTGCTGGTCGCGGCGGCGCAGGCGCCGCGTCCGGACGATGGCTCGAGCCAGCCGTGCCTCGCGAAACGTGAGCACCGCGAAACCCGCCCCCAGCACCAGGAGCACAACACCGAGCCATCGCGGCGACAACACCACACTGCTCGTGCCCCCGGCAAGGCACAGCGCGGTCGCAAGACCGAAACCCGACACCACCACCAGCCGGGAGAGCAGCGACGCAGTCTCGCGTGCGTCGCGGATGCGCCTGCGCATCGCCGGTGAGGTGGCCGCCCGCCCCGCGGCACGGCCCGCGGCGCGGCCCGCGGCCTGCCCCGCCGCAGCCCGTCTGCGCGCTCCCGCCACTCTCCAGAAGAGCACCCCGGAGAGGAGGCGGATGAGCAGTGTCCACGGCATACCCACATTGTGGTCCTGCTTCCGGCGATTTCGGCGTCCCGGCTGGCGACGGCGGAGGGCCGATCGCTCGCGCTCGCCCTGCTATCGTCGGGCGCGCACACCGGCTGGGGAGGAACTGCAATGGTCCGGGCATTCGTGCTGATCACGGCCACGTCGGGAAAGGCGTTGGAGGTGGTCCATCGACTCAGCGGGGCGCCGGGCGTGCTTCATGCCGACGCCATCACAGGCGAGTACGACGTCATCGCAGAGGTCGAGGCGGGGGACATCGCCGGTATCGGCCGGCTCGTGGTGGAGCGGGTGCAGGCCACCGGGGTGCTCAAGACGATCACCTGCCTCGTCGTTCAGTAGGCGCCTTGTCGGTCCGCGGCTCTTCCCGTGCAGGTCTCGGCAACCTGGTCAGCGAAGCCTTCGCGCTGCTCGGTGCCAGCCGGCGTCTGCGCCGCTCGCTGTATCTGTGGGTGGGCATCGGGCTGGTCCTGACCGAGGGGTTCACCATCCCGGTGGCGGCCCTCCACGACAGCGCCTCCATCGTGCCGCTGGCGCTGGGGGCGGCGGGCGCGTGGGCGGTGGCGTCGCTGTTCCTGGTTGGCGGCACGCCGCTGCTGCGCACCGCCGACGGAACGCGCGTCGATCACTACGGGCTTCCCAACGGCATCAGCGCCATCCGCGCCTGGCTGTCGTTCCCATTGATGCTGTGTGCGGTGCTCACCCTGCCGGGCTCGCTGAGCCTGTACCTGTGGTGCTCGGTCGGCGGTGCCGCGGGCATGCTCGACTTCGTCGACGGCTACGTCGCCCGCCGCTTCGGCCCTCTCACGGAACTCGGCAAGGCGCTCGACCCGGCGATGGACGTGCTGTTCTTTGGGCTGGCTGCGGTGGGCGGCTGGCTGGTGGGAGTAGCCCCTGGATGGCTCGCCGCCGGCATCCTCATCCGGTATTTCGGGCCCTTCCTGCTCACCCCGTTCATCTTCCTGGCGGGGCGGCGCCCAGAGCTGGTGCACACCGTGTGGGGGCGGCGCAACACGGCCGCCATCGGACTGGTCCTCTTCATCCTCATGATCGTCCGCCTCTCCGCCGGGCCGGTGAACACGGTGGCGCTGATCATCGCCCCGCCGCTGCTGCTGCCCACGCTGGTTCTCCACAGCATTGCCCTGGTACGGCGCACCGCGGAGGCGCCGCGCGTCGCGTGAGGCATCGCCCGGAGCCCAAGGCGTGCGCTGGCGTGCCGGCGATGATGCGCGCGTGACCACACTGCTTGTGGCGCACACCGCCCACCTCGACGGCGCCAGCCGCGCGGCGGCGCGAGCCCTGTTGTACGACGTCTTCGACGACATGACCGACGAGGATTGGGAGCACTGCCTCGGCGGGGTGCACGCACTGGTGTGGGATGGCACCGATCTGATCGGCCACGCCTCGCTGATCCAGCGGCGGTTGCTGCACGGCGGGTCGGCGCTGCGCGCCGGCTGGCGGCGGAGGCAGGGTCCGACCTCAGCGCTGACACCGGGCGGCATCGTGCGCACCCCTGAGGACGACGGCGGCGTGTACGTGTTGCCGGCTGGCGCACGCCTCGACATCGGTGCTGAGCTCACCTGCGAGTGGCGCGACGGCGACACCTGGTGACGCGGGCAGCTCAGTCAACCGCCTCGAGCCGCTCCTGCACGGCTCGCAGCCACTCCTCGGTGGTCTGGCCGAGCGCTGACGGGTCGACGCTTCCGCCGAGCTGCTCCAGCACGATCCCCAGTTCCGCCTCCCCAAGGCCGGCGGCGAGCAGGTCGCGCAATTCCGCCGCGCATTCCATCACCGCGCTGCGCGGGGACTCGCTGACGTAGTCGCGCACGATCTCCTGCCAATCATCACGTTCGACCACCCAGTCCTGGTGAAAGTAGCCGCCCAGGAACTGGCGCAACTGCGGGCACGCTGAGGCCGGGTCGTCGAGGATCTGCTGGCGTGACATCGGGGTACCTCCGGGTCTCATGGCCGGCGGGAGTTGTTCGCGGAAGCGCCCAGCACCGGGTAGGCGGTGAGCACGGCGTAGCCTGCCGGATAACGGCGATTGCGGCGGAGGACGACGCGGACGCCCGTGGCGGGGACGGGGGCTGTGTCGCCGGCCGCCCATCGCGCCCGCTGCAGGACGTCGCCGATCACCTCGCCCATCTCGTGGTCGATGACCAGACGGCTGCGCCCTCCCCGCCGCCAGCGGGCAACCTCGACGTGCCGGGCCGCAACGCATGCCTCGACGGATCGCTGGGCGGTGGCGATGTCCGGGAATGACCCCGTCGCGGGAAGCAAGGGGTGGCGCGCGAGGCGATCCGCCTCGACGGCGGGGCTGGTGCCGCAGTGGCGCGACACCGTGTGGCCGTCGCCGCGGCGTTCGTAGAGATCAAGCGATTCAACCGGCGACCTGCGCCTCGCCGGGAAGAGCCGGGCCGCGTCGTGCTCGCTGCCAAGCTCCATCACCGCTCACCTCGCTCATCACTGTCCATGGCGGCGACTGTGGCCGGCGCGAGCGGACCCTCAGAGGACAGTCGCAGACCGTCCAAACGGGACCGTCGGGGATAATCCGCGGGCTGTGCAGGCTGTCGTCAAACCGTCCGCCGCGCCCGGGTTGGTGCTCGCCGACGTCCCCGAACCGCGGCCGGGCGAGGGCGAGCTGCTGCTCCGCGTCGCCGCCGCGTCGGTCTGCGGGTCGGACGTCCACCTCTACGACTGGAACCCATGGGCCGCGGCCCGCGTGCATCCACCCCGTGTGATCGGCCACGAGATCTGCGGCGAGGTGGTCGGCCGCGGCCCCGGAACCGATCTCATCGACGGCACCCGGGTCGCCGTCGAATCGCACATCGTCTGTGGGACCTGCAACTCATGCCTGCGCGGCGACTTCCACGTCTGCCAGAACACGCGCATCCTCGGCGTGGACGTTGACGGTGGCTTCACCAGCCTGGTGGTGGTGCCCCAAGCCAACGTGTTCCCCATCGGTGAGGACACCTCGTCGGAAGTGGCGGCCGCGCTCGAACCCTTTGGCAACGCCGTGCACGCGTGCTCCTACGGTGAGCTCGCCGGTCGCACCGTGGCCGTGTTCGGCTGCGGCCCGATCGGCTGCGCCGCCATCGCCGTGGCGCGCACCCGGGGCGCTGCCACGGTGGTCGCGATCGACCGCAATCGCTACCGTCTCGACCTCGCCGAGCGGATGGGTGCCGCCCGAGTGGTCATCGCCGACGACGACGTCGAGAGCAGGGTCCGCGAGGNNCTTCACGGCGTGGTCGGCCGCCGCCTTCCGCAGACCTGGGACGAGACCATGGAATACGTGCGCAGCGGCGCCATCGACGTAGGAGCTCTGATCACCCATCACTACCCGATGAGCGAGATCGAGGCCGTGATCGAGCTGATCAAGTCTGGCCAGTGCGGCAAGGTCTCCCTGCACCCCGGCTGATCGGCCCCACACGGCCCGGCAAGCTATCGTCTGGTCATGGCCATAGAACCGATCAGCACCTCGGATGCCGTCCGCGGGCTCGACGCCTCGCTCCAGCAGGATCTCGACGCGCTCCGCAAGGAGGGGCTGTTCCGGCCTCTCCGGGTTCTCGAGTCACCCCAGATGGCCGAGGTGGTCATCGCGGGGCGCCGTCTCGTCAACCTCTCATCCAACAACTACCTCGGGCTCAACACCCACCCGCGGCTGATCGAGGCAGCGGTGAAGGG
>PLWW01000077.1 GCA_003153125.1 Candidatus Dormiibacterota bacterium | reverse complement strand
ACACCACTCCAGGGGACTTGACCTCGATGAATTGAACCGCCCTGGGTTTTGTAGAGACTCTGGGAAGGCCTGGCGTCGGAAGGGTAGTGGGTCAGATTGATCCTCCTTCTCACGTCTTGTGATGACCGTGCCGTCGGGGTTTACATCTTATATCCGGGGTACGCGCCCAGCCATTTGGCCACCATCTGCTGCTGAGCCTGGGCCAAGGTCAACTGGCGATCGCACACCTGGTACTTGAGTGAGGTCTCACCGGAGTCTTTGGGGTTTGGGGATGCAGGGGATTCGGGCGACAGGTTGTATGGATCAGCAGGCGAACCACCAAGTTCGAGCGGCATCCGATGGTCTTCCTCGTAGTTACTTAGGCCGCCTGGCAATCCTTCGCTGGCGATCTGCTGACGTTTGAGGTTTTCCGTGTAGCTCTCACTCGGGCGAACCGTAGACGTCCATCCTGAGACACAGATCGTGCTGCCGATGGTTGCTTGGGTAACGGCTAGATTCAGCACGCAATACGTGACGCCACCTTGATGGCACGCATCTGCTGGCGCTACTGGTGCAGGGGGAGGAGCAGTCGGTGCCGACGCTGCGGTGGAGAGCGGCGGCGCAGTATCAGACGGAATCGGAATGGGTGTCGAGTCGGTGCACGAGTAATGTTTTGCGATTAGTTCAACATCTCCCGAAACGGATTGACCTGCCGCCGGCTTGGTCTGGCACACCGTCCAATTGGACTTCTCGATGATGCCGAAGGTGCTGTTGCTGGCGTCGGTCTCGGTGTAGGTGATGCCCTGAGCGTCCAGCTCGGACTCGGCGGTGTCGAGCTGCTTGCCGACTAAGNNCTAAGTCATTCGGCACGTTTGGCTGATTGCCACAGCCCGACACCAGCGCAGGCACGAACAGGCAAAGCGTCACGATCGATGCGAGGCCCTTACCGGCGGCCATTCTGTTGCCTCCAGGCAGCATAGATCATTGCTGCCAGCACGACAACCGTGACAGGAATAAGGATCGGCAACTGGGAGCAGGCGCCCACGAGCAGGCATATGGCGAAGACCCAGATGCAGCCTGAATCACAGCCGCTCGAAGAGTCGATAACGGTCCTGGAGCGTCCGGGTGAGTGATTGTTGTTTTCGTCATGACCCGCTGAGGGCTGGGGCCGTGTGTTCTTGGAAGTTTCCCCTAACTCTGAGCGTCGCGCCGCGTGCAGTCGTGTGTTCGCATTGATCGCGCTGCTGGTGTGGATGGCAGCGAACCTGAACTCCCATGGCCATACCTCCTGCGTAGACCAAAGACGACTCAGTTGGAATGGGTGCGATCAGCGGGTGCCTTGGAACTCCTTGCAAGGCAGGCAGGGAGTGTCAGAAGGCGGCCCAAGTAGAGGTGGAGACCATGAAATCTCCGATGGCCGTTCGGGCCGATGCTGGCCGCGGTCGGCCTAGAAGTCACTGCCGTTGATTTCAGGGCGTCTGCGTACGGCTCTTACACCTGTACCAAGCGTTGAGCTGGGGCCCGTATCGGTGAAGATCGACGAACCAGGTACCCGCGCCGCGAGAACCAGAAGCCTATCTATGGACCAGCGCACTAGTTGCGGATGGGCACCGTCTCGTGGGCGGGCGTGCTGCGTGAGCTGCGCGACCGTGGGCTCGCGGAAGCGCCGCTGCTGGGCAGCGGCGACGGAGCCCTCGGTTTCTGGGCCGCTCTCGGCGACGTGTATCCCGCGACCCGCCATCAACGGTGCTGGAACCATTGCAGTCTCAACGTGCTCGACAAGCTGCCCCGCCGTCTGCATGCAGCGACGCGGCCGGCGATGCACGCGATGTACTCGGCTGGGTCGCGAGCGGAATGCACACGGCAACGCGCCGAGCTGTGCGTCCAACTGCGGGCGCAGGGACAAGCCGACGCTTGTTGGGGAGCACGGAAAGTGCACAGACCTGATCAGCAAAAGTGCACAGGTCTCGAGGCTCACGCAACCATAGCACCGCCTCCCTTGAGCTTCTGCTTGGCGGTGTAGGCGCGGGCACGGTAACTGGCGCCGCGGATGTTCATCACCGTCGCGGTGTGGAGCAGGCGATCCACGATGGCGCCGGCCACCACGGCGTCAGCGAAGACCTGGTTCCAGTCGCCGAAGCCGCGGTTGGAGGTGAGCACGATGGAGCCGCGCTCGTAGCGGCGACTCACCACCTGGAAGATCCAGTTCGCCGAGGCCTGGTCGAGCGGCAGGTAGCCGAGCTCGTCGATCACCAACACCGAAGGACCAAGGTAGGTGCGCATCCTGTAGGCGGCGGTGCCCTCGAGGTGTGCGGTTTGCAGAGCGCTCACCATGTCGGCAGCAGAGGTGAAGTAGGTGCGGTAGCCCGCATCCGTGGCAGCCACGCCGAGAGCGATGGCGAGGTGGCTCTTGCCGACTCCCGGTGGGCCGAGGAGGATGACGTTGCGTTTCTCCTCCACGAAGCGGAGCGTGGACAGTTCGGCCACCACCCGGCGATCCACGCCCGGTTGAAAGTCGAAGTCGAACTCTGCCAGCGTCTTGTGCACCGGGTAGCGGGCGAAGCGGAGCCGGCCTCGCTGCCGCCGTGCTTTGGTCGCCTCCACCTCGATGCCCAGCAGCTCCTCCAGAACCTGGGTGGCGGAGACGCGCTCCTTGAGGGCGCGGTCGAGGACGGGAGCGAGGTGCTCGGCAGCGGCGGTCATCTGCAGGTAGGCAAGATGCTCGCGGAGCTGCTGGTACACGCTCGGCTCCTCGGTCACCGTCGCGGCCTTGGTGGCGCTCACATCGCCACCTCGTACTCGGCGAGGGGGCGCACCTCGACGTGCTCTCCAAGCTGGCGCTGGGCCGGGTCAATGACGTGCAGCACCTGGTGGGCGTCGCCGTCGCCGGTGAAGCGTTGGATGAGGTGTTCCGGCACCGGGACCAGCAGGCGCTGCTCCTCGTGCCAGGCCGCAGCGATCACCCGCTTGGTGGTGCGGTGCCGGCGCGGCAGCAC
>PLWW01000072.1 GCA_003153125.1 Candidatus Dormiibacterota bacterium | reverse complement strand
TGCAACTTTGATGCTCCTATGCCTTGTCAAGCAAGGCATGGAAGACTTCGCGAGCGACGTAGCGCTTGAGGCAGCGAATGATTTCGCGCTTTGACATGCCTTCGGCGGTCCGTCGCGCCACGTAAGCCTGTGTGCGCGCATCGCAGGTGAGCCGGACCATGACGATGCGCCACAGCGCGTTGTTGGCGATGCGATCGCCACCGCGGTTCAGACGGTATCGGTTGGTCTTTCCGGAGGACGCGGGGACGGGGGAGGCGCCACACAGACTGGCGAAGGCAGAGTCGGAGCGGAGACGATCCGGGTTGTCGCCGGCAGCGACCAGGAGAGCGCCGGCCACGTCAGGGCCGACACCGGCAAGGTCACTCAGTGCTGGGGCTGCCTCCCGGGTGAGACGAGCGAGCTCACGGTCGAGCATCTCGAGCTCCGAGCACAAGCCCTGATGGCGGAGAGCCAGTGAACGCAGCGCCAGCTTTGACGCCGCGGTGGGCGTGCTGACCGCTCCGGGGCGGAGCATGGCGCACACTCGAACCAAGTGAGCGAGGGAGAGGCTACGGAGCTGATCCCGGAGCGGTTCCGGTGCGGTGACCACCAATGCCGCCATCTGATTGCTGACCTGGATGCGCATCTTCATAGCGGAGCGCCGAGCAACTCGCACAGTGCGGATCATGCCGACGCGGTCGTGGTCTGCTTTAGGAATGGCCTGAGCTGCACCGGCAAGCACAGCTCGCGCAGCTGCTTCGGCGTCGAGCGGATCGGACTTCCCGCGTGCGCGTCGTGCCCGGCGGTCGGGGCGGTTGATTTCGGTCACCGTGCAGCCCGCCCCGGCAAGGTGGCGTGCCAATCCGGCGCCGTATGAGCCGGTTCCTTCGACGCCAAATCTCGTGACCGGACCGAACGTTTTTGCCCAACGCAGAAGTTGTTCGTATCCACGCGTTGTGGTCGCGATCTCGAGTGTGCCTAGGTGTCGGCCTAGCGGGTCGAGTGCAGCTGCGACATGGACGTCGGCGTGCGTGTCGACACCGACAACCACGCTACTGACTCCGTCTGCCATTCTGACCGTCGTCATCCTCAGCCCCCTTGTTCTACCGGTTGAGGTTGGTGCGCCAGCGGGGTGGGCGGACAGAACTGGGATGGCGCCTCTTGCACAGGCTCCTATCAGGTCACGTTCCGCCCCGCTGGTGGTCCCACCAAGGACCCTCACGGGCGGGGCGACAGATCAAAGTCAGGGCAATGCGCCAGTTACTAAGACGGGTCAGCCCCGGGTGAGAGATCCTCGGTGCGACATCCTTGCAGGTGAAGCGGCGGGATCATCCCAGTTCCATGAGCCGGGCAGGCGGCCGGCCGGCCGGCACGATGGCACTGCCCGTTCTGGCCGGGGTCTGGGCCACGTCTCTCACCGCGACTCAACCGGCGGACGCTTCGTTGGAGGACCCAGTGGGGTCGGCAAGGTGCGCAAGTGATGCGAGTGCCTTAGCCACCTGAGCCCCTGAGACGCCGGAGCTCCGAATGGCATCCTGCATTTCGAGCACCCCCGCCTCGATCTCCTCGTCGGAAAGATCGCCGATGGGGAGCCCCACCGCCGCCAAGCTGGCACGTATGCCCTCCAACGCCTCGCTACCAATCGGCGCCCGAGCCGATCCACGGGGAAGGAGGAATCTACGCACGGCGTCGCCGATTCTCCCACGACGGCCTGCGACCCACCTCGTACGAAGTGACCGTGGGGCTGGGCACCCAGTCGGGTGCCCCTCCCTTCTGGAGGCGAACGCTCTGATGGCCAAACCGACAGGGGTGGTGGTTCAAGCGACATCTCCGCGCCCACCCAGGCGTGCAACTTTGTCCGATGAGCCAGCGCGCACAGTCGCGACGGCCCGACCTCCGTGGCCCGCGTGCAACGTCACGCGGGGTGCCTTGTCCCGGTCACTGCGGCCAACCTCACCCGCGACTGTGATCAGGCCGCCAGCGCGTGCCGCTGGTCGCGAGACGGCCGCGCTCGGGCAACAGCGCAGGGTGTGCTGCTGCCGACCTCAAACCCGCTTGGTCGCCGACCTAGGCGTTCCGGGCGAGAGATGCGTGGCGCCGATCTGCTACCCGGGCCTGGAACCTCGAGGCTCGGGGCTTGGTGGGGTTGGGTTGGGTTGGTTGGGTTCCGCGCGCGGGCGCGTTAACCCCTACCTTCAACCCCTACCGCCCATCCTCCGTCCAACCCATCCGCCCAACCCCACCCTTCAACTCTCCCTCGAGCCAACCTCCCCTGAGCGAAGCCTGGTGGCTGGCGTCCGACGACCTCTCGCCGCCCGAGCGACTAACCTGAGCAGCTCGAGCAGGACCAGGCACCCTGCGCCGGACGCGCCGACACCCCGGGGGCTGGCCGAGCGTCTGCTCCATTCCCCCCATGCCGAGGGCGGCATCCAGGGTGCTGATCGTCGGAGCGCTGCCCGCTTCCCTCCCGTCGTTCTTGCGGGCTTTCGCTACCGCCGAGGCAAGCAGTCACAGTGCCCCAGAGGAGGTCGCGCCTTCCTTGCCAGGTCGCGCCATCCAGGGTGAGCCATCAGGGAGGGGATACTCGTGTCCTCGCTCACGCCGTTCCGGCGGTCTCAGTCACCTGCGTGAGACGGATGCTGTTTCGCGAGGGATCGCGGAAACCCGCGTCGATACCGTAGGGACGGGTCTTCGGGAGCCGTTGCACCCAGGTATCAGGAACCCGGCTAGCTGTTGCGGCGCTCCAGACCCTTGGCGAGCACCTGACCGTAAAGCAAGTGATCGGCGGCGAGGGCCGCGCGCTCGACGGGCCGGGTCGCCTTGGCCTGGCTCAACCCGAGAGCCGGAGCCAGCCCCGCCTCAAAGCCGAGCCACAACAACACACCGTACACAGGGCCGGCCCATCGCCGACGCCTTACCCACCGCGGCAACATGCCGAAGACCGAGCCACCGACCGCCCCGAAGGCCCAGTGCGAGAGCTCGACCACGGCACCGCGCTGGCCGGCCGGGATCCGCTTGAGCAGCCCACCTGCGGCCTGCTTCGCTATCGCCTCCGGTGGTGTCTCACCGACCAAACCCAGCTCGGTGGTCAGGGTTCGCATCCCACTCATGGCCATCGCCGAAGCCGTACCCCAGCCGGCAGCCTGCAACATCACGGTGAGCTTTCCGGGTTCTGAGCTATCAGACATGGCTGGCCTCCGTACACCGATTGAATGCCGCCCACCGCGGTTTCGCGATCGGCACCATACGCGATCGGCACTCACGGCACTTCCTCGTAGGACGCGCTGGGGCGCCACCAGCTGTCATCTGCGGCGACGGCAAGCCGTGATTAGCACGGACTACCGCCGGATACTCACCACGGTCTCCAATCAACCGCCCCGGTGTAACAGAGCCCGGAGTCGTTCTTCGCTCAGCACCTCTGCNNGCCATGACCGTGTCCGCGTCGCATGGGGCATCGACAGCGCACGCTTCCGAGGTCGTCTGACGTAGTTGCGTGATGTGATGACCGAGCTCACAAGAACAGATCTGCGGAGGCGGTCCTCACGAGCGGTCCGGCGCCGGCGGCGATGGTGGCGATGCCGTCCCGCGTGCGCGCCTCCTTCGTACGTGACCAAGCTTCTCGAGCGTGCGGGCATTCTTGGCGTCGGCGTCGGCGTCGGCGTCGGGATCCGCCTGTGCGTCGAGAGGCCCATCGCCCGGAACCGCGGACGGCCTGCCCGCCCTCGCAGTCATCGGGCAATGTCGCGAGCGCAGGACCTCATGCCGGGCCAGCATGCCGACGGCGCACCGCGCGGGTCGGTTCGGTCGCGAACAGTCCCC
This sequence comes from Candidatus Dormiibacterota bacterium, assembly GCA_003153125.1. Classification (GTDB taxonomy): domain Bacteria; phylum Chloroflexota; class Dormibacteria; order Aeolococcales; family Aeolococcaceae; genus Aeolococcus. Next base: position 434 of record PLWW01000072.1, on the reverse strand, counting down.
GTCGCGGCGTGAGCGCTTCCCGTGATTCCAGATGGGTGACTTGGCACGTTCTACTTCGACCGCGCCGTTGCCCTTGCCGATGGCGTCTGGTGCAGGTTGCGGCGGTAACGCGCTGACCGTCGAGCGGCGCCATCACGGTAAGCACGATCGAGTCGTTGGCGGCCGCTCCGAGTGGCATCAGCCCCGCGCAGCCGAGGCTGATCTGCCAAGAACCGTTGGCCAATCGAGTGGCCACGAAACGATCAGCCGATAAGTGATGCCGCTACGCTCGGCCTCCCAATCTCAGTGCCACAGCGCTCATGCCCGGATACGAGGTTCGAATCCTCTCTCCCCAGCCAGTCTATTCACCGCCAGCCGGCGACCTTGTCGAGAAGGCCGTACTCCGCGAGCGTGTCGCCCGCCTCGAGGATGAGCTGGCCGCCCGCCGGCAGTCC
>PLWW01000022.1 GCA_003153125.1 Candidatus Dormiibacterota bacterium | reverse complement strand
TTGCCTCCGGCGGTTTTTGAGACCGCTGCGTCTACCGTTCCGCCACCCCGGCGATGACAGTCGCCAACTGTGCCACGTCGGCGGGCGAGGCGGCGGTCCGTAGCCCGGACCAGATAATATGTGCGGCCTACTATCAGCTTGCCTTCCAATGGCAGGCTCAGGGGAGGGGCGAGGTTCTTTGATTGCCATATGACCGCACCCCGACTCGGAGCGCTGCCCCGCGTGGATTGCTCTCCCTGGTGGCGGCCGCCTCGCTCGCGGCGCTGTTGCTCGCCGGCTGTGCCGGCGCGCCGGGCGTGAGCGCGGCTCGGTCCGCAAGCGCCCATCCGGCGAGCGCCACGCCCCCGGCGCGCGATCTCTCCATCCTCGCGCAGGCGTGGGCCGGGTACAGGTCTGTCTTCATCGCCTCTGATGGTCGGGTCGCCGATCCCAAGCGCGGCGGCGCCACCACCTCCGAAGGACAGAGCTACGCGCTCCTGCGCGCCGTGTGGATGGGCGATCGGCCGACGTTCGACACGGTGTGGCGCTGGACCGCGGCCAACCTCCAGGTCCGCGGCGATGGTCTCTTCGCCTCCCTCTGGAGCGGCGGAAGGGTGCAGGACAACAACAGCGCCAGCGATGCCGACTCGGACATCGCCCTGGCGCTGCTCTTCGGCGCACGCCGCTTCGGGGACGCGGAGTACCACACGTCGGCGCTTACCGTGCTGTCGGGCATGTGGCAGCACGATGTCGTGTCCACCGATGGGATGAACGTGCTCACAGCGGGCAACTGGGCGGCCGTGCAACAGGTTCCGGGGCCGGTGATCAACCCGTCGTACTTCGCGCCGTACGCATACAGGCTCTTCGCGCGTGAGGACGCCACCCACCCGTGGGCCGGCCTCGTCGACAGTTCGTACACCCTTCTCGACCGCTGCTCTGCAGCCACGCTCGACGGACAACACGGTGCCGGCCTGCCACCCAACTGGTGCGCGATCGCGCGCGGCAACGGCAGCATCGTGTCCTTCCCTCAGATCGCCGGCGCAGACGACTATGGGTACGACGCGTTCCGAGTGATGTGGCGGGTTGCGCTCGACGCCGTCTGGAACAACGAGCAGCGCGCTCGCGACTACCTGACCCGCAACGACTTCCTGCGCACCCGCTGGAACACCGCACAGCGCCTCGACCCGGTGTACGGGCACGATGGCACCGTGGTCAACGGCTACGACGACCCCACTGTCTACGGCGGTGACATCGGCGCCTTCGTCGTTGCCGACCCGGCCGCGGCGACACAGATCGAGCAGCACCTTCTGTCCAGCTTTCATCCCGGTCCCCCCGCCTTCTTCGGCGACGCGTCCAACTACTTCGAGCAGAACTGGGTGTGGTTCGGGCTTGCCCTGGCGGCAGGTGCGCTCCCCAACCTCGATGGAGGCTGACCGGTGATTCTCGAGATCGTCTTCTTCTTCGCACTGCTGCTGGTCAGCACCATGATCCTGGCCCTGCTGCCGGCCACGATCAGGGCGCCCTTCTGGATCGGCGTGCCTGTTTGCGCTCTCGCGGTGGCCGTCACCTCTGCGGCGTTCCTCGGCATCGAGAGGGACGGACCGGCGATGAGCGCGCTGGTCATCTGCACCGTGGCGCTGGTGCTCCTCATGCGCGCGCTGCAACCGCGCTGGAGCTTCATGGGCGCGCAACTGTTCGCGGCGGTGACGGTGGCGTCGATCGCCTACCTTGTGTACGCGGCGTTCCAGACCTTCCTCGCCGGCCTCTCCGTGGTCGCGGTGATCGCCTCGGTGACCCTCCTGGTGCTGGAGGTGCTCGCGCTGCTCCTCTCCATCTCGTTCACCTTCGAGATCTGCGATGTGCTCTCGCGCCGCGAGATCGCGCGCGTCATCCCCCCACTGACACGCGTGCCGTGGGTGGCACTGCAGGTGCCCTCGTACAACGAACCTGTCGACGTGGTGCGACCGACGCTTCTCTCGCTGGCCAAGGTCGACTACCCCAACCTGCTTGTCCAGGTGGTCGACAACAACACCGCCGACCCGGCGGTGTGGAAACCTCTCGAAGAGCTCTGCAAGGAGCTGGGCGAGCGGTTCTCCTTCGTGCATCTCGAGGACTGGCCCGGCTTCAAGGCGGGGGCGCTCAACGAGTCGACCAAGTACCTGCCCGAGCAGGTGGAGATCCTCGGCATCGTCGACGCCGACTACCGCGTCCGCCCGCCGTGGTTGCAGGAGACGATCGGCCACTTCGACGACCCCTCGGTGGCCTTTGTGCAGACCTCACAGCACTACCGGAACTGGGAGGACAACAAATACCTGCGCGGCCTCTTCTACAGCTTCCGCTACTTCTTCGACCTCACCATGCCGGCGCGCAACCACCGCAACGCGATCATCTTCTGCGGCACCATGGGGCTGATCCGCCGCTCCACCTTCACTGAGATCGGCGGCTGGAACCAGGACTGCATCACCGAGGACGCTGAGGCGTCCCTGCGCATGCTCGGTGCCGGCTACCGGGGCATCTACGACCCCACCGCGTTCGGCGAGGGACTGATGCCCCTGGATTTCGACGGCCTCAAGAAGCAGCGATTCCGCTGGGCGCTTGGTGGCATCCAGATCCTCAAGATCCACTGGCGCGAGCTCGTCCCGATGGCGCGGCACCGCCTCCGTCTGACCGTCGCGCAGCGTGTCCACTACCTGCTCGGCAGTGTGCAGTGGTTCGCCGAGGTGCTCACCGCCGTCTTCACCGTCCTGCTCCTCGCCACCGCGCTGGCGACAGCGCTGCACCAACGGCTGCCGGTGCGTCAGCTGACGGGCGCGGTGCTGGCCATCCCGCTGGCGTTCGCCGCCACCGGCGTGGTGCGCGCGATGTGGGCGATGCGACGAGCGTGCCACTGCACACGCACCGACGCCTTCTACGCGCTGCGCGTCTGGTTCGCGCTGTCGTGGGTGGTGACCCTGGCCTGCATGCGGGGCCTGGTCCAGAAACGCGCGGAGTTCCTGCGCACCCCCAAGAGCAAGGAGGGCGGCTCCCTCCTCTCCGCGTTGCGAGCCTCGCGATCCGAGACCGTCCTGACCGGCGCGGCGGCCCTCGGCGGCGCGGTCATGCTGCTGCGCTCCCCGGGGCTGGCCACCGTGGTGCTGGGGTTGCTGCTGTTCTTCGAAGGCTTCGTCTACTCCAACGCGCCGTGGGCGAGCATGGCTGCCGAGGGCATCATCCTCACCCCGGAACGGCAGGCCTACGCCCGCTCGCCACAGAACACGGGCGATCGCCCCGCCTGGCGGAAGACAGCTCTCGTCGCCCCGGTGACCCTGACGGCGATGGTCGCGGCGGCGGCGGTGGCGGCGCTGGTGGCCGCGTCACCGAGCGACCGAGCCCCGTTCTCCAGCGGGCAGCAGGATCTGCCCCGGATCGGTGTCGTGGCACCCAACTTCGGCGTGGGACCGACCCCGACCCCGACAGCTGCGGCGTCACCCTCACCGTCGGCGAGTCCGGGGGCTTCACCGACTGCCAGCCCGAGCAGCGCCGCGAGCCCGACGCCGACCCCGACAGCGGCACCCACGCCAACCCCGGCACCCACCGCCATCCCAGCACCGGTGACCACGCCGTCGCCGACCTGATCCACGGGGGCGCGGCGCGGCTGACCAGTGCGGCGTCGCCGCCGTCCTCCGCCCGGCAGCGTCGACGCTCAGCTCTGGGAGAGAGGGCTCTCGCCGCCGAGGTCAGGGAGGTTGAGCTCGTTGACCCAGTCGCGGATCTTGGAGAGCCGCTCGGTGGTCTCCTCGTCGGTCTCGCCGAGCGCGCCCTCATGGTCGAGCTCGGGCAGCACCCCGGCCTTGTCGAGCACGTCGGTGGCCACGAAGATGCCCGCCCCCACCCGTACCGCGACGGCGATGGCGTCGGAGGGGCGCGAGTCGATCTCCAGGCGGCGCCCGTCGAGGTGGGCGAGGATGCGCGCGTAGAACACCTCGTTGGCCAGTGACGTCACCACGATGCGGTCGACGTCGACATCGACCGCGCCGAGGATGTTGGCGAGGAGGTCATGGGTGATCGGTCGTTCCGGCGTCATCCCGGTGATCTTGAGGGCGATCGCGTTGGCCTCGTTGATGCCGATCCAGATGGGGAGGTACCGCTCGGCGCTCTTCTCCTTGAGGATCACCACGTGCTGGCCGGTGGGCATGTGCACCCGGATGCTGTCAACGGTCATCTCGATGAGGTCGGCCATGCACCGATGATAGCGCCGGTCCCCGAGCCGCCCCCGGCCCAGGCGTGGTCACTCGGAGATGCTGGCGCCCTGCCCCGGGGTTTCCTCCACCAGGAGGGTGAGCCGGAACTCGCCGGGCCCGAGGCGCTGGCGGACCTCACCGAGGAGATGGGCCGCCAGGCATTCGCAGGTGGTGCTGACGATGGGCAGGAGGACGACATCGCCGCGGGGCAGGACGAAGTGGCGCGAGCCCTCGGTGAGCGTGACCGTCTCCGGCGTCTCCTCGACCGCGATGTGCGGCGACCGCGTGGGCACCAGCATGCGTTCGTCGAGATCGGCGCAGAGGGCGCGGAGGACAGTCTTCAGGGCCGCGAAATCCATGACCGTGCCCTCGGGACCGACAGCTCCGCGCACCCACAGTCGCACCAGATAGTTGTGGCCGTGCAGGCGTTCACTGCGGCCGTCGTGGATCGAGAAATGGGCCGCGCTGAAGCCGATGTCGCCACGGACGAGCTCCAGGCCAGCCTCCATGGCTGCGTACCATAGCCTGACGTGGAACGCGACACCCTCCTGCTCATCGACGGCCACTCACTGGTGTACCGCGCGTTCTTCGCGATGCCCGCGCTGACCAACAGCCGAGGCGAGGTCACCAACGCGGCGTACGGCTTCACCTCGATGCTGCTGAAGGCCCTCGGCGACCATCGGCCCACACACGCCGTGGCGGCCTTCGATCCCCCCGGGCGCACCTTCCGCCACGACCAGGACTCCAGCTACAAGGCGGGCCGCCGGCCCACGCCCGACGACCTCATCCCTCAGTTCCCGTGGTGCCGTGAGGTGGTCGAGGCGCTGAGCATCCCCATCATCGAGGTGCCCACCTTCGAGGCCGATGACGTCATCGGCACGCTCAGCGTGCAGGGAGAGAAGGCCGGCCTCGACGTGATCATCGTCACCGGCGACCTCGACGCCCTGCAACTGGTCACCGAGCACGTCCGCGTCTTTGCCAACCGCCGAGGCATCTCGGACATGATCGTCTACGACATCGACCGCGTCTTCGAGCGCTACGGCTTCGCGCCGCCGCTTGTTGTCGACTTCAAATCGCTGCGCGGTGACGTCTCCGACAACATCCCCGGGGTGCCCGGCATCGGCGACAAGACGGCGATGAGCCTGGTGCAGCAGTACGGGCCGCTTGAGGCGATCCTGGAAGCCGTCCCGAGCATGAAGGAGGGCAAGGTCAGGCGCCTGCTCACCGAGCACGCGGACGAGGCGCGCCTCAGCAAGCAGCTGGCCACCATCCAGGTCGACATGGACATCTCGCTCGACCTCGAGGCCTCGCGCCTCGGGCCGCACGACGATGCGGCCATCCACGCCGTGTTCGACCGCCTCGAGTTCCGTTCCCTGCTGAGCCGCATCCCCACCTACGACACCGAGCCCCCGGCCGCGACATCGGCGGCGGCTGCACCCGGTGGCCAGGGGCTGTTCGATCTCGACGCAGCCCCCGGCGCCGGAGGCGTGGAGGTGGTGGTCATCGAGGATGCGTCCATGGCCGACGACATGGCATCGCGGCTTCGCGAGAGCGGTGACATCGCGCTGCGCAGCGTCATCGACGGCAGCGCGCGCCGCGGTGAGGTGGCGGGCGTGGCGCTCTGCTCGATGGCCTCCCCGGACCCGGCCTACTACATCCCCGTGGCGCACGCTGGGGAGAACGCACCCGGCAGCGCCCTCGACGTGTTCACCGCGCTGCTCGCCGACCCATCCGTCACCGTGCACGGGTACGACCTCAAGCAGGAGCTGCTCGCCTGGAACGCGCGTGGCGCGACCGTGGCGCACCTCGGCTTCGACTGCATGCTGGCCGCCTACCTGTGCATCACCACCCGCACGCGCGTGCCCTCGCTGACCGTTCTCGCCCACGACCTCTGCGGCACGACCGAGCAACCGGAGGACACACTGCTCGGCAGCGGGCGCACCCGGCGCAGCGTCGCCGACGTGCCCGTGGAGGAGGCGGCCGCGTACTTCGGCAACTGGGTCGCCATGGTGCCGCCGGTGCGCGCCGCTCTCGAGAAGCAGCTCGCCGAGGGAACACTGCGGGCGCTCTTCGACACGCTGGAGATGCCGCTTGTGCCCATCCTGGCGGCGATGGAACGGGTCGGCATCCGTGTCGACTGCGACGAGCTCGGCCGCCTCTCCGCGGAGCTGCACCAGCGCATCGGCGAGCTGGAGGGCATCGTCGCCGAAACAGCCGGATACACCTTCAACCTCGGCTCCACACAGCAGCTGGCCGCCTTCCTCTACGACAACCTCGGCCTCGCCTCGGGGAGGCGCACCAAGACCGGGCGCAGCACCGACGCCGACAGCCTCGAGTCACTGCGTGGCGAACACGCGGTGGTGGACGTCGTTCTGGAGTGGCGCCAGCTCACCAAGCTGAAGAGCACCTACGTCGACGCGCTCCCCCTGCTGTGCGCGGCGGACGGCCGCGTGCACACCTCGTTCAACCAGGCGGTCGCAGCTACCGGCCGCCTCAGCTCCGCCGACCCCAACCTGCAGAACGTGCCGGTGCGCACCGGCTGGGGTCAGCGCATCCGCCACGCGTTCGTCGCGGACGACGGCCAGCGCCTGGTGAGCGCCGACTACTCGCAGATCGAGCTGCGCGTTCTCGCCCACGTGAGCGGTGAGCCCGACCTGATCGCCGCCTTCGAGCGCGGCGAGGACATCCATCGCCGCACCGCGGCCGAGGTGTACGACGTGGCGCCCGACGCGGTCACGCCCGACCAGCGGCGCATCGCCAAGGTGGTCAACTTCGGGGTGGTGTATGGCCTGTCCGACTTCGGTTTGGCGCGTGACACGGGCATGGAGCAGGAGTCGGCCCGCGTCTTCATCGAGGGATATTTTGCGAGCTTCCCGGCGATCACGCAGTACCTCGAACGCACCCGCATGCACGCCCGCGAGTGGGGATGGGTCGAGACCTTCATGGGCCGCCGCCGCCACCTCGCCGACATCCGCGCCGCCAACCGCCAGCTGCGCGGCGCCGCCGAGCGCATGGCGGTCAACATGCCCATCCAGGGGGCGGCCGCCGACATCATGAAGCTGGCCATGATCCGCTGCGACGCTGCGCTGCGCCAGGCGGGGGTGCGCTCACGCCTGCTTCTGCAGGTGCACGACGAACTGCTCCTCGAGTGCCCCGACGACGAGGTCGACAGCGCGGTCGCGCTCGTCCGCGACGCCATGGGCGGCGCCGCGCAGCTGGTGGTGCCGCTGGTCGTCGACGTCAAGGTCGGTGTCAACTGGCAGGAGATGACACCGCTCCGCGAGACGGCGAGTGCCGGAGCTTCCTGAGGTCGAGACGGTGGCGCGCGACCTGCGCGCCGCGGTGGTGGGCCGCCGGGTGACGTCGGTGACGCTGGGCCACCCCAAGGTGCTGCGCTTTCCCGTCCCCGAGGTGTTCGCGGCGGTGCTGCCGGGGCGACGGGTCGAGGCGGTCACTCGGCGCGGAAAGTTCATCTTCTGCGCGCTCGACGGCGGCGAGGACCTGGTCTTCCACCTCGGCATGACCGGCCACGTGCTGGTGTGCGAGGCGAACACCGAGCCGGCACGGCACACCCACCTGCGCGCCCTTCTCGACGACGGCCGCGAGCTGCGCTACGACGATGCACGCCGCTTCGGCCGGATCCTGCTCGGGCCACGGAGCACGCTCGAGGAGTCGCGCGCGCTTCCCGCGCTCGGTGTCGAACCGCTGTCCGATGACTTCACGGCGCAGCGTTTCGACGCCGTTCTGCGCTCGACGACGCGGACCGTCAAGGCGGCGCTGCTCGATCAACGCGGGGTGGCCGGGCTCGGCAACATCTACATCGACGAGGCCTGCCACCTGGCGGGCATTCGACCGCAGCATCGCTGCCACACACTGACGCGCACACAGCGCGCCGCCCTCCACGCTGCCATCCCGGTAGTGCTCGTGTCGGCGATCAGCAACCGCGGCAGCAGCATCGACGACTACCGCGACGTGTGGAACGCCAAGGGGGGCAACCAGGAACGCCTCCAGGTCTACGGGCGCGGCGGCAGGCCGTGCTTGCGCTGTGGCACCACCCTGAAGCACGCGACGGTTGCGGGGCGCACCACCGTCTGGTGCCCGTCGTGCCAGCGATGACGCGGGTCACGTTGGTCAGCTACGACGACGATCCTCCTCTCGGCGGCCAGGGCGTGGAGGTGCGCGGGATGCGTTCGGCTCTCTCTGCGCGCGGTCACGAGGTGACCACGATCGCGGGGCATGGGAACCACGCACAGCGCTTCGCGCGCGTCTCCGGGCGTGCGCCTCTCGACTTCTCCCTCCACGTCAACCGTCATATGCGCCTGATCACCGCCACCAGGCCCGACGTGGTGCACGCGCTCGGCGGCCCCGGCGGGGTGCTGCTCCTGCGCGGACTCGACGTCCCGCTCGTCTACACCGCCAATCACACCTATCGCATGGCTCACGGCCGCGCCTCACCGCGGCGGCTCCTCTCGCCGCTGGAAGCGCGTGCCTACCGCCGCGCCGCCAGGGTGCTCGCCATCTCGGCGTCGACGGCGGCGGCGGTGCGTGGGTTGGGGGTGCCGCCCGGCCGCATCGAGGTGCTCCCGCCGGGCGTCGATGTGCCCGAGGCCCCGTCGGCGCCGCGCGCCAGCGTTCGGCTTCTTTTCGTGGGGCGAATGGAGCCTCAGAAGGGAGCGCCGGCAGCCGTGCGGGTGATGCGCGACGTGATCCGCCAGCGCCCGGGCACAACCGGTCTCGTCGTTGGGGGCGGCAGCCTCGAGGCGCACGTTCGCGGGTTCGCCGCGGGCATCCCCGGAGTCGAGGTCACCGGCCACCTCCCCGAGCAGCGGCTGCGCGCGGAGTACGCCCGAGCATCGATCGTGCTGATGCCGTCGCACTACGAGGGTCTCGGGCTGGTGGCTCTCGAAGCGCAGGCGCAGGGAGCGGTCGCGGTCGGCTACGACGTCGACGGCCTTCGCGACGCCATCGCCGAGCCGAGCCTCCTGGTCCCGGTCGACGACGAGGACGCCATGACCCGGGTCTGCCTCGAGCTCATCGACGACCCACGGCGACGTGACCAGCTGGCCCATGCCGGCCGGGAGCGCGTGCGCGCGACGCATTCCTGGGATCGGATCGGCCGCCGCCTCGAGGAGGTCTACGACGAGGTGCGCGCCACCTGAGGGCCACCGCGCCACCGCCACGCGGGCGTCGTCAGGCCTGCCGGTAGACTGGACCGCGTGCCTGCCCTCGAACTGGTCTCGTCGTTTGCCCCCGCCGGTGATCAACCGGCGGCCATCGACACCCTCACCGGCGGCGTGGCCGAGGGCCTGCGCGAACAGACGCTGATGGGCGTGACCGGGTCGGGCAAGACCTTCACGGTGGCCAACCTCGCCCAGCGGATCCAGCGCCCCATGCTGGTGCTCTCACCCAACAAGACGCTGGCCGCCCAGCTCTGGGCGGAGTTCCGGGAGTTCTTCCCCAACAACGCCGTCGAGTACTTCGTGTCCTACTACGACTTCTACCAACCCGAGGCGTACATCCCGCGCACCGACACGTACATCGAGAAGGATTCGTCGCGCAACGACGAGATCGACCGCCTGCGCAACAGCGCCACCCGGGCGCTGCTCACCCGCCGCGACGTCATCGTGGTTGCCTCGATCTCGTGCATCTACGGGATTGGCTCCCCGGAGAACTACCTCGGCGAGTCGCTCAAGGTGGAGCGGGGCTCGACCTGGCGACGAGACATCCTGCTGCGCAAGCTCGCCGACCTCCAGTACTCGCGCAACGACATGGACTTCGGGCGCTCCCGCTTCCGTGTGCGCGGCGATGTGCTCGACGTCCAGCCCGCGTACGAGGAGGTGGCCACTCGTGTCGAGTTCTTCGGCGACGAGATCGAATCCATCAAGGAATTCGACCCCCTGACGGGAGAGATCCTCGCCCACCGCGAGGAGTTCACCATCTTCCCGGCGTCGCACTACGTCACCCCCCAGGAGCAGATGAAGGGCGCGCTGGAGCGCATCCGCGACGAGCTCACCGAGCGCGTCGCCGAACTGGAGTCGCGGGGACGGCTGCTCGAGGCGCAGCGCCTGCTGCAGCGCACCAACTTCGACATGGAGATGATGCAGGAGACGGGCACGTGCGCCGGCATCGAGAACTACTCGCGCCACCTCAGCGGCCGCGCGGAGGGGGAGAGACCGTTCTGCCTGCTCGACTTCCTGCCCGACGACACGCTCGTGGTGGTCGACGAGTCGCACGTGGCCGTGCCCCAGATCGGTGGCATGTACGGTGGCGACCGCTCGCGCAAGATCCCGCTCGTGGAGTACGGCTTCCGGCTGCCCTCGGCTCTCGACAACAGGCCGCTGACCTTCGCGGAATGGGACTCGATGGTGGGCCAGGTGATCTACGTGACCGCCACACCCGGCCCGTACGAAGAGGCGCACTCGCAGCGGATGGTCGAGCAGATCATCCGCCCCACGGGGCTTGTCGACCCCACCGTCGAGGTGAAGCCCTCCGAGGGCCAGATCGATGACCTGCTCGCCCAGATCGCCCGCCGCGTCGAGCTCAAGGAGCGCTGCCTGATCACCACGCTGACCAAGAAGATGGCGGAGGACCTCACCGACTACCTCCGCGAGGCGGGGGTGCGGGTGCGCTACCTGCACAGCGACATCGACACCCTGGAACGCGTCGAGATCATCCGCGACCTGCGCCTCGGCGTCTTCGATGTCCTGGTCGGCATCAACCTCCTCCGCGAGGGCCTCGACCTGCCCGAGGTGTCCTTCATCGGCATCCTCGACGCCGACAAGGAGGGTTTCCTGCGCGGCTACCGCTCCCTGATCCAGACCATCGGCCGAGCGGCACGAAACATCAACGGCCACGTGGTCATGTACGCCGACTCGCGCTCGGAGGCGATGGAGAACGCCATCGCCGAGACCGACCGCCGCCGCGCCGTGCAGACGGCACACAACCTCGAGCACGGGGTCACACCGCTGTCCATCGTCAAGGCCGTCTACCAGATGGAGACGCACAGAGACGACGTCAGCGCCCACGCCGCCGACTTCCAGGAGTCGGCAGGGCTGCCACCGGATGAGCTGCTTCGCCTCGCCAAGGAGGTGGAGCGGGAGATGAAGCGCGCCGCGCGCGACCTCGAGTTCGAGCGCGCCGCGGAGTTGCGCGATCGCCTCACCGGGTTGCGCCGGCGCATCGACGACCCGGAGGCCGAGGCGGCGGCCGCGACGGAGCAGCAGCGCCCGCAGCGACGGCAGAGAGGCTACGCCCGCCGCCGCTGACGCAGGGACCAGTCTGACGGCGCGTGTCAGTAGATCAGACGCCTGAGCGGTCTGTTCTGATGTGGATACCTCCCAGGAGACATTCATGGTGCCAGGCACTGTGCGCACCGCCGACGCGGAGGCGGGCTTCGACGCCCTGCTCAACGCTCAGCGGCAACGCCTCTACGGGGTCGCCTACTCGATCCTGCGCGACCACGCCGAGGCCGAGGACGCCCTCCAGGACGCCCTCCTCAAGGCCTGGAGGAGCTGGGACAGCCTCCGCGACGAGGGCGCGCGCACCACCTGGCTGGTGAGGATCTGCGTCAACCACTGCATCAACCGGCGCAAGGGGCTGCGCCTGCGCGGGTTCACCACCGCCCCGCGCAGCGACGACGCCGCCGTCGCCGACCCTCGCTTCGAGGGCCGCCTCGTCGACCTCGACCGCAGCTACCGAAAGCTCTCGCCCCGGCAGCGGGCGGCCGTCTTCCTCCACTACCACCACGGCTACTCGATCGACGAATGCGCCGACCTGATGAGCTGCGGCTCCGGCTCCGTCCGCACCCACCTGGCCCGCGCGATGGCGTCCATGCGCAAGGAGATGGCCCATGCATGAGGACCCCGCGTTGTCGGCGCCGGACCTGGCCGACGACCTGCGCCGCTACTTCGCGCTGACCACGGCGGTGGCATTGCCCGCCGCCGTCCGCCGCGTCGACGCGCGCCTGCTCGCTGGGCAGCGCCGCGCCCTGACCATCGGGGGCCGGCCCGTGGGCGCGCTCCTCGGCGGCCTGGGAGCTCTCGCGGCCACCACCGCGGCGATCGTGATTCTCATCGCCGGTCACCACTTCGGAACGGCCACGTCAGGCGCGTCCTCGTTCGCGGCGAATCCAGCTGAAGGCGCCCTCGCCGTCCCGGCAGCCGTCATCTACCCCGGTGTTGACGTCGCCGGGCTGGCCCGGTCGGGCACCACCGTCTCGTCCCCGGCGGGACACGGTGCTTCCCAGGTCACAGCGGCACAGGCACAGGCGGCGGCGGTGACAGCGCAGGTCAACGCCGAGGCACCAGGGCCGGCGGTGCTGGTCTGGGCCCAGCTGGCGGCGCCGGCGCCGGGGAGCACCTGCCTCTGCTGGATGGTCGACGTGCCCATCCAGGGCGGCGTTGTCAACGACCCCAAGGCCGTGGCCCGGCCAGGCATCCCACCCGCGCAGACAGTCCTGGTGTTCGTCGACGCCGCCACCGGCCGCGTCGTCGACACCCTCTCAGCCCCCGGCATCCCGTAGGAGACCCGTCATGTCACATCGTCAGGTCATCGCAGCCCTCTTCGCGACGGCGGCGCTCGCCGGCTGCGCCTCTGCTGCCACCTCCGCCAGTGAGCCGGCCAGTGGGGCGGGCAACCAGCCCGCCCTCGGCGCGCCCGCAGCGGCCGTTGCCAAGGGCACGACCGGTTTCGCCGCGGCGCAGCCGGGCAGCGGCTCGCCGAGCGGCGGGCTGGCCAGCACCATCATCGTGGGCACGCCGCCGAGCTCCGACATCGAGCGGTCGGTGACGGCGGCGTACACCGTGCCCCCGGGCAGCTTCCTGACCTCTTTCGAGGGCGTGATCGCCCGCGCCGTCGGACTTGGAGGGTACGTCGCCAGCTCGACCACCCAGCCCGACAGCCATGGCCGCATCGTCAGCGGGGCGGTGACGTTGAAGATCCCCGCGGCGAGCATCGCCGCCTTCCTCAACGGCATGCCCAGCACCTTCACTGCGTCGTCGATCAACTTCTCGGCGATCGACCACACCGCGCAGTTCGTCGACGTCAACGCGCGCCTCGCCTCCGCCCACGCCCACCTGGCCGCGCTCAACACCCTGCTCGCCAAAGCGACCTCGATCGGCGACATCAGCAACCTCGAGCAGGAGATCGAGGCGGTGCAGACCGAGGTCGACACCGACCAGGGCCAGCTCAACGTGCTCACCGCCTCGGTCGAGCTGGCCACCGCTTCGATCCAGCTGACCGAGCGCGGCATCTCCTTGGTCGTCGTGCCACCGCCCAACCCGGTCGCGGGCGGCGTCAGCGGCGGATGGAAGAACGCTGTCCAGGTCACCGGAGCAGCCCTCGAAGGCGTGGTCAGCGCCCTGCCCCTGCTCGTCGTCGCCGTGATCGGACTTCTCGTCTGGCGGCGCCAATCCCGCGGTCCGATCGCCCGTCACACTCCCGGCGCAAGCGAGTAGGGCTTCTCGTCGTGGCCACGGGACCACCCGCGCCGGCCCGCGGGAATCCATCCGGTGGGTGATCGGGTATGCTGCGAACAGATGTTCGCATCCCCCCTGAACCCACGATGACCCAGGTGACGCGCGCCGCCAGACTGCAGTACGTCTGCTCCGGCTGCGGCGTCACCGCGCTCAGATGGCAGGGCCGCTGCGACGGGTGCGGAGCGTGGAACACGCTGGGGGAAGGGGTCGCCGTGTCGAGCGCGGCGCGGCGGCCCCACGCGGCGCTCGCCGCCGTCGCCCAGCCGCTCAACAGGGTCGGGGATGGCAGCGGACAACGCACCCCCACCGGCATCGCTGAGCTCGACCGCGTCCTCGGCGGCGGCGTGGTCGCGGGGTCGCTGATCCTGCTCGGGGGCGACCCCGGCATCGGCAAGTCCACCCTGGCCCTGCAGCTTGCGGCACGGGTGGGCACCGCCGGCCGCCCCGCCCTGTACTGCGCGGGCGAGGAGTCGGCGGTGCAGGTGGCCATGCGCGCCGAGCGGCTCGGCTGCCGTCTTCCGTCGGTCGCCGTGCTTGCGGAGACCGACCTTGACGCCGTGGCGCAGGCGATCGAGATGGCCCGCCCGCCGCTGGCGGTGGTCGACTCGGTGCAGACGCTCAGCGCGCCGGATGCCGCGGGCGCACCGGGAAGCCCGGCCCATGTGCGGGAAGGGGTGGCCCGCTTGCTCACCGTCGCCAAGCAGACCGGTGTGCCCATCGTCCTGGTCGGCCACGTCACCAAGGAGGGCGCGATCGCCGGGCCGCGCACCCTGGAGCACATGGTCGACGTGGTGCTCTACCTCGAGGGCGAGCGCCATGGCGAGCACCGGCTCCTGCGCGGCGTGAAGAACCGCTTCGGCAGCACCGGCGAACTGGGGCTGTTCACGATGGAGGGAGGTGGCCTGCGTCAACTCGACGCACCCGGGCGCGCCTTTCTCGACGAGAACAGCCTGTCGGTGCCCGGCAACGTCCTCACCGTCACCTGCGAGGGCACCCGTCCGCTCGTTGTCGAGATCCAGGCCCTGGTCGCCCCCACCTCCTTCGGCCTGCCCCGGCGCACCAGCTCGGGGTTCGACCTCGGCCGGCTCCACCTCATCCTTGCCGTGCTCGAGCGCCGTGCCGGTATTCCTCTCGGCCAGGCGGACGTGTTCCTCAACGTCGTCGGCGGGGTGCGCCTCGCCGACCCGGCCGTCGACCTCGGCGTCGCCATGGCCCTGGCCGGGGCGGCGCGCGACCGCGTGGTCCCCCGCGACACCGTGGTCCTCGGCGAGGTCGGGCTCGGCGGGGAGGTCAGGCGTGCCTCGAGGCTCGACGCGCGCCTCGGCGAGGCGGCGGCTCTCGGACAGGTCGCCGCGGTGGTGCCCGACGGTGGCCGCGCCCCGGCAGGCGCAGGGCTCCGCGTCCACCGGGTTTCGAGCGTCTCGGCGGCCCTGGCGGTTCTCCAGAGCGGCTGAGCGGGCCGGCGCGCACCTTTCCGCTGCGGTTGCGAAGGGGTGACATCGGCAGCACCGCAACACCGCCTGTGCTTAGATCGAGCGGAAATGCCTCGACACTCTGCACACAACCTGCGCCGGGCGCGTGGGGCCGCCCGCGCGGTCGGCGCTGTCCTCGGGGTCGTCGTCGGGATCTACTACGCCAGTTTTGTTGTCACCAACTCACCCGGGGTGTTCTCCCACGACCGTGTGGTGACCGGGGTCGTCCTGGCGGGGACGGCCATCGTGGGCGCCGCAGCCCTGGCGCTGGCCGGCCCTCTGCTGACAGTCGAGCCCTACCTCTGGCTCGAGCAGATGCTCGACGAGGCTCCTCCCAGCGAGATCCTCGGCGGCCTCCTCGGCGTCATCGCCGGCCTCCTCATCGCGGCCCTCGTGGCCGTGCTCCTCGGCCCCCTTCCGCTGCACATCGGCACGGGTGTGTCGCTGCTGCTGGCGATCGCCCTGGTGACCGTGGGGGCGCGCACCGGCACGCGGCGCCGCCAGGCGTTCGCATCGATGCTGCGCAGCGAGGATGTGGGTCGGGCTCGCGGCGGGGCGCCGGCCGGGGCTACCCGGGCGCCCATCGACGGGCCTCCCGTGGTGGTCGACACGTCCGCGCTCATCGACGGTCGCATCGTGGAGGTGGCCAAGGCCGGCTTCGTGCCCGGTCGCTTGCTCATCGCAGGGTTTGTCCTCGAGGAGCTGCAGCGGGTGGCCGATTCCGGCGATCCCATGCGCCGCGCCCGCGGCCGCCGCGGACTGACGGTCCTCGAGGAGTTGCAGCGCCGCGAGGACGTCGTCTGCGAGATCATCGACCTCGACTTCCCAGAGGCGGCCGAGGTTGACGCCCGTCTCATCAAGCTGGCCGTGGCGCAGTCGGCACTGCTGCTCACCACCGACCACAACCTCAACCGGATCGCCCAGATCGCCGGCGTGCGAGTGCTCAACCTCAACGACCTCGCCAACGCCATGAAGCCGATCCTCAGCACCGGCGAGGAGATCTCCATCGCCGTCGTGCGCGAGGGCAAGGAGTTGCACCAGGGTGTCGGCTACCTCGATGACGGCACCATGGTCGTCGTGGAGAACGCCAAGGCGCGCCTCGGCGACACTGTTCGCGCAACCGTGACATCGGTTCTGCAGACGTCGGCCGGTCGCATGATCTTCGCCACCACCGACGGCCCGGACACCTCGCGCAAGACGGTGCGGCCGGTGCGCAGCAGGGTGGGACGGAGCTGACCGCGACCCTCATCATCCCCGCCTCGGGACGGGGACAACGGATGGGGGAGGACAAGCTCTTCGCCGATGTCGGCGGCCGGCCCCTGATCGCCTACACGCTCGCCGCCGCGGCCGCCTCCCGGGCTTTCGGCCAGGTGGTGATCGCGGCGCCGGCGGAGCGCCACGCGCTCCTGGCGGCGCTCGCCGCAGCGGCGGGGCTGGGCGACGTGGTGCTCACCACGGGCGGCGACCGTCGCCAGGACAGCGTGGGCCGGGCGCTCGACAGAGTGGGTGAGGTGGACGTCGTGGCGGTGCACGACGCGGCCCGGCCGCTCTGCGCGCCGCAGTTGTTCATCGACTGCGTCGAGGTGGCCCGGCTGCACGGCGCGGCCACCGCGGCGGTGCCGATGGTCGATAGCATCAAGCGGGGAGCGGGCGGGGTCATCGTGCAGTCGCTCGACCGCCATGACCTCTACGCCATCCAGACCCCGCAGGCATTCCGCCGGGAGCTGCTCGTGGCCGGCCACTTGCACGCCCGCGTCAACGCGCTCATCGTCGACGACGACGCCGCCCTCGTCGAGGCGCTGGGGACCCCCGTCCACATCGTTGCGGGCAGCCCCGACAATTTCAAGGTGACTCATCCGCGCGACCTGGTGGTGCTCCGCGCCCTGCTGGCCGCGCGCCCGTGAGCCTGCGCATCGGTCACGGCATCGACGTGCACCGCCTGGTCTCGGGCCGCCCCCTCCTGCTCGGCTGCGTTCACGTCCCCTACGAGCGAGGCCTCGCGGGACACTCGGACGGCGACGCTGTGGTCCATGCGCTCTGTGACGCGCTGCTCGGCGCCGCCGGCCTCGGAGACATGGGCGATCACTTCCCGTCGAGCGCGGAGCGCTGGCGCGACACGCCGGGGAGCGCGTTCCTGGGCGCGGTGGCGGCGATGCTTCGCGAGCACGACCTCCGCGTCGTCTCGGTCCAGGTCGTGGCCATTGCCGAGCAGCCGCGGCTGAGCGGCCACCTCGACGCCATGGCGATCGCCTGCGCAGGCGCCCTCGGCGTCGACCGGTCCCTGCTCCAGGTCACCGCCACGACCAGCGACGGGATGGGATTCGCGGGTCGGTCCGAGGGAATCGCCGCGTCCGCCGTGGCACTCCTCGACAGCGCCACCTGAGCCGCGGCCCGGCCCGACCCGCCTCGCCGGCGCGGCGTCGCATCGGCTTCGCCATCCCGGGCAGGGAGGATGGGCGCTGATGCTGATCCCCACCGTCGTCGAGTCCACGAGCCGTGGCGAGCGCGCCTACGACATCTACGCCAGGCACAGCGGACGCACCCTGGACGAGGTCGCGCACGACATCGAGCGTGACAACTACATGACCGCGGAGCAGGCGTTGGCGTGGGGTCTCATCGACCAGGTCATCAGCCGGCGTGCTCAGGCGGTGTCCGCCGCCGCCTGAGCTGAGCACCCACCCGCTGCCGGGGTGGCGAGCGCTCGTCGATAGACTTGCCGGGTCATGCCGATGCGCCTTCACGACACCCTCACGCGCAGGCTGCGCATGGTGGCCCCGCTCGAGGAGGGCCACGTTCGCCTCTACACGTGCGGTCCCACCGTCTATGCCCGCGCGCACGTCGGCAACTTCCGCACATTTCTCTTCGAGGACATCCTGCGCCGCTGGCTGGAGCGACGCTTCGCGCGCGTCACCCACGTCATGAACCTCACCGACGTCGACGACAAGATCATCCGCCAGGCCGCGGCCGCAGGTCACGGGTTGCACGCTGAGACGGCACCCTTCATCGACGCGTTCTACGAAGACCTGCGCACGCTCAACATCCGTCCCGCCCAGCACTTCCCACGCGCCACGGAATACATCGAGGAGATGGTTGCGCTCATCGAGAGGCTGGAGGAGGCGGGCGTCGCGTACCGGAGCGCGGGCAGCGTCTACTACCGGGTCGCCGGCTTCCCTCACTACGGGCGCCTCTCCGGCGCCCGCGCCGAAGGGCTGGTGGCCGGCGCCGGGGGTCGCGTCGATGCTGACGAGTACGACAAGGAGGACGTCCGCGACTTTGCACTGTGGAAGGCCGTCGGCGCCGACGAGATCGGCTGGGACACGCGGCTCGGTCGCGGCCGTCCCGGCTGGCACATCGAATGCTCGGCGATGAGCATGGCGCTGCTCGGCGAGTCGTTCGACCTGCACTGCGGAGGCGTCGACAACATCTTTCCGCACCACGAGAACGAGATCGCCCAGAGCGAGGCCGCCACCGGGCGGCAGTTCGTGCAGATCTGGTGCCACTCGGCGCACCTGCGCATCGGGGGCGAGAAGATGGCCAAGTCGATGGACAACTTCGCCACCGTGCCCGACCTGGTGGCCTCGGGCGCGCGGCCCTCCGCGCTCCGCTACATGCTGGCCGCGGCAGCGCATTACCGCAAGCCGGTCAACTACAGCGACGAGTCGCTGCACGCCGCCACGGAGTCGGTGGACCGCCTCGCCGACTTCGACGCGCGGGTGCGCGGCTACCCGCCCCGCGCGGGCGAGAACGAAGCTCGTGTGGAGCGCATCGCCGAGGCGCGCTCCGAGTTCGGCGCCGCGATGGACGACGACCTCAACCTGCCGGGGGCGATGGGCACCGTCTTCAGCCTGATCCGCGTCCTCAACAGGGAGCTCGACGACGGGGAGCTGGACAGCGCCTCGTACAGCGCGTTGGTCGGGTTCCTCGACGAGGTCGACGACGTCCTCGGGGTCATGGAGCTTGTCGCCAACGAGAGGACCGGGAATTCGCTCAGTGAGGAGGACCGGGCTCTGCTCGACCTGCGCCGGGTGGCGCGAGAGCGCCGCGAGTGGTCGGAATCGGATCACCTCCGCGAGGTTCTCGCCGACCGCGGCATCGTGGTGGAGGACACCGGCGAGGGACAGCGCTGGCGCCGCCTGTGACCGAGCGGTCAGCGGTCATTCGCATGTAAGGTTGAAACGCCACAATCGGTTCATACGGTCAGGTCGCTCCATGCGCCCGCCCGGGGCCGGCATGACCAGAGAGGAGGCACCGCAGATGGGACCAGGCAGCCGAGGGTTCGGAGGGTTCTCCGCGTTGAGCGGAAATGCCCCACTCGTGGGCCGCGGCGGATACGACACCGGCGTATCGGTGCTCGCCATCTGCCTGCGTTTTGTGATCTGGGTGCTCGTGATCGTCGCCATCGTGTGGCTGGTGCGCGCGCTCATCGGTGCCATGAAGGGCCGGCGTGCTCTGGCACCGCCGCTGCCCAACCCCGCCGTCGCGGAGCTGGAGATGATGTACGCGCGCGGCGAGGTCACGCGTATCGACTACCTCACCCGCCGTGCCGACCTCAGTGGCGTGCCGCCCCCGGTGATCCCGGCAGGCTGAGCCGGCGCCCTCCCGTCGGTCGCATGTTCGGCTCGCCCTTCCGGCCCCTATACTGCGCTCGCCGGATGCCCGGCAATCGCCATGTAGAGGAGGGTCCACGTTGCCTGCAGTCGCCGGACGTCATTACAGCAATGGTGACACCGCCATCGGCATCGGCCTGGTTGTCGCTTTCATTGCGACCTTTCTCCCCTGGTACAGCGCCAGTTTCAACTGCGGTGGGAGCGCTCTCTGCAACGGATTGAACACATCGTTCTCAGTCAGCGGCCTCAATGACTGGCCGGGCTGGTTGTTCTTCCTTGCAGTGCTCGTCGGCCTGGCGCTGTTCATCCTGCGCACGTTTGTGCCGACCTTCACCATCCCCCAACTGCCCCAGACCGACGCGATGATCTACATGATCATCGGCGTCTTCGCCGCTGTCATGGCTCTGCTCTGGCTGGTCACACACACCAGCGGAGGAGGCGGCGCCGGCTACAGCTACGGTCCCAGTTTCGGGCTCTACATCGGCATCATCGCGGGGATCGTCGTCGCGGTTGGTGGTTACCTGAAGCGCACCGATCCCCAGCCGGCCGTGAGCGCATACGGCACCACGTCGGGCAATTCCTTCGGCGGCGGCAGCCCCCCGCCCCCGCCCTCGCTCTAAAGCCGCACTGCAACGGCGCTCCGCAGTGCCCCGCTGGGGCGGCGGAGCGCCGCGGCGTGCATCCCCAGTGGCGCCGCACTTGGCGGCTTCGTCACGGAAAGGCCGCTGATCGATGACGGCGCGAGCGTGCCGCGCTCCCGGCGACACAATCGCGAAATGCCCGAGAACGTGTGCTGCCCGAACTGCTGGTCCTGGACGGAGCTCGGCAAGCGAACCACCTGCCAGCGCTGCGGTACGGCACTGATCCTCCCCGACGGCCGCAACCTCGTTGCGGCTCGCTCGAACCCGCCACCGCCGCCTCCGCCGCCACCGGGCTTCGCGAACATCGGCGCGGCACCAGTCCGCTCCGGCGGGTTCGCCGCACTCCAGCAGAGCATCACCGCGTCGGGCACCAACTGGATCAGCGTCTGCCGCTGGATCACCATCGGATACGGGGTGCTGACGGCCCTCATCCTGATCGGCGTCGGCCTCCTGGTGCAGCACATCAACGTGCCCATCTTTGATGCCAACACGGGGATCACAACGGTGCAGTCCTTCAACATCGGCGCTGCCTTCGCGGTCGCGGCGGTCGCGGCGGCTCTGGTCACCGCTCTCTTCGTGTGGCTGACGCAGTTCACCGCGGCGCGCGTTGTGTTCGTGCTGCTCGACGTCCTCGCCATCCTTGACGGCCTCGCCGGCCTCGGCGGCACCGCCCGGGCGGGAACGGTCGGGCTGCTGGGCGTCCTGAGCCTCGTTCTCGACCTCGTCTACGGCGGGGCGCTGACCATGTCCCTGCTCCGGCCGAGGCCCCAGCCCGCGTACATCTGAGCCGGCTGAGCGAGGATCTCAACCCTCTGCTATAGTGCGCGCTGCACTATGGCAGAAGTCCCCCGTTCGCGGCTGGACCTTGTCGCGCTGGGAGCGCTTGCCGTCCTTGCCGAGGGCCCGTCGCACCCCTACGAGATCCAGCGCCTCTTCCGCGAGCGCCACAAGGACTTCGCGATCGGGCCGCCGCGTGCGCTGTACCACGCCATCGCGCGCCTCGAGCAGCGCGGCCTGGTCACCGCAGTCGAGACAAGCCGCGAGGGGCGGCGCCCGGAGCGCACCGTCTACGGCATCACCGACGACGGCCGCGACGAGATCGCCGCCTGGGTCTGTGAGCTGATCGAATCGCCTGTCGCAGGCCACCCCGTGTTCACCGCCGCGATGTCGCTGGTGGGGGTGTTGCCCATGAGCCGCGTCTCCCAGGCACTGGGCGCGCGGGTCGTGCGCCTCGAGGGCATCATCGCCGGCGGCCACGCGGCCGAGCGGATGCTGATCGACGAGGTGGGCCTGCCGCGCGTCTTCCTCCTCGAGGCTGAGCTCGGCCTGCGCCTGCATGAGGCGGAGCTGGCCTGGTGCCGAGTGGTGATGGACGACATCAGCGCCGGTCGCCTCCACTGGGAGACACACCTGCCCGATACGGAAATCGCCAAGACCTCACGAGGACTGCATTCATGACCACGGCCATCGCCCCCGCGGAAGACGCCGCTCTCGCACCCGACGGCGGCGTCGCCATTCGCACGCGCCGGCTTCGGCGCACGTTCACCACCCGCGGCGGAGGCACCGTCGAGGCCGTGCGTGGCGTCGACCTCGAGGTGCGCAACGGCGAGATCTTCGGCTTCCTCGGCCCCAACGGCGCGGGCAAGACGACGACGCTGCGCATGCTCGCGACCCTGCTCACGCCGACGAGCGGTGAGGCCGTGGTCGCGGGCGCCGACCTGCTCACCCAGGGAGGCCTGGTGCGTCGCCGCATCGGCTACGTCGGCCAGACGGGCGGCAGCGACATCATCGAGACGGGGCGCGGCGAGCTTGTGTTCCAAGGGCGCCTCCACGGGATGAGCAAGAGCCAGGCCGAGGTCCGTGCCGCTGAGTTGCTCGAGACCCTCGAGATCCAGAGCTGCGCGGACCGCAAGACGCAGACCTACTCGGGCGGCCAGCGGCGCCGTCTCGACATCGCCATCGGCCTGATGCACCGGCCCCGCCTTGTCTTTCTCGACGAGCCCACCACCGGCCTCGATCCCCAGGCCCGGGCGCACCTCTGGACGGAGGTCCGCAAGCTGCGCGACAGCGGGACCACGGTGTTCCTGACGACCCACTACCTCGAGGAGGCGGACGCGCTCTGCGACCGCGTGGCCATCATCGACCACGGCAGCATCGTCATCGAGGGTTCGCCCGACGCACTCAAGCGTCAGGTCGCCGGCGACGCCATCACCCTGTCCCTGCAGGGTGAGCACGAGAACGCCTTCGCGCAGCTGCAGGCGCTGCCCTTCGTCCGTGAGGCCAGCGCCGAGAACGGCCTGATCCGCCTCTACGTCGACCGCGGCGAGACGGCGATGCCAGCCCTGATGCGCGCACTCGACGCGGCCAACCTCGAGATGGCCACGCTGACAGTGGCGAGGCCCAGCCTCGACGACGTCTTCCTTGCCAAGACCGGTCGCTCGCTCCGCGACGACAACCCCAACTGACAGGAGGAGGGCAGCCATGAACCCGCTTCGCGACACCGCGCTCGTCTTCCGCCGCTACATCCTGCAGACGCTGCGCAACCCCGTCTGGATGTTCTTCGGCATCGTCCAACCGATCATGTACCTGGTGCTGTTCGCGCCTCTGCTGGTCAAGGTGGCGTCGTCGGCCCCGGGGTTCCCCAAGGGCGGCGCCTACAACGTCTTCATCCCCGGCCTGCTCGTGCAGCTGGGCCTGTTCGGCGCCTCTGGCGTTGGCTTTGGGCTCATCTCGGAACTGCGCATGGGGGTCATCGAGCGCTTCAGGGTGACGCCGATCAGCCGCATCTCCCTTCTGCTCGGCCGGGCGCTGCGCGACGTGGTGATCGTCACGGCGCAGTCGCTGCTGCTGGTCATCTGTGCGATCCCCTTCGGCCTGACCATCAACGCGGGCGGGATCCTGCTGGCGCTGGTGCTGATCGCCCTGATCGGGCTGATGACGGCGTCGCTGTCCTACACGATCGCGCTGGCGGTGAAGAGCGAGGATGCGTTCGCTCCCATCGTGTTCGGTGCCACGCTTCCCCTGCTGCTCCTCTCCGGCGTGCTCCTGCCCCTGCAGCTGGCGCCGGGCTGGCTGCGCACCGTGGCGGCGTTCAACCCGCTCAAGTACGCGGTGGACGCGGCCCGGGCGGCGTTCAACAGCCACCTCACGGATATCGCGGTGGTGCAGGGATTCGCCGTGATGCTGGGACTGGGGATCGTCGCGGTGGTGCTGGCGGCGCGTGCCTTCGGTCGCGCCGTGGCGTGATCAGCGGTGCTGGCGACGCTGTGCCTGATGCTGCCCCGGACGGGAGCGGATGGCTGGCTGACCGGCCGGGGCGACGGCGTCGGCGATACTCGGTCGGTGGACATCCTGTACGGGCGCAACCCGGTGCTCGAGGCACTCCGTGCCGGCCGGGCGGCGCGCAAGCTGGTGATCGCCAGCGGGACCGCGGCCGACAGTCGCATCGACGAGATCCGCGCGCTGGCGGAGGAGCGCGGCATCCCGGTGGAGGAGAGCCCGCGCCGCCGCCTCGATGACATCTCCCATACGGAGCATCACCAGGGGGTTGCCGGGTACTTCCACGGCCGCGCCCCGCTGACACTGGACGAGCTCATGGCGCAGGCGCGCCTCCCGCAGCTGGTGGTCGTGCTCGACGGCATCCAGGACCCCCAGAACCTCGGGGCGATCATCCGCACGGCGGACGCGGTGGGCGCCGACGGCATCGTGCTGCCACGCCATCGCGCCGCCGGTGTCACCGCCGCGGCCGCCAAGGCGTCCGCCGGCGCGACCGAGCATGTTCCTGTCGCCGTTGTCACCAACCTGGTGCAGGCGCTCGAGCAGATGCAGGCGGCGGGCATCTGGGTGGTGGGGCTGGCTGCGGACGGCCCGACGCGGTACGACGGCTTCGACTTCACCATCCCGGTGGCGCTCGTCGTCGGCGCCGAGGGCGAGGGCATGCGTTCGTTGACGCGGCGTCACTGCGACGCCGTGGTGTCGCTGCCACTGGCGGGCCGGGTGTCGTCGCTCAATGCCGGGGCGGCGGCGGCGGTGTTGCTCTACGAGGTGGCGCGCCAGCGCGGCTTCGCGACGCGTGAGGCTCGTGATGCGTGAGCTGATCGTCGACGGCTACAACATCATCCACGCGTGGCCGGAGCTGTCTCCCCTGATCAAGGGCGGCAGGGGAGAGGAGGCGCGCCGCCGCCTCATCGCCATGCTCGGCGAGTATGCGGCCGCCACCGGTGAGCATGTCACCGTCGTCTTCGATGCTCACGGCCGCGAGCGCGACCGCGGTGCCGGCGAGAAGATCGACGGCATCACGGTGATCTATGGGAGTCGCGCGCAGAGCGCCGACCACGTCATCGAGCGCCGCGTCTCGATGGCCTCGCACCATGGGGACGCCGGGTTGGTGACGGTGGCCACCAGTGACCGCTTGCAACGGGACATGGTCATGGCCATGGGAGCGGCGGTGGTGGGGGCAACCGCGTTGCATGCGCAGGTGCGGGGCGTACGGGACGGCGTCGACGAGCACGCCGCGCGGCGGCGACGTGAGGCTGGTTTCGCCAACCGCCTCGGGGACCGGCTCGACCCGTCGGTGCGCGCTCAGCTCGAGCGACTCGCCCGCCCTCCCGCCATCGATGAGGAGCCGCCGGAGGCCATCACGCGCTGAATCATCTGGCATCCGCGGACGAAGGTGCGGGTAAACTGGCAATGCGCTGGCCGGCGTAGCTCAGTGGTAGAGCAGCTGTTTTGTAAGCACTGAAACGAGCCTGCCGAATACGAGTTCATCGTAGCGCCACATCGGTACTTCGCGCAAACCCTGTTGTTTCGCCGGCTCTCGATATCGGTCGTCACTGATGCGACAAGCGCGTCTGAAGGCGCGGGGCCGCCGCTTGTAAGGTCGCCAGCGGCATCTCTAGCGATGCGTACGGAAGGGGTGCGCGTACTGGCTCCGGCTGCATCACCTTGTCACACGCCCTCGCCGCGTGCGGTATGCACGCGACCGGCAAGCCTGAGAGCAGTACAACTTATCCGCGCGGGCTTTGTCAGGGGCGAGTTCAAACCACGCCCGACAGCTCACGCACTGGCGAAAATCCTTGTTTCCATCCACCGCCTGGGCGAGTTGTAGCCACATCGCACCAATCAGCGAAGTTGGCATCGCGAACAGGACCGGCTGGCCTGAACGCGGATCGATGAGGAGTTCGGTGTCCACGCGCGTGGTCAAGTGCGCATTCACGACTGCTGAGAGCATCGTCGTGGTGAATTCAGAAATGTCGTCGTCCGGCTCGTGCGTGTACAACCCGCGGATCTCGTAGAAGCCAAAGTACTCGGCTTTACGATAGGTTCTCACCTGATAGTAGTAATAGAAACCGGGATCATCCGGATCAGGCGAACTCATGACGCCGTCAGCGTTCGGTTGCCTAGCATCGCGCAACCAGACCTCTGTGCTCCAGAGAGCTGACCGGCGCTGTGCCTCTTCTGCTACTGAATTGAAGAGAAACACGCTCTTCTCGTCGTCGTCCATACCCACTGTCCGGTCGCGATAGCTGAAATGTCTTCCTAGACGAGCAACGGGTGCAGCCGACCTCAGCATGTCGTGGAGGTCGATACACATGCGCATAGCCGAGATCTCCATCCACCAACCATGCAGCGTCTCAGCGCGACACTCGATGCGTCGGCTGTCCGGCATTTCGGGACCAGAATTCTCTAGCTCGCCTTCCACCGCTGTCCGGTCCGCGGCTTCCCATTGCTCGTGGTATGTAAACCAAGGGTCCTTCCTGTCGTAGACCTCGTCACCCTCTCCGCCAAGCTCCCCGTAGCGGTTGGCGAAGTCGACGAGGGCAGCTTCGGACCCGTCGAGCTCTGCAAACGCTCTGTACAACCCGGAGTCGGGTGTGTACCACCGGGACGGTCCTTCAGCGTTTGGTCTGGACGAAACCAGCGCCGGAACTGTTCCCCGCGCGACCATCGAATCCCAGAGATGGGCGCCGGGGGGCATCGCCGCCTCGGCGAGTCGATGCCCTGGCTCCCAGCGGTACCCAGTAGGGTCCACCGACCACGTGAACTCGGCAATGTTCTGAGGCATCTTCTTCCGCGACGGTTGCGCTACGGCTAGAGGTCCCTAACCGTGGCGCCAGCGTACTACGCTTCGCAACGGTTGAGGGGCGCCCAGCCGTGACAGAGCCCTACAAGGAGATCACTCGCGATGCCGGCCACATTCGAAGCGCTTGCGATCGTCCTTCTGGCCGTGGTGCCCGGATACCTGGCGCGGAGCGCATGGGCCAGGGGAAAGACCTTCAGCCAGCCACCCACAGATCTCAAGGTGGTGGTGCAGTCGGTGGCAGCCTCACTGGTCGTTCAGCTTCTCCTCGCCTGGTTCACCATCCCAGTGCTCCTGCCCGTCGGTGGAGATCTTGCCAACCATCCTTGGCGCGTGGCCGCGTGGGCTGTCGTGGCTGGACTGCTCGCACCGGTGCTTGGCGGTTACGTGCTGGGGAAGCTCACAGACCAACTCCAACCGGGTGGCCGCCTCGAGAGCCTTCCCGCTTGGATTCGCCGCGATCTGGGTCCGACGCCCCCTACGATCTGGGACGCCGTAAACCTGAGCGGAGAGGTTCCCGACCCTTGTCTCTTGGTCATCGAGTTCACTGACGGCACCCGCGTGGCCGGATCGTTTGGCCAGGGCTCCCGGGTGATCACATCACCCGACCAACACGGCGTCTTCTTAGGGCGCGAGTGGTCGGTCGGGGACGATGGCTTGCCCACGGAGCCCGTGCCGTCGACGGGGGGAATCCTCGTCCCGGACCTCGCGGCCGTCCGGAGCATCCGTGTACTGGTTGCGCCTGAGCCCGTATGATCGAGTAGTGGCAAAGCAGGTTCAAAAGGGCGTCCGGACGGGCCAGGGCGATGTCAGCGTGCTCGAAGCTCTCCGTCGTCCCGCAACAACGAAGGGCACACGTACCTCTTCCCGAGCGTCCTCGGCGAGCAAGAAGTCCACAGCAAAAGCAACTTCCGGCCGCACGTAGCCCCGCTTCTGTGGCTGGCGTCGCTTCGCGCCGCGCGCTACATTCGTGCTTGAGCCGGTCGCCGCACGGTTGCCAAGCGGGCTCTCGTGCCGTTTCTAACAGGACCCACGGCCGCGCGTGGCCGATTGGACGCCGCTGGGTGGTGGATTAGACGCCACGACGTGGTGGCTGGGACGAAGGGTGAGAGGCTTTGGCGGCCACGCTGGCCAGCGCGATGAACACTCCACGGACACGGCATGGACCCGCGGTGGACAGCGCCTGAAATGACGCTACCGACGGGTTCGGCGCCGAGGGGAGACGCTGGGTGCGACGGCCACCCCTTCTGGGATGCGGTATGGCGTTCGTCGGCCGAAGCCGCCCCGCTCGACGGGCGGCTCGATGACACCCGCAGCCACAAGCGCCTGGAGCGACTGCCAGACCTTTCCGCCGCCAGTCGATAGAAGTTTGCACAGCTCTGGCTGCGTAATCTCCGCGCGTCCCGTCGAGTCAAGCCTGGCCAGCAGGGCGAGAAAGGTGGCCAGCGGGAGGCCGGGGAGACGCAGAGCGGCCACGCGCTCGAGGCCTTCGGCCGAGAGGTGAATCGGGTGCGGCTCGTCAGTCACGGCCCACTTGAACGTACTCCCACCGGGGAGGTGCCACTGTGTGTATCTATGTCGGGAGCGAGCCAGGAGGAGATGACCAGGGCTGCGGGAGCGGAGGTCTCAGCGCCGGGACGACAGAGGCGCACGGTGGCGACGTCGGTGACGCATGCGGCGATGTGTGTGTAATGCGGCGGAGGGGAAGGCAAGACGAAATGGACTCGCTTGTGTCTGTTCCGCGCCGCTGAACACGGTGTTGAGGGTATGAGTTTCCCCACGAAATCCCCGGCGATTCCCTCCGGCGCCGCCATGTCACGCGCGGCCGCGAGCCATTCCCCGCGCATGGCGCCTCGTCCGGCGTGCAGCGGCGTGTCAGTCGTCGCCCCTGCGTCGAGCGTCCCTGCGGTCGGCTGGCAGGTGCGCGCTGACGTCGTCGAGCGGCATCGAATTCTCCGCGCCTGGACGCGAGCCCAGTTGACGGAGGCTGCTGACATCGACCCCAAGACACTTCGGGACCTGCTCAACGGTCGGCGGCAACCGACCCTCGGGACGGTGGACACCCTATGTCGCGCCCTCGACGTGCCTCTTGCCGACGTGATCGCGATCATCGAGCAGCCTCGGCGAGCCCGCCGAGTGGCGAGGGTGGGTGGGGGCGCGGGGCAAGAGGTGGCACAGGCCCTGCTATCGCTGGAATGAGAGGCTGACTGGCCAGTCCTGCCAGCCCATCGGCGGCCCCAGCCTCGCATGCGCCGGCTGGGGAACGAACCGCGCCCAGCGGTCGAGGTCACCGAGGTCCCGCTCGGTCGCCAGGCGGACGTAGCGATGCAGCGTCGTGTAGTCGGTGTGGCCGATGAAGGAGCGGACGTGCTCCAACGACCAGCCGGACTGGACCATGACGGAGGCCCACGTATGCCGGAATGCGTGCGCGTGGACATGAAAGCCGACGCGTTCCTGCAGGCGGTCCATCAAGCTGTCCAGGCCCCAGGTCTTGTACGGCTGCCCGCGACGGGTTATCAGCAGCTGCGGTGCCGCCACGTGCGGCCGCTCGCGCAGCTCGTACCGGCGGATCGCCTTCATCAGCGGCACGGCAACCGGTGTTCGTCGCGTCTTGAGGCCCTTCGCGCCGGCGTCCCAACGCACCCGCAGAGTCGCGCAGCCGCGGCCGAGGTTGTCGGTCTCGAGGTCGGGCAGCCCGTCAGGACCGCGCAGGCAGACGCCGACGGCCTCTGAGAGGCGCACGCCGCTGCCGATGAGCAGACGGATGGCCAACTCCTCGGTCGGCGACACGCAGGCCGCGAGGATGGCCTCCAGCTGCGCCAGGGTATAGACGGTGGCGTCCTTCTGCGGGACGCGCGTCTTGCGCAGCTTGAGGATGCGCCCGTCGATGACGTACCCCTCCTCCTCGGCCCACGCGAAGAAGGTGCGCAGAGCGCGCTGCGACGCAACGAGCGTCGTGTGCTGCAGGGGCTGGCCCACAAGCCGCGTGTGACCGCGTTCCTGGAGGTGTAGGCGGTACGCGAGGATCAGGCCTTTGGTGACGTCCTCAGGCCCGTCGCCGGGCACCTCTTGCTGCGTCAGCCACGTGGCGAACAGCCCGAGCTGCTGGCGGTAGTAGCGGATGGTCGACGGCTGCTTCTTGTCGGCGCGCCGCTCGAGGATGAAAAGCTCGATGGCGTCGCGCACGCCCCGCCAGTCGATGCGGCGCGGCAGGGAAGAGGCAAGGGATGGAAGGGGTGCGAGTGCGGTCACGACGGGGTCCTCCACGCGGCGAGCATGCCGCGGCTGCCGGTGGCAGGGCCCGTTCAAAGCCTGTTGTTTCCATAGGTTCCCGACGCCTTCCCGCTGGACTCCCGGTCAGCTCCCGCGAGATTCCCTCTGAACTCCCGCTGAGTTCAGCAATGACCGGGTAGACTCGCATCGCGCTGGCCGGCGTAGCTCAGTGGTAGAGCAGCTGTTTTGTAAACAGCTGGCCGTCGGTTC
>PLWW01000034.1 GCA_003153125.1 Candidatus Dormiibacterota bacterium | reverse complement strand
CCACCGCGCCACCGCTGAGGGTGACACTCCCCGGCATCCCGAGGCAGCGGCCGGTCTGGGTGCACCACGCGCCCAGTACGTTGTCGAAGCTGTGGTTCTCCTGGTAGAGGACGACGATGTGCTTGATGGGGCCGCCGGTCGGCGTGGGTGAGGGCGAGATCGTGGGAGTGGGCGTGGCCGTGGCGGTTGGCGTGCCCGTCGGCGTGGCCGTGGGCGTAGCCGTGGCGGTGGCCGTCGCCGTGGCCGTCGGCGTGGAGAGCGAACCCGCCTGGAAGGTGGCGATGAGCCCGGTCCACCCCACCGATGACGAGAGGGTGGCGCCATACGTCTGAGCGCCGATCGCGCTGAGCACGCGGGTCGCCGCCTGCTCGCCGATGTTGAGCCCGCTGACGCTGGAGTGCGCGGCAGCAAGAACGCTGTAGCCGGCGGTCTGTTTGCCCGGCGTCACCGCGGTGGTCCAGCCAACGTCCGCAACAACAATCTCACTGGCGCTGTGGGTCGCGGTGGTGGTGCCCGCCGATGCGGCAGTACCGGTGCCGGACATCGTGGCTGTGACGTCGAGGGCGCCGCTGCTGGCCACCCCGCTCATCTCGACCACGGTCATCACGATCGCCGAAGCCGCGGTGGTGGTCACGTGGACGCCCCCGGGTGGGGTGATGGGGTTGGCATTGGCCGCGTACCAGGTCTCCTCGTCCACAAACTTGGCACCCAGGACCGCGCTCGCCCTGGTCCAGGCATCGCCACCGCTGTCACTCACTCCGGTCACAACGGGCGTGACCGTGGCATTGCGCACCCTGACGAAGACGACGAGCAGGTCCCCGGACGTCGTCGCGACAGTCGGGGAGGCGCTGAGCTGGCTGCCGGCTGTGGTCAGGGCAGCGCTGAAGCTCTGCACCACCCCGAGCGATGCGGAGGCGGGGCGGGCCGAGAGGGTGGCGAACCCGCCCGCCCACACCACCGTGACCGCCAGGACGAGCCCGGACACCGCCACCCGGCGGCGAGTGCGGTGAGGGCGACCAAGGAGGAGCCTGGCAGCAGGTGCCAGCACATCCAGGATGTGTCTCCTGCGCCACATGCGGCCGACCCCCCGCAAACACAGTCGGGCCGCGTTGACCCGTGATCACCCCGCAGGGCACCACCAGAGGTCGGCTCGCTGCAGCGCGATCCTACGCCGCTCTCTGCGCCATCGTGTGGTGCCGGCGGCGCCGCCCGTGTACCCGGCTACTCCAGCACGGCTTCGCGAATCAGCTCAACGGGGTGGCGAGCTTCGCGCCCCGTGCCGTGCGCGATCTGCTGGCGGCACGACACGCCGGTGGCGGCGACGAGGGTCGCGTGGTCCTCCGCGTTGACGGCGGGGAACAGCCGCTTCCCCCCAATCTGCATCGAGAGGTCGTAGTGCTCGGCCTCGAAGCCGAACGACCCCGCCATGCCGCAGCAGCCGGCGTCCACCTCCACCACGATGGCACCGGGGATCCGCGACAGCATCTTCACTGTCGCTGCCGTGCCAACGAGCGCCTTCTGGTGGCAGTGGCCGTGGAAGAGGATCCGCCGGTCCGCCGACGCGGACGCAGGGTCCAGACGCAGGTGGCCGGCGTCGATCGCCTCGAGGACCAGGTCGTCGACCAGGCGCACCTTGGCGGCCACCACCTTGGCGTCGTCGCTGTCCGGCTGCAGCGCGAGGTGCTCCTCGGTGAGCGTCAGGATGCACGACGGCTCGACGCCGACGATGGTGACCCCCTGGCGCGCCAGGGCGACCAAGCGGGCGGTCATCGCCTGCGCCTGGCGGGCCGCGTCGTCGAGCATCCCCTTGGAGATGGCCGCACGCCCGCAGCACCGATCCCCGACGAGGTCCACCTGCCAGCCGGCCATGTCCAGCAGCTCCACGGCCGCGATGCCCACGCCGGGCTCGGTGAACGTGGTGAACGAATCGGCGAGCATGACCACCCGCCCCAGGGTCGCCGCCGGCCGGGCGGGCCGGCGGGCGAACCAGCGCAGCAACGTACGCCGCTGGAACCGCGGCAGCGGCCGGCGGCGGCTGACGCCCATGGTCCGCTCCATGGCCGCGCGAGCCCCGGGCAGCGCCCACACCAGGTTGGAGAGCGGAGCCATGGTCGCCCCCACCCGGTTGAGCCGCCGCGCCGCGGCGAAGAAGCGGGCGCGCCGCGGCACACCGTGAATCCCCTGGTACTGAAAGAGAAATTCGCTCTTCATTGAGGCCATGTCGACACCCAGCGGGCACTCGCTCTTGCACGCCTTGCACTCCAGGCAGAGGTCGAGGATGTCGTGCAGCCGTTCATCCCCGAGCGCAGCCCGAGGATCCGGCTGCGACAGGGCTATCACCAGCGCGTTGGCACGGCCGCGCGTGCTGTGCTCCTCCTCGCGGGTGGCCATGTACGACGGGCACATCACCCCCGTCGATCCCTTGCGGCAGACGCCGATGTTCATGCACCGGTCGGCGGCGCCGCGCATGTCGCCGGTGGCGGCGAACGACAGGCGGGTCGGCAGTGGCCGGGCCGGCGACAGTGCGACGTCGCGGATGCTCTCCGTCATCGGCGGTGCGTCGACGATCTTCCCCGGGTTCATGAGCAGGTCCGGGTCGAAGAGCCGCTTCACCTCGCGCATCACCTCGTACAGCTCGTCGCCGAAGATACCTCGGTTGAACTCGCTGCGGGCGAGGCCGTCGCCGTGCTCACTGGAGTTGGCGCCACCGAACTCAGCCACGAGGTCACGGACCTCCTCGGCCACGGCGCGCATGGTGGTCACCTGGGTCGGCTGGGTGAGGTCCATGAAGGGGCGAATGTGCAGGCAGCCCACCGAGCAGTGCCCGTAGAAACCGGCCACCAACCCGTGCCTGTTCAGGACGGCGGCGAAGCGCTCCGTGTACTCCGGCAGCCGCGCCGGGTCCACCGCGGTGTCCTCGATGAACGCCACCGGTCGGCGCGTGCCCTCGCCGGCCGCCATGAGCAGGCCCAGTCCCGCCGACCTGACCTTGAGCAGGGCCGCCTGCTGCGCGGCGGTGTTGGCGTGCAGCGTGTGGTAGCCGTGGCCGTGACGCTTCCACAGGTCGGCGAGCCGCTCCACCCCGGCTGCCGCCTCGGCGGGCGTCTCGCCGTTGACGGTGACGAAGAGCAGGGCTCCGGGATCACCCTCCAGGATCGAGCCCAGTGCCGCGTACTCGATCTTCTGCCGGGAGAGATCGAGGATGGTGCGGTCGATCAGCTCCACCTGGCTCGGCGACACGCTGAGGGCGTCCTCGGTGGCGGCGATGGCTGCGGCAGTGGAGGTGAAATGCCCGACGGCGATGGCCCGCGCCCGCGGCAGGGGCACCAGCCCGACGGTTGCCTCGGTGACCACCACCAGGGTGCCCTCCGAGCCGACCACGAAGCGCGCCAGGTCGAACGGCTGCGGCCCAGCCAGCCGGTCGAGGCGGTAGCCGCCGGCACGGCGCCACCAGGGTGGAAACCCCG
>PLWW01000056.1 GCA_003153125.1 Candidatus Dormiibacterota bacterium | reverse complement strand
CCCTCGGACGACTCAACTGAGTCATCCGACTTAATCACCTATTGGCGCAAGCTCTAAGTTCCGAGAGCATCGGTCAGCGAGCCGGGGCCATTCACGGTAGCTTCACATGGTGAGGCCGGAGCTCGGTCACGCGGCTCACTCCCAGGAGCTGCATGGTCCGACGAATCTGCCGGACAAGAATTTCAGCCGCCCTTTCGACGCCAGGCTCACCGCCGGCCATGAGCCCGTACAGGTACGCTCGACCGACGAGCGCAGCCTTGGCGCCGAGCGCCACAGCAGCAACGATGTCAGCACCACTCATGATGCCTGTGTCCACCCAGACCTCGGTGCGCGCACCGACTGCGTCGACGACTTCTGGGACGAGCCGCAGCGGAACCGGGGCACGGTCCAACTGACGGCCACCGTGATTGGACAGCACGATCGCTTGTACACCCGCCTCTGCCATCCGGCGCGCGTCATCCACGGTCTGGATCCCCTTGATGATCAGCGGTCCGTCCCAAGACGACCGCACCCACTCGAGGTCGGCCATTGTCATGGTTGGATCGAAAAGCTCATCGATAAGCTCGGCAATGGTGCGGTTCCACGAAGTCAGTGAGGCGAAGACCAATGGCTTCGTCGTCAGGAGGTTGAGCCACCAGGCGGGGTGCGTGCCGATATCAGCGACAGTCCTCAACGTTAGCGTCGGTGGGATCGAGAAGCCGTTGCGAACATCACGTAGACGCATTCCGGCTACAGGGACGTCAACCGTGAGTATAAGAGCCTCAAAGCCGGCCGCCTTGGCGCGTGACATCAGCTCTTCACCGGCGGCTCGATCTTTCCAGACATACAGCTGAAACCACTTTCGCGCCGAGGGGGCCGCCGCTGCCAAGTCTTCGATCGATGTCGTGCCCAACGTGGAAAGGGCGTAGGGGATGCTGAACCTCTCGGCGACCCGCGCCACGGCGCACTCGCCTTGATGGTGCATCAGGCGCGTGAAGCCGGTGGGGGCGAAGGAAAACGGCAGAGCTGACGCGCGGCCGAGCAACGACGTGCTGGTATCAACACTCGAAACGTCGTGCAGGACTGACGGGTAGAACTCAAGTGTCTGGAAAAGGCGCCTTGCGCGGCGCAGACTGATCTCGCCCTCTGCCGCGCCGTCTGTATAGTCGAAGACAGCCCGTGGCGTGCGACGGCGTGCGACCGTGCGGAGATCGTCGATGGTCAAGGCTCTCGCCAGGCGCCGTCTAGCTGTGCTCAGCTCGAAAGGCTTTGCTCGCAGGAGCGGCTTGATCTCGGACCACTTTGGTAGTTGACGCTCGTACACCTTGCTTCCCTGTTTGGTCCCACAACTGAGCCCCGGAATCGAACATCGTCGCGGCCCGACCTCCTACGTCGGGCGTGGACTCGCCCATGATACGTACAAGGGAGCGTCCGTTGACAGCGCCATGAGGCGCGAAGTCGTATCCTGTGGACGCCGCGCGTCGACGTATCCGCCAAGATTGGGCGCGGGGGACGTGAGACAGCCAGCGGCACGAGGAGACGTCCATGGGAGTCGATGGCGACGCGAAGTTGACGGGTAAGGTCAGCTTGGTGACGGGTGCAGCCAAGGGCATCGGACAGGCGATCGCGCTGCGGCTTGCACGCGAGGGGTGCGACATCGTCGTAGCCGGGCACCACCTCGCAGGGTGCGAGGCGGTCGCCAACCACATCCGGGATGCTTATGGTTGCCGCTCGTTGGCCCTCGAGGTCGATGTCGCCTCCGTGCCGGCTATCCGTGAAATGGTTACCCGCGCTGTCGACGAGATGGGCCACATCGACGTTCTTGTCAACAACGCAGGCATCATCCGGCCGCACCCGCTCGGTGAAGTGACTGAAGAGGATTGGGACGAGACCATGGCTTTGAACGCCCGAGGTCTATTCTTCTGCGTCCAGTTCGTGGCCCCCGTCCTGACCGAAGGCGGCGCCATCGTGAACATCTCATCGACCGCCGCTCTCGGAACCCGCACAGCTTCTCCCCCGTACGCGGCGAGCAAGGCGGCTGTTGTCAACCTGACGCAGACGTCAGCCCGCGCTCTGGCTTCGCGGCGCATTCGGGTCAACGCAGTGCTGCCCGGGATCATCGATACGGCCTTTCAGCAACAATTGGATGCCGTCGTGGGTGTTCTCGGACAAGGGCTGCAACCCGGGGATCTGCTCCAGCGTGCGGCCGCGCGGTCTCTCATGGGTCGAATGGGGACGCCCGACGAGGTCGCGAGCGCCGTGGCCTTCCTGGCAGGCCCCGACTCTGCATATATCACGGGTCAAACCCTTGTCGTCGACGGCGGTCTCATGGTTGGCACTTAGGCGCGAGACGTGGCGGACCGCCCAGCTTCCGCGCTTCCGCTTGAACCCCGGCAGAGGCGATTCGTAGCGGTGAGTTCCTAGCGCGTCGAGCAACCGATCTGCACGTCCGCTTTGGGAAGCGCGGCAACCGAGCTCGGGTCTGAGGTTGTCGGCGCCGCCGGTTCGCCCACCGTGAGTTGCAGTCGTAAGCAGCCGTCCAGACCGGTGCATCAGAACGTGAGCCCCGTAGGCGAACGACCATCGCTCACTCGCAAGGCGACCATCCCCGCGTCTTGGTCGCCACCCCGGAGAGTGCTTGCTGCTGTCGAGTGGCGTTGCCATCACACCCCCTCTCGACACCCTGGCACCGAGTCGCACGCGTCTGGCGACGGAACGACGCTCCATTGACAAAGCCTCAAGGGCGAGGGTACCCTGCGGCGGATCTGGGTCTTATAGTCTATATACCCTCCGGCCTACCTAAAAGGGGTAACTCATGGCGAACATTGGTTTGCAGAGTGTCAAGGGTCCAAGCGGCGTGGGTCGCACCGAGCTTGAACCGGGGGCGATCGGACTTCTCGGCGTCGTTATGCAGGCCCTGACCCATGTGGCTCCGGCCGCGGGGGCGATCCTCACGATCCAAGCCATCGTTCTGCTCGTGGGTCCGATCGCGCCGTTGGCCTTTCTGATCGCAGGCGTGATCGTCGTGATGTTGGGGATATCACTCACCCAACTCGCGCGCCACTTGCCATCTGCCGGTGGGTACTACACGTACGTCACCGACACTCTGGGGCCCCGGTGGGGTTTCTTGACTGCTTGGGCCTACTTCCTCTATGACCCGATTCAGGGTGGAATGAATCTCGCCTTCGCAGGTTGGATTACCAACACAGTCTTGAACCTGTATTACGGAATCAACGTTCCTTGGCTCTGGCCGGCATTTGTAATCGTTGGATCCGTCGGGATCGCACTGCTGATGTACACCGGAATCGCCATAACAGCCAGAGTGCAGGTCGCTCTAGGAGCTTTCGAGATCCTGGTCATGATGGCCCTCGCCCTCACCGGGTTCATCCACCCAGGCGCCGGCGGCGCGTCAATGGCCGTCTTCAACCCTGGAAACATTGTAAAGGGCGGCAACCTATTCTTAGCGATCGTTTTTTCTATCTTCGCGTACACCGGCTTCGAAGCATGCGTGCCGCTGGCCGAGGAGTCGAAAAACCCTCTTAAGACAATTCCGACGGCCATCATGGCGTCAATCGTCATCGGTGTTCTGTTCTACATCCTCGTCTCGTGGGGGGTCATGAGCGGGTGGGGATTGGCTCACTCGGACACCTTGGCCTCGAGCGTCAACAACCCGGTCGTCGTTGTCACAAAGCAGTTGTGGGGCGGCTTCTCCATTCTCCTGGTCATTGTCTACATCAACTCGGTGCTTGGCGCCGTGTTCGCAGGCAACAACGCAACAACGCGGGTCTACTTCGGTATGGCTCGTAACCACGCCCTTCCGCGCGTGCTCAGCGAGGTCGGCAAGCGTCACCGGACGCCAAACAACGCCATCACGCTGCAGGCGGGGCTGAGTCTGCTCATCGGTCTCGGTGCCAGTCTCATCTTTGGACCCGACAAACAACTCTTCGTGATCGCGACCGTCATCACGCTGTCACTCATCTTGGTCTACATCGCCGGAAATATAGGTGTGATCAAGTACTACCTCACCGTCCATCGTGACGAGTTCAATTGGTTCCTCCATTTGGCCATGCCGATTGTGTCTTCCATTGCCCTACTCATAGTCTTCTACTACTCGGTCGTTCCGCTTCCCGCATACCCCGTGGTGCTCGCGCCGTTTATCGTCGGCATCTGGCTCTTGATTGGAGTTGGCATCATCTTCGGTGTGCGTCGCTGGGGGCACGCCGACTGGCTCGACAAGGTCGGCTCCGCGATGGTTGCTGAGGTCGACGCATCGACGTTTGAAGAGGTTCCCATCGGTTCTGAGAGAGAGCCACTTTCATGAGTTCCATCCAACTCAGCGCTCGCGAGTCTGCCCGGAAACATGGTGCCGGGGCACTCACCTGGTTCTTCCCCGACGGTGACCTGCCGTGGCCCGATACGTACGGCCCCTTCCAGGGACACGAGTCTCTCCTCATCATGAACGTGTCACAGCACACGGCGCACATCCACGTGGACATCTACTGGACCGACCGGGAGCCATTTATCGGCATCCGTATTGACGTGGAGGCCGAGCGCATCGCATGCCTTCATCCGCCATACGGACAATTCGAAGACGGCACCGCTCCCGAGATCCCGGTTCGGACACAATACGCATTGGGCGTCCGATCCGACGTTCCCGTCATATGCCAGTTCGGCCGCATTGAGTGCCGCCCGTCGTTCGGGATGTACACCACAATGGGCTGGTCAGGTGGATCGGTTCAATCCCGTGAGTGACGTCGCAAAACGAACAGAGCTCGCGATCGTCACCGGCGCTGCATCTGGAGTCGGACTGGCGACGGTTCACCGACTCCGATCGAACGGTTCGAGAGTGATCGGCATCGACCTACAGCCGTCTCCTGAGACATTCAGAGTTGACCGCAACGTCGCGTGGGTTGCGGGCGACGCGTCTTCGCCCGCGACATGGGAAACCGCCCTCTCGTTGGCGGAAACCGAATTTGCCGCATTCCCTGATGTACTCGTGCTCAATGCCGGAAGACTCGCGCTTGGAAACGTGCTCGAAACCAGTGTCGACACATTCCGCGAGGTGATGGAGGTGAACGTCTACGGGGCGGTTCTGGGCATGCAGGCATGTTTGCCTCACATGATCCGGGCGGGCAGCGGCACCGTCGTGGTTGTTGCGAGTGTGAACGGCTTGTTCGCGGAGCAGAATCTCGCTGCATACAACACGTCGAAGGGTGCACTTGTTCAACTGGTCAGGTCGACGGCGGTGGATCACGCTCGAAGCGGCGTACGGATCAACGCAGTGTGTCCGACAAGTATCGATACGCCATTCCTTCGGCGTCACGTCGATTCGACTCCGGATCCCGAGGCGTTCTGGCGTGCCATGGCGGCCCGGCACCCCACTGGCTCCGTGCTGACACCGGATCAAGTTGCGTCGGCGGTGCTGTTCCTCGCTTCAGACCAATCCACGGGTATCACCGGCACAACGCTGGTCATCGACTGTGGGCTCACGGCATCTCCAACTTACGACGACACCTTGTAGGGTTGGTGCGTATCCGATGACAGTGGAAGTAATAGACTCACATCACCATTTGTGGGACACGCGGCTGATGCCGTACGCCGAATTCCGAGACATTCCTGCCCTCAACCGCCCATTCACACTGGCAGATCTTCTTCCGGAGTTGGCAAAGAACGGCGTGACTCGCACGGTCTGCGTCGAAGCGGCGTCGGCCGGCGCTGATGGCCTGCGGGAAGCGATGTGGCTACTCTCGCAAGTCTCAAGCACGCATCTGATCGCCGGGGCCGTCCTGTGGGCCCCCGTCGAGCAAGAGGGCCTTCGGCAATACCTCTCCAGGCTCAGCGCCCTCTTTGGACCGCTCCTTGTTGGAATCAGGCGGTCGTTCGAGCTAGAGCCGATCGACTTTGCGTGCGACGATGCGGTGGTGGCCGGGATCCAGGCAGTTGGGGAGGCTGGCTACCCGTTCGATCTCGTCCTCGAACGCTCGTCGTTGCCAGCCGTCTTTGAGCTGATCAAGCGGTCTCCCAACGTCCTATTCGTCCTTGACCACATGGGCAAGCCGGGCGTTCGCGACCGTGAGTTGGATCCGTGGCGTGAACAGCTTGAGAGGATTGCTCAGCTTCCAAATGTGGTCTGCAAGATCTCCGGGCTTACGACCGAAGCCGATCGCGAGCGATGGACTCTTGCGGATCTGCGTCCTTACCTGGATCACACCGTCGCTTGTTTCGGTTGGGATAGGCTGCTCTTTGGCAGTGACTGGCCTGTCAACACAATCTCGGGTGGCTACTCTGCATGGCTGACGGCAATACGTGACTACCTTCGCGACGTGCCTGCTGAAGACCAAGCAAAGTTCTTCGCGTCAAATTGTCGCCGCGTATACGGCTTGCCT
Organism: Candidatus Dormiibacterota bacterium; assembly: GCA_003153125.1. Classification (GTDB taxonomy): domain Bacteria; phylum Chloroflexota; class Dormibacteria; order Aeolococcales; family Aeolococcaceae; genus Aeolococcus. The sequence goes on along the minus strand of PLWW01000056.1, from coordinate 12,068 downwards.
GAGATCGGATCGAACTGAGGGCACAGATGGTGAGAAGCGATTTGCGATCTGGTGTTTCGGCGCGAGGACTGATCTTGCTGCAGTCGCTTCGGTCCCATGAGTCGAGGGTGCACGATTGAGAATCGACGCGGTTGAGGTTATCAACCTCCACTACCCATATCCACCGGGGCAGGGCTTCCGATTCGCGGGCGGTCAGGCGACCGGGCGACTCACAACCCTCGTGCGTGTGCACACGGACGGCGACTTGATCGGGCTCGGTTCTGCCTACTCGCACCCTGACCTCGTGAGGATCATCATCGACCGACATCTCGCTCCGCAGCTCCTGGGAACAGATCCCACTCAGACGGATCAACTCTGGGAGAAGATGAATCGCCTCACCCAGTGGTACGGGCGGAAAGGGGCGGCCATATCGGCACTGGGAGCGCTGGACGTCGCGTTCTGGGACCTACGCGCACAGGCGGCAGGACAACCCTTGTGGCGAATGCTCGGCGCGGACGCCGGGAACGTGGCGGCCTACGCCAGCGCTCTGCTCTGGCAGGACGACGTCGATACGTTGCGGGTGGAGGCTCGCAGGCACCTTGAGGCGGGCTTCCGTCGAATGAAGATGCGCCTGGGGAGGAACCGTGAGTACGACGAGGCCGCGTTCTTGGCGGTACGCCGCGAAGTGGGCACCAGCGGGGACGTCATGGTGGACGGGTCCATGCACTACACGATGGATGGTGCCCTCCACCTTGCGCGTCTCCTAGATACGGAGAATGCGTTTTGGTTCGAGGAGCCATTTGCCCCTGATGCGCTCGAGAGCTTCGCCGAGCTGCGCCGCCAGGTGCAGGTGCCGATCGCGTTGGGCGAGAACGAATTCGGTGTGACGGGATTTGGCACCGTTACCGCAGCCGGAGCTGCCGACATCCTCCAGCCGGATGTCAGCCGCGGGGGTGGGATAACGGAGTGTCGCCGCGTTGCCTCCCTGGCGGCGCGGTCCGGACTCAAAGTGGCTACGCACACCTGGAACGATGCCGTGGCTGTCGTGGCCAACGCGCACATGGTCGCCGGATTGCCGAATGGCCTCACCGTCGAGATAGACCGTACCGGCAATCCGCTGATTGACAACCTCCTAAACGAGCCCCTCACCGTCCAAGAGGGACGCCTCCTGCTCTCCGACGCACCTGGGCTTGGCGTGACCCTCAACCAGGATGTCGTCGATCGTTACCGCATTCCAGATGATCAGTACGTGCCGGAAGGGAACTACGGAGACATGATCTTCCCCGCGGTCCCCGGAGAGGCGGACCTCCGCAATGGCTGATCCGCGGAGCGGTGCGACTCCTGCAGCCACTGGACCACCTGAGAAGCGCGAGCTTCGGAGTCCACGCTCATGACAGATGAGTTGCGCGACTGGGTTGTGGCAGTCACGGGAGCCGGATCCGGTATCGGGCTTGCCACGGTCGCGGCGTTGCGGCAACGAGGCGCTCGGGTGGCAGCGCTCGATCTGGCTCCCGATGAGGCAGGCCTTCTCGGCGCCCTCGCCATCGTTGCAGACGTCAGAAGCCAGTCATCGGTCGACGCTGCCGCCGCGGAGGTGGCGCAGCGCTTAGGGGGCATCGATGCCCTGGTGAACAACGCTGGAATCGGCGCAGTCGGAACGGTTGAGGACAACAGTGAGGACGAGTGGCGAGCGGTCTTCGACGTCAACGTGCTCGGCATGGTTCGAACAAGCCGAGCCTGCCTGCCGCACCTTCGTCGATCGCAGAGTGCGTCTATCGTGAACGTCTCATCGATCGTGGCTTCGACCGGGCTGTCCAAGCGCGCCCTCTACGGCGCGTCGAAAGGTGCGGTCAGCGCGCTCACACTTGCGATGGCCGCCGACCTTGTTCATGACCACGTGCGCGTCAATTGCGTCGCTCCTGGAACCGTCGACACGCCGTGGGTTGGCCGGCTGTTGAATGCTGCGTCAGATCCCGAGCAGGAGCGCCGCGCTCTGGTTGCGCGACAGCCGATGGGCAGACTTGGTTTGGCGCCTGAGATTGCCGAGACCATCGCTTTCCTGATCGGGCCGGGATCCTCGTTCGTGACAGGAAGCTGCATTGCGGTCGACGGTGGGATGGCTGGCATCAGGGTCATGAACGCCACGTCGAACCGTGAACCGTGATCGCTGCATCTCGACTTTCAGGATGGGCCCTCGCGATGGACGAAACTCGCGTGGGCCGAACGTAGGCGGAGGTAGGTCATGCAGAAGACTGCTGTAGTAACCGGCGGCACCCGTGGCATCGGCGAGGCGATCGTCGATCGGCTGAGGGAAGATGGTCTGCGTGTGCTAACCGCCGACGTCGACCCGCGTGCGGACATCGTGATCGACGTCTCGTCTTCTGACCAGATCGACGAACAGGCCGAAGTCCTTGGCCGCGTTGACGTACTGGTCAACTGTGCGGGGGTGGTCGGCCCTAACGTTCCACTGTGGGAGGTGGAGGAGTCAGCTTGGCGGCGAACCGTCGATGTCAATCTGACCGGCGCCTTCCTGATGTGCCGGGCTGTCGTGCCTGGCATGCGCGAACGGAAATGGGGTCGCATCGTGAACATCGCGAGTATCGCCGGCAAGGAGGGCAATCCGAATCTGGCCGCATATTCAGCGTCCAAGGCCGGACTCATCGGTTTGACGAAATCGCTGGGTAAGGAGCTCGCTCTCGACGGTGTGCTCGTTAATGCCGTCGCGCCTGCGGTCGTCGCGACCCCGATGAACGCAGAGACTGATCCCGCAGTCCTCGCATACATGGTCGCTCGCATCCCGATGGGGCGCGTCGGAACTCCCAACGAGGTGGCTGAGCTCGTGGCGTGGTTGTCGTCGGACAAATGCAGTTTTTCAACCGCGGCGGTCTTTGATTGCACAGGAGGTCGGGCGACCTACTGACCCCATCGTAGCAATGCTCCGCAAAGGACTACGCCGGGCGTCGACCCTGCTGGCGGGGATCAACCACGGAGGCGCTCTGTCGCTGATAGGATATAGGGATGCTGTAACCGGGGCTCGCTAATGCTGCCGCTACAACTGGACAAGGGAGGCAGACACCGATGCCCGTGACCGTCCATGGCACTCCAAGATCGGTGGTTCCCGGCCGCGATCCGCGGTTGCCAGCCTTGGAAGGGCCATGACTGAGACGGCTTACGTCCCCACCACATGGCTCGTCGTCGGCCACGGCTCCGTGGGCGCAGCGATCGTCGGGCGCCTTCGTCAACACGGTGTGCTCCCGGCAGTCTACGATCCCGATCCGCGGGTGCCCGTCATCGTCGGCCGCCGCATTCTGGCAATCGCCGACCTTCCGAGCGCCCAGTACATCGTCAGTTGCGTCTCACCACGCGCGGCGCTAAGTGTGCCGTCGCTCGTGGACGCGGCGATGACCCAAGAAACGATCTACTTGGACTGGAATACGGTCGCGCCGAGTGTGAAGGCTGAGATCGCCGCGCAAGCCGCGTGCGAGGTCGTCGATGTTGGATTGCTCGACTCGCTCGACAAAGAGGGTCCGTCCCGTATTGCACTGAGCGGATCTGCGGCGGTAACGGTTCAGCCGGTCCTGGAGGCGCTGGGATTCGAAACCGACGTGGTGGGCACGTCTTGCGGCGATGCAGCCCTCTTGAAGTTCACCCGCTCAGTGTTCATGAAAAGCCTCGAGGCTCTCGTCCTCCAGCACGTCGCATTGGCACATCGCCTCGACAGTTCCGGGACGGTCAACCGCTCCATCGGCGCCAACCTCGGCGAAGAGTTCGTGGATTTCGCTCGCATGCTGGTTGAGACCAATCGGGTTCACGCCGTGAGGCGGGCGGCAGAGTTGGAAACGGCAGTCGAGCTCTTTGCAGTTGACGGCCGGGCTCTTCCGCTTGCAGGCGGTGCGGTAGCTGTGCTGCGGCGCGCTGCCGAGATCTGGGGTACGGACGATGCGCCTCCTGCCGATGCGGATTACGAGGAGTTGGTCGCATATCTGGCGCGTGCGATGTGATCAGTGACATCGTCGACGTCAACCGTATATCTTCCGAGTCCATCGTCGGCGCAGTGCCGCCGCGTACCCGATGGGTCGTGCGCGACAGTGCGAGGCGACACGACGAAACTGACCGCTTCGATGCCTTCCTTCACGAGTGCGCGTCGTGCGACCCGGAATCGCTTGCGCAGTTCGTCGCACTTCCGCCTTCGAGCCGTCCGGACATGATCGATCGTCTCCGGGCTGCGCAGACTGCCGGTGCGTGCCGCCTCGTCCGTCTGTGCCCGGGAACCGAAGGGCATGGGTACCCGTTATCCGACTGGGTCCTCTCTCCGCTCCCCGAAGTCGCCGAGCGACTCTCGCTGTCCCTCGCAATCGACTACGGCGATGCCTCGACCCCACCTCCTTGGGCCGACATCTATCGTTTCGTCCGCGCATACCCGGATCTGGCCATCGTTCTTCTTGGCGTCGCTCTCCACGCCGACTTGACGTACACGGCAGTGCTTGATGCCGCACCCAACGTGATTGTCGACACCAGCCGCGCCGGAGACGGCGCATGCGTCGCGCAGGTCGTGCGTCGATTCGGAAACCATCGAGTCGTCCTCGGAAGTGGGCACGGCGATGGTGTGCCGTTCGAGGCGCTCATGGAGGCGCTCGACGCCACTGAACTCGCGGCCGTGACGAGAACCAATGCCGCGGCGCTCCAAGCCGGAACGTGGCGCGAGGAGTACTTGTGACACCGCGGCTTCTCGTTCTCGATAGCCTTTTTGACAAACTCGATGAGGAGACGATGGTGGCTGGTGAACTCGGGTGGCATCTTGTAGCCTGGGATGGCCGGGACAGCCTCCTGGCCGAAGCGGATGCCGCCGTTCACGTTCGCACGCGCATCGACGCTCCGCTGCTCGCGCGTATGCCCCGATGCCGAGTGGTGGGGCGCTTCGGCACCGGGCTCGATTCGGTCGACCTCGGAGCCGCCCAACAAGCGGGCGTCGACGTCGTCAATGTTGAAGACTACTGCGTCCCGGAGATGACGGCGCACACGATCCTGCTCGGTCTCGCGCTGCTTCGTCGTCTGCCCGCGGTCATGTCTCAACCGGGTATTCCCTCTTGGTCGGCGTTCCGGGCGCAAATCCCGATCTCCGGCGGCACACGAGCCGCGGTGATCGGCCTCGGCCGAATCGGGCGCAGCGTTGCGCTGGCACTGCGATCTCTCGGCTTCGAGGTCGGGGGCGTGAGTTCGAAGCCTGAGGACACCCTCAGGGAAATGGGACTGCAGCCGCTGACGACTGCCGCCGCGTTTGCAGAGTCCGACGTAGTCTTTCTTCACACCGCACTCACCGACTTGACTCAACACCTCGTGTGTTCGGCGGTGCTCGATCAGTCGCGGGTTGGGCTGATCCTGGTCAACACCGCCAGACTGGCGCTGCTGGACGAGAGCGCGGTCGCTGCCGCGCTCAATACAGGGCGCCTCGGCGGCCTCGGGGTGGACGCGCAGCTCGACGCGACGAGCCCGCTCCGTGCATTCGAGGACGACACCAGAGTGATCGTCACGCCGCACATCGGTTGGTATAGCGAGCGGTCCGCACTCCAGCTCCGGCGCGATGCGATTCGCGCGACAATTAGTGCCTACACGAAGCAACGCGCGAGAATGGCAATCAGGTCGGGAGGACAAGCGTGAATCAGCGAAGTCCAGTCGTCATTGTTACGGGCGCGGCCGGTGGCATCGGCGCGGCTGTCTGGAGCCGGCTGGACGACGCCGGCTGGACTGTCGTGGCGACCGATGTGAGCGACGGCGAAGGAGTGACGCACTGTGATGTCGCCGATCCGACCGAGGTGGATAACGTCGTCACCAGCATTTCGGGAGCCCACGGGGGAATCGATGCGCTGGTGAACGCCGCAGGGATGGGGCGCCCAACGGCCTTTCTCGACGCCGACGACGATGTGTGGCAGCGTCACATCGACATCAACCTACTCGGAACGGTCCGGATGTGCCGGGCAGCCCTCCCCCACATCCTCCGGTCGACCCACCCAACTCGCGGCATCGTCAACTTCACGTCGCAGGCGGCGAAGTCGGGCGGCCTTCTGATCGGAGCACCGTACTCAGCCGCAAAAGCGGCGGTGCTCTGTCTCACCATGACGCTCGCTGCAGAGTTTGGCCCTCGGGGGGTGCGGGTTAACGCGGTGGCACCGGGGATCATCGATACCCCTTTCCTCGACGCGGTTCCGGCGGTCCGCGACCGAGGCGGGCAGTTGCCGCTACGCCGGCTCGGCCTTCCGGAGGACGTAGCGGGCGTTGTCGCTTTCCTGCTCTCGCCAGATGCGGCATACCTCACCGGAGAGATCGTCGATGTCAACGGCGGTCTGCTCATGGATTGACTGCGATGGACGTTCCGCGGCTCCGCTGGGACCTCCACCTGCATCCCGGGTCGGCGGCGGAACGGCGCTGGGCCGACGGGCCGGGAATGTGTGCGGCGGGACGCGCCGCGGGGGTGCGCGGATTCGTGTGGAAGTCGCACGTCGCCCACACGGTCGACCTCTGCCGCGCGGCGGCATGCGATGACGTCGCCGCGATACCGTCTGTTATCCTCAACGCTTGGACGAATCAGCGCGAGGTAATGACCGCGCTTGAAGCTGGCGGCGTGTGGCTGTGGGGGCCTTCTCGCGATGCGCTGGGCGCTCTCAGCTGGGACCTCGACCTGCCACCGTGGTGGCCCGAGGTGCGCGCCCGCCTCGGTCATCTCGACCATCACGTCGTTGTGGCCACGGCCCACCTCGGGAGAGCGGGCCGGCTCGAACTGGCCGAGACGGCAGCCGAACTCGAGTCCGTCGTGTGCTCGATAACGCACAGCTTGTACGTCGATGTCGAGGAAGCGCAACAGCTTGCGGGCCTAGGTTGCGCGTTCGAACTCGACCTGTTCACAAGCGCGTTTCCAATCAAGGGACGGCCCGCGCGACGCCTCGAAGAACAGGCAGTCGCGCTCACTGGAACCGGCGCGACCGTCTACCTGACCAGCGACGCCGGTCAGATTGACACCGGGAATCCCTTCGAGTTCACCGCGAGACAGATCGCGCTACTGGCGTCGCGCCTCGCCACCAGCACCGTCAGCGCAATCGTTGAGACCGGCCCGGAAGCTATTGCAGCATGGGCGCTCAAGCGCAGTGGGACTTTGGCGTGACGCATCTGGGCGTCATCGTCGGGGCCACGGGAGGAATCGGATCGGCGTGCGCGCGTCAGCTCGTCAACACCGCAGACCACATCGTGCTGACCGGGCGGCATAAGGAGCGTCTTGGAGCCCTCTCACGAGAGTTGAGGGTGGGCACAACGGGAGTTCAAGCAGACATTTCCCGTACGGAGGACCGTGAGCTGATCGTGCGCACTGTGTCAGCCACGGGGCTACCGATCGGCTGGCTTGTCTTTGCGTCGGGTGCTCCCCTTCGCGGCCCGATCGATGCGCTCGACGTGGCAGATATCGAGAGTGCGATTGCTGTCAACCTAGCCGGGCCCGCGCTCCTGCTGCGTATGCTCCTCGACCTCACGTGGGAGCCACTCGCTTCAGTCGTCCTCATCGGGTCCATCTCCGCGTCAAGATCCCTGCCGCGACGCAGCGTCTATGGGGGAACCAAAGCGGGCGTCGAACATCTCTTCCGGGCGGCTGCGGCCGACCTGGCACCACGCGGAATACGGATTAACGTCGTCGCGCCCGGAGTGGTCGATACCGCCTTTCTTGGGGAAGACCGTTCGACCCTGGACGCCTGGATCGACGACCATGTGCCCATGCGGCGCATCGGAGACCCTGCAGAGGTCGCAGGTCTGGTCAAGTACCTGGTCACTGACGCACCACGCTATCTGACCGGCGCCCGGTTTGCAGTCGACGGCGGAGCGGAGACTGTGGCATGACGGCACTCGGTGACTTCAATGCGAGGAGCGGCCAACGTTTGAACTTGCAGACTAAAGCCGAAGCTGTGTACGTCGAAGTCCGCCGCCTCATCCTCGAGGGCATCCTGGAGCCGGGGGCGACCCTGAGTCAGGAAGCGCTCGCGACCCGTCTCGGGATATCGGTCACTCCGCTTCGCGAGGGACTACGGCGGCTGGAGTCCGACGGGCTCATCGAACTGCGTGCGCACCGCACGATGGCTGTCCCGCTACTCACTCGTACAGATCTTCACGATCTCTACGCGGTTCGCCGACAGCTAGATCCATTTGCCGCGGGAGCTGCGGCCAAGAACGCGACCGACGAGCAGATCGCAGCCATTGTGGCCGCGGTGACCGTTCGGACCGCGCCTGGCCTTCACACCGAGTTGGTGGCAAACCGCGCGTTCCATCGAGCGATCTACACCGCCGCCGGCAACCGGGTCCTGACCGACATTCTCGACCGCCTCTGGAACCGCTCCGACCGCTACCGGCTTATCGTGTTGCGAGATCACGTCTCCCAATCGACGGCGCTGCGGGAGCATGCGGAGATCGCCGCGGCCATCCAGTCTCGCGACGCTCGCCGAGGTGCCCGACTTATGGACGCGCACGTCCAAGGAACCCTGCGCATGGTGGAGGGTCTCGGCTATGGACTCCAGTGATGAGACGGCGGCAACCTTTGTTGCTGCCGGTGTGGCGACCGTGCACGAAGCGCAGGGCCGCCGAGGGCTTGTCTCTGGCGTGCGGCTGGTCTCTGGACCTGCATTTGCCGGCCCCGCGTTGACGGTCGCAATCCCGGCGGGCGACAACTTAGGAATCCACCTTGCACTCGAGCGAGCGCAGCCAGGATCCGTTCTTTGCGTCGCGAGCGGCGGACGGGGCAAGTTCGGAGTTGTCGGCGAGTTGATCATCGAGGCGGCCCACGCCGCGGGACTCGCCGGCCTCGTCATCGACGATGGGGTGCGCGACGTCGATCGTCTTCGCGTGCCCCCATCGGTAGCCGCAGTCAGCGTCACTCCACGAGGCACGGTGAAGCGGCGATGCCTCTCCCTCCATGCACCTGTGGCCCTTGGCGGGACCCTTATCAGTTCTGGCGATTGGGTCGTCGGCGACTCTGATGGCGTGTGCGTCATTCCCGCCGAGTGGGTGGCTGCCGTCGTTGCGGCAGCGCAGTCCCGCGTGGTGAAGGAAGAGGGGATCCGAGAGCGGCTGCGCGCAGGCGAACCCACGACACGCGTGCTCGGCATACACGCATGGTTGGAGCACCGCTGACGCAGATGAAGATCACGGATATTCAGGTCATCAACCTCCGTCATGTCTACTCTGAATGTCAGGGTTTCGCGTACGCCGGCGGCCGAGTAACAGCGCGCGTGACATCGCTCGTGCTGGTGCGAACCGACGTGGGCGAGACCGGAATCGGGGCGGCCTATAGCCACCCTGACCTCGTGAAGCTGATCATCGAGCAGCACCTCGCTCCGCACCTCGTGGGCGAGGATCCCGCTCGAGTGGAGGAGTTGTGGCGACGGATGGCCAATCTGACTCTCTGGTACGGCCGCAAGGGCGTCGCGATCTCCGCTCTCGGCGGCGTGGATATCGCGTTGTGGGACTTACGTGGAAAGCAGCTCGGGCAACCATTGTGGCGCCTCCTAGGCGGTCACAACTCGCAGGTGCCCGCATATGCGAGTGGGCTCTTCTGGGCGGACGATGTCGCGACGCTTGAGGAAGAGGCTCGTCAGCATCGGCGCAGAGGCTTTCACCGAGTGAAGATGCGCCTTGGCCGCTCGTATGCCTACGACATGGCCGCGCTCGACGCAGTTCTGAAAGGCGTCGGTCACGACGGAACGGTGCTCGTGGATGGATCACATCGATACAGCGTGGATCAGGCCGCCCGCATCTCGGGAGAACTCGCCACGCGCCCCGTGTTGTGGTTCGAGGAGCCGTTTGCGCCCGACGACCTCGATAGCTATGCCTCCCTTCGCGCACGCACGACGGCAGTCGCGCTCGCTGCCGGCGAGAACGAGTTCGGGCAGCAGGGATTCCGAGAACTCATGCGCGGCCCTCTGGTCGACATCGTCCAGCCCGATGCCTGCCGTACCGGCGGTATCACCGAGGTGCTACGAATCGCGTCAAGGGCACAAGCGCAGGGTCTGCGAGTCGCACCACACACATGGAGTGACGCGGTGGCACTGACTGCCAACGCGCATGTCGTCGCTTCGATCGAGAACGGGCTCACCGTGGAGGTCGACCAGACGGGGAATCCCGCAATCGACGAACTACTCCGCGGTGGCCTTCAGATCGCCGAGGGCCACCTCGAACTCGGAGATCGCCCGGGACTCGGCATCGAGCTCGACGAGGACGTGGTCGAGCGGCTACGGGTGCCAGAGGGTGAGCTTATGCGCGACGGCAACTACTCGGATCTGGTGTTTGGGGCTGCTTTCAGGAATGAGGCTCCCCCGTACGATGGTGCGTGAGCCCGCAGCCGAAGAGGTGTTCCCCTACCAGCTCGCCGTGGCCAGCGGCGTGGTCAGCCGGCCCAGCCCTTGTATCGCCACGTCCACGACGTCGCCCGCCCTCATCCAGATCTTCGGGTCGCGACCGAGAATGACGCCCTCGGGGGTCCCCGTCGCGATGAAGTCACCAGGGTCGAGTGGAATATAATGGCTGACGTAACTGATCACTTCGCCGACGCTGAACACCATGTCCGCGGTGTTGGAATCCTGACGGAGTTCACCGTTGAGCCACGCCTGGATCGTGAGGTTCTGGGGATCGCCGACCTCATCGCTCGACACGAGCATCGGGCCGACCGGAAGAAAGCCATCTAGCGTCTTGCCCAGTGTGAATTGCGTCGAGCGTGCCTGGAGTTCGCGAGCGCTGATGTCGTTGCAGTTGCAGTAGCCCCAGACATAGTCGAGCGCGTGCTCCTCCGAGACGGCTACAGCTCGGCGCCCGATCACAACGCCAAGCTCTGCCTCGTAGTCGTACTGTTCGGCTGTGCTTGGGAGTCGTACCACTTGTCCTGACGAGACAAGAGCGTTAGTGAACTTACCGAAAACGACCGGGCTTGTGGGTATCGCCGATCCGGTCTCAAGGGCATGGCGGCGGTAGTTGACACCGATGCAAATGATCTTCCCCGGTATGGGAACGCAGAGGCCCGGACTGAGATCGAGCGTTTGTCGGGCGTGAGCAGCGGCGCGTTCGACGCTACGCCGTGCTTCATTTCCCCCACGCACCAGATCATCGACGGATCTGGGGGCATCGTCCGCGTCGATTAGAGTCCAACCGTCGTCGAGACCAATCGCCAGTCGCACGCCTTTGTCTGTATTGACGTCTGTGACCCGCATTGGACTAGACCCCCGTGAGAGTGAGAACTGAGACAGAGCGCTTGACGCGATGCCGGCGCGCCTAATCAATTGGCCGCTACAGATTATCCTGCCGATCGATGCGCCTGAGAGACCGAGAGTACCTGAGTGTCCACGCCCACCCGGTCGAGAAGCGCGAGGCGTTCCTCGATGCTCTGGCGTTACCGAGGCACGCGGAACGATCAGCCGATAGGTGACGACGCTACGCTCGGCCTCTCACTCTTGGTGCCACAGCGCTCAGGCCCAGATACGAGGTTCGAATCCTCTCCCCCAATTGGGCGGCTTGAGATCAACGTCGGCCGATGACAGTCGAAATCGTTGTGCTACAGCGCTCGATCAGCCGTTTCTACCCGGCTGTGGCACCGCCGCCCACTGCCCGCCCACCCTTCCCGTCGAGTGCGCGTGGCAGGACTTCGTCGTCCAACGCCGCGCCCGATGCCTGACTGGACCCGGTTGACATCCGGAACGCCTGGTGCCTTGGGCTCTCCGTAGCAGCGGCGTAACCTCAGCCGATAACTTCGCTACTTACGCTCGCCTTCGTGATCTCGGTGCCACAGCGCTCAGCCTCATACGCTTCATGTACATACGGTGACGTTCCCGGCGCTTGGCTCAACGTTCCCAGTTCAATTCGAGGCGACAGCCTGAAATCTCAGCTGCACATACCTCCGCACAACGCTCGCTCGACAGCGGGCTGAGCCAGTTGAGCGCGCGCTCAGTCAGAAGGCCGAGCCTACCGATACCGAACCGACGAGGCTCGACCACGGTCTTAATGAGCTCGAGCGGGTCAACGCCGAGGTGACGCTGGCGACCGATAAGCACCGCTCGGCCATTGCCGGCGAT
>PLWW01000023.1 GCA_003153125.1 Candidatus Dormiibacterota bacterium | reverse complement strand
GCGACGGACGGTTCTCGAGCGGCTCAGACTGGGACGGCGAGCATCCGGTCGATGGCCTGGCGGGCGCGGGCGGCGATGTCCGGATGGACGGTGACGCGCGGCGAGAGTGTCTCGAGCGAGGCGGCCACCTTGGGAAGGGTGATCATCTTCATGAAGCCGCAGACGGCGCCCGCTGAGGCGGGCAGGAAGCGCTTGCCCGGCGCGAAGCGCTCCAGGCGATGGAGGATGCCGACCTCGGTGGCGACGATGAACGTCGACGCCGGCGACTCGACGGCCCGGTGCATCATGCCCTCGGTCGAGGTGACCACGGTGGTCGTCCCGCCCAGGTCGCCGGAGGACGCCCGGTAGAGCGTCGACGTCGTGCAGCCGCATTCCGGGTGGATGAGCAACTCGGCATCGGGGTGAGCGCGGCGCACCGCGTCGAGCTTGGCCGGCTCGATGCCGGCGTGGACGTGGCACTCGCCCATCCAGACGTGCATGCGCCGGCCGGTGACGCGCTCGACGTGGGCGCCGAGGAACATGTCTGGGCAGAACAGGATCTCGCGATCGGCGGGGATGCTGTTGACGATGGCGACGGCGTTCGACGAGGTGCAGCAGTAGTCAGACTCGGCCTTCACCTCGGCGGTGGTGTTGACGTACGACACGACCACAGCCCCGGGGTGTTCCGCTTTCCAGGCGCGCAGCTGGTCGGCTGTGATGGTGTCGGAGAGCGAGCAGCCGGCGTTGAGGTCCGGGAGCAGGACGGTGCGGTCAGGGCAGAGGATCGCTGCCGTCTCGGCCATGAAGTGCACGCCGCAGAAGACGATGACGTCGGCGTCGGTGCGCGCCGCCTCCTGGGAGAGGCCGAGCGAATCGCCGACGAAGTCGGCCACGTCCTGGACCTCGGGCAGCTGGTAGTTGTGCGCGAGGATCACCGCGTTGCGCTCGCGGCGCAGACGGTCGATGTACTCGGGAAGACCGGGGTCAGCGGCGGCGGCCTGCTCGGCGGATCGAACAGCGAGCACGGCGCTCTCTCCTGGGAGGTTTAGGTCAGATTGACCTTAGTAGTATAGCGCAGCCTCTTGTGGCCCGGGCCCGGTGAATGTGATTGGCCACGCGGGCCTCCCGTCTCGACCGCCGCCTACAGTCAGCCGGTGCTCGCGTCGCTGCTCGTTCATCCGCGTCGCGCCCTGGGCGCCGCCGCGGCGCGCCCCCGGCTGGCGGCCGGGGCAGTCGCGGTTGGGGCCACCGGGATCGTCTGCCTCGGGCTCGAGCTGCTGGCCGCGACCGTCGGTCGGGGCGGCTCAGCCGCGGTCGGGCTGTCGATCGCCTTCCCGGTGATGCTTGCCGTGTTCTGGCTGGCGGGCGGCGTGCTGGTCGGGGCGGGGGCGCGCCTGATGGGCCTCGCCCCGCGCCGCCATGACCTCCTCGCCGTCAGCGGGCTCACCTTTCCCGTGCTCGTGCTGTACGCGGTGATCACCCTGCTCCAGGCGGCCAGCCCGCGCTGGGGCGGAGCCGTCCTCTCCACCGCCGCCGGACTGCTGGCCCTCCCCGTGGTCTGTTGGTTCGTCGCCCTCAACGCCGTCGCGGTGCGGGCCGTCTACGACCTGCCGGCGCTGAGCGCCACGGCCATCGCGCTGCTCCCGTACGCGGCACTCAGCGCCGTGCTCCTTCTTCTCGTGGTCGTCGTCAGCGCGCTGCACGCGCTCGGCCTGGTCTAGAGCAACCGTTCGCGGTTGCGGTGCGGTCACGATCGGTGGCGGATCAGCCACGCCGCGGGAACGCGCCGAAGACCGTGCCTATGCTCCGGCCATGACCGGTGCCCCGCTGTTGAGCGTGGTCGTCCCGACGCGCAACGAGGAGGCCAACGTCGGGCCCCTGCTGTCACGGCTGAGCGCGGCGCTGGCCTCGATCGACCACGAGATCCTCTTCGTCGACGACTCGGATGACGGCACCGCCCGTGTCATCGGCGCTGCCGCCGCCGCGGAGCCGCGCGTCGACCTCATCCACCGCGACGGACCGGACCGCGCCGGCGGCCTGAGCACCGCCGTCGTCCGCGGCATCCACGGCACCCGCGGCGAGTTCGTCTGCGTGATGGACGGCGACCTCCAGCATCCTCCCGAGGACATCCCCGGCATGCTCGCCGCGGCGCGCGACGGCGCTGACGTGGTGGTCGCCAGCCGCTACACGCGCGGCGGCGATCGGCACGGTCTGGACGGGCGCGGCCGGCGCCTTGTCAGCCGAGCCGCCGGAGCGGTTGCGCGGGGGCTCTTCAGCGAGGCGCGGGCCAGCACCGATCCGCTCAGCGGCTTCTTCCTCTGCAGACGCCAGGTCGTCGACGGCATCGAGTTCCGCCCGGTGGGGTTCAAGATCCTGCTCGAGCTCCTCGTCTGCGTCCCGGGGATGCGCGTACGCGACGTCCCGCTGCGCTTTGCAGCCCGTGCCCAGGGCACCAGCAAGGCGAGCGCGCGCCAGGGCCTGCTCTTCCTCGGCCATATCCGTTCGCTGGTGCTCGAGGTGCAGGGGTCGGCGCGGCCCTGGAAGTTCGGCGCGGTCGGCTTGAGCGGCCTGGCCATCCTCCTCCCACTGATCGCGCTGCTCACCGCTGTCGACGGCATGGCCCCGCTGAGTGCCTTCTTCCTCGCCTACCTCCCCAGCCTGGTCTGGAACACCGTGCTGAACCGCGTCTGGACGTTCGCCGATCAGCGCCACGGCCTTGGCGAGGGCACCGCCAGGTACCTGGAGCGTGCCCTTCTGTCGGGGACGGCGATGTTCGCGACCTATGCCGGGCTTGTGGCGCTGCATCTCAACCCCGTCCTGGCAGCGCTGGGCGGAGCCCTGGTGGCCATGCTCCTGAACGGCACCGCCAACCGAGCCGCCGTCCGCCGCCGTCCCCGGCTGTGGAGCGAGGTGGCCCTGAGCCAGGGGGTGCAGGTGGCGCTGGCACGGCTGTGTGCTGAGGTGGGCGCCGACCGCTCCTACCTGCTCCCCCCGTCGGGCGCCGCGCCGGCGGCGACGTTCCCCGCCGGCATGGTCGAGCGCGTGGCCGAGCAGCGCCGTGGGGCCCTCTACACCGAGGCGGCTGGCCATCGCGCCCAAAGGCGGTCCAACATCGAGATGCGCTCAGCGCTGCTGGTCCCGGTCGTCCACCGTGACGCCGTGGCCGCGGTCCTCGTCTGCGAGCGCCTGGCACGCCACCCCTTCGAGGCCGATCAGCTCGACCTCGCCATGACGGCGGCGCCCGCGCTGGGAGGCCTGGTCGCCGGCAGTTCTTCTGATCGGGCACCCCGGCACGGGCTCCAGGCGGGCACGCTGAAGGTGTGACGGCCCGGGGGGGCCCCAGTCGGCGATCATGGGCACGTGCTCCGACGCTTGGCGCTCTCGGTCCTGCTTGCCACCGCCCTGCTCGCCGCCTTCGCCGCCCCGACGTCGGCGAGCCGGGGCATCAGGGTGGGCGCGCTCTTCCCGCTCAACGGCCCGCAGGCGACGCTGGCGCGCCAGGAGTACCAGGGAGTCGAGATCGCTCGCGACATGGTGAACATGGACGGCGGCGTCGGCGGAGTTCCCGTCCAGCTGGATTCGCGAGAGCTTGACGACCCCTCCACCGCCACCGCGGCGGTGCGCAGCCTCAAAGGCGATGGAGTTTCGGTCGTGATCGGCACATACTCGTCAGCGCTCTCCGTCCCAGCGAGCGCTGCGGCCTCCGCAGCCGGGCTGACCTACTGGGAGGCGGGAGCGGTGGCCGACCGGGTCACCGGCCGCGGTCTTGCCGACGTCTTCCGCGTCGGGGCCAGCGGCGCCAACCTCGGCGCCAACTCGGCCACCTTCACAGCCACCGTGCTCGCACCACGGCTGGGACTCACCCCGGCGACGACGCGCGTGTCGGTGGTGCTCGAGAACGACGACTACGGCCATTCCGTCGCCGACAACGCGGTGCTCTCTGCGCGCGCGCAGGGTCTCGACGTGGTCTCCTACACGACCTACAACGCGCAGGCGCCCGACTGGGCGCCGGTGCTCGCCGCGGTGGCGGCAGCCAAGCCGGACGTGCTGATCCTGGCGTCCTACGTGACCGACGGCGTGTCCTTCCGCCGCGCCATGCTCGCCGCCCATCTCCACGTGGGCGCGCTCGTCGGCTCGACCATGGCGGAGTGCGGCCCGGATTTCGGCATCCTGTTGGGCAGCGCGGCCATCGGTGTGTTCGCGTCGGACCGGCCCACGCAGGGGTTCAACGCGGGGGTCCTCACCCCCGATGCGCGCGCCACGTACCAGCGCTTCACACGCGCCTGGCAGGAGACGACAGGGGGGCCGCCCACCGAAGAGGGCCTCGCCGGCTTCAGCGCCGCCTGGGCGCTGTTCCATGACGTGCTTCCTCACGCCGGCCGCCTGACCTCCACCTCCATCGCGGCAGCCGCGCGCTCACTCGACATGCCCTCCGGATCCCTGCCCAACGGCGCCGGGGTCAGCTTCTCGACAGATCCTGCCATGCTCGGCCAGAACACGCGGGCCGCAGCGGTGATCTGGCAATGGCAGGCGGTGCGGCACAGCGTCACCGTGTGGCCCCCCGTCGACGCCACCGGCACGCCGCAGCTGATCCCGCTCCCGGCGTGATCGCCGCCCGCGCGGCGGGGCCACCTCGCGCGGCCGCGCTGGTCCTGGCGGTCGGCGCCGCTGCCACTCTCCGAGCCGTCATCGGAGGCGCCGCGCCGGCCGCCTCAGTCCCGGCAGCCGTCGTGTTCAGCGCGATGCTGGCCGCCGTGGTGCTGTGGGGCGGCGCCAGGCTCACCCGGGTGTCGTGGCGAGGCGTCGCCGTCGGCGTCGGAGGTGGCGCGGCGCTGGTGGGGCTGTCGCTCAGCGGTCTGCCCGCCCTGGTGATCGGGCCCCGCGCCGCCGCGTCGGCGCTGCTGTGGTGGGTCCCGCTTGTCACAGCGATCGCCGCCCTCGAGGAGCTGCTGCTGCGTGGGGTGCTCTTCGACGCTGTGCGCTCAGTGTCCGGCGACGGCGTGGCTGTGCTGGTCACGGCGCTGCTCTTCGCGGTCATCCATGCGCCCCTGTACGGCGTGCAGGCCCTGCCCGTCGACCTCTGCGTCGGTGTCTTCCTTGGCTGCCTGCGGGTGGCCACGGGTGGCGTGACCGCGCCACTTGTTGCCCATGTGCTCGCGGACCTGGCCACGGGGTGGGTGGGGTGATCCGGCGCCACGCGGCGCTCGCCGCGGCAGTGGGCTCGTTGCTCGCGCTCGCGGTGGTGCGCGGCGGCGGCGGCGGCCCGCCGCTCTACGACGGCATCTGCCTGCCGCCGCACTACCTGTTGTTCGGCGCCAACCCGGGACCGCCCTCCGCGGCACAGACCTACACGGCCAGCGACCTCTCGGGGAGCTTCGAGCTGGCCGACAACCCATCCACACCGCAGGCGCAGATCATCGTCGGCTCGGGCAGCCTCGCCCCGGCGCCCGGCAGCTCGACGGTGACGCTGACGATCACCCCGGTGGCGCCCCCGGCGGCGAAGCCGAGCGACGGGACGATCGACGGCAACGTCTACTCCTTCGCCGCCAAGTCCGGCGCCCAGGCGGTCACCCTCGCGCCCGGCCACCCCGCCACGGTGGTGCTCGGCGCGACGTCGTCGGGCGGCTCACAGCTCGCCCTGGAACGCTTCGACGGCACCCGCTGGATAGCCGTTGGCAAGACGTTCCAGAGCGGCTGCGGCACCACCTACGAGGCGGCAAGCCAGACGCTCGGGCTCTTCGCGCTCGTGTCCCAGGGCGCCTCATCCGGCAACGGTGGCACCACCGCGCCGGGAGGTGGGGCGCCCGTTGTGTTGATCCTGGTTGTGGTCCTGGTGGTGCTGGTGCTCATCATCGGGTCGGTGCGACTGACGCGGCGGCGGCGCTGACGGCCTGTCAGCGGTAGTCGTGGGAGGGCGGGGCACCCCTGACCGGCGCGGACTCGTCCTTCTGGAGAGGCACGCCGTCGCCATCCAGCCCGGTCACCGCCTCGACAACGACGTTGACCCTGCCGCGCTCGTTCTGCAGGCGTCCCTCGACCATGAGCAGCGGGTTGTGGTTGGCGACGCGGCGAGTGCGGGCGACCACGTCCGGCCGGAAGATGAGGTCGAGGTGGGCGTCCTCGTCGGCCAGCGTGAAGAAGCGGAAGCCACTAGCCGACGCCGGCGCCTGGCGCGCGATCACCAGGCCGGCGACACGCACCCGGGTGCCGTCGGCGAGGTCGCGGATGGTGGCGAGTGGGCGGCAGCCGAGCGAAGTGAGCTGCTCACGGATGAAGGAGAGCAGGTGCCGTCCCGTGCTCACCTCGCTGAGCGCGTACTCGGTGAGCACGCGGGTGCGCTCATCCATGACGGGCAGCGGCGGCGCGTCGGCGGGCACCTCGAGGAGCGGGGGTGGTGGGTCGGTGTCCAGCCTGCGGACGGCGTGGGCCTCGTCCCCGAGGCGGCTGCCCGCGACAGCCCCGCGGCCGCGCGGGGGACGCCGCGTCGCCTCGGGAGCCTCGGCGCCTGCTTCACGGCGGGCAGCGGTGCGCGGCGGCAGGCTCTCCTCCACCTGCTTCAGCTCCCAGAGCAGCTCACGGCGGTGGCGTCCCCTCTCCACGGCGTCGAAGGCGCCGGCGAGCACCAGGTTCTCCATCGCCCGGCGGGGCAGCAGGGTGTGCCGCCAGAAGTCGCGCAACGACGTGGCCCCGGCCACCGCCGCCTCCTCGCAGGCGATGCGCGCCGTGGGCCCAAGCGCCTTCATGTAGTTGAAGCCGAGGCGCACCTCGCCGTTCTCGAGCGTGCAGCGGGCGCGGCTGCGCGTGACGTCGACGGGAAGGAAGCGCACGCCATGGCGCTTGGCGTCCTCGACGAGGACCGACGGATGGTAGAAGCCCATCGGCTGCGCGTTGAGCAGCGCGCACACGTAGGGAGCGGGGTGGTGGAGGCGCAGCCACGCCGTCTCGTAGGCGGTGCGCGCGAAGGCGGCGGCGTGGCTCTTGCAGAAACCGAACTGCGCAAAACCGGCCACCCCCTTGAAGATCTGGGCGGCGACCTCGACGGGCATGCCGCTGCATGTGTTGCAGCGGCCCACGAACTCGTCGCGCAGCTCCTCCATCTCGACCCTCGAGCGGTGCCGGTTCATGGCTCGCCGGAAACGGTCTGCCTGCCCCGCCGTGTACCCGGCGACCTCCATGACGATGCGCAGGATCTGCTCCTGGTAGAGCACCACACCCATCGTTTCAGCCAGGATTGGCTCCAACGAAGGGTGCAGGTAGATGACCGGCTCGAGGCCCTGGCGGCGGCGCAGGTAGGGGTTGACGGCGTCGCCCTGGATGGGGCCGGGGCGGATGATCGCCACCTGCACGATGAGGTCGTTGAACTCGCGCGGCTGCGACTGCCACAACGACTGCTGCTGGGCACGCGACTCGATCTGGAAGAGGCCGATCGTGTCCACCTTCTGGATGGAGGCGTAGACGGCGGGGTCGTCGAGAGGCAGCGCGTCGAGATCGGGACGCACACCAGTTGACTGCTCGATGAGGTCGAGGCACTCGGCGATGGCGGAGAGGGTGCGCAGACCCAGCAGGTCCATCTTGATGAGGCCGAGGTCTTCGACATCGTCCTTGTTGAACTGAACGACCACGCGCCCTGGCATGGTGGCGCGCTCCACCGGTGCCACGTCGACGAGCGGCTCGCCGGTGACCAGCATCCCCCCGACATGGATGCCGAGGTGCCGCGGTGTCCCCTCGATCTGGCCGAGAATCTCATAGAACTGCTTCCAAGCAAGAGAAGTCAGCGCAGGCGACTTCATGTCGCCGGAGCTGACACCGCCGGAGGGGGGGTGCCCGAGGGGGGAACGCAGTTCCCCCTTCGTTATCTCCTCCATGTACCAGCCGTCGACGGACTTGGCGAGGCGGTCGATGAGCGGCTCAGGGAAACCCATCGCCGCCCCCACCTGGCGCATCGCCATGCGCGGCCGGAAGGTGACCACGTTGGCCACCATGCCGGTTCGCTCGGCGCCATACCTGTCGTAGACGTACTGGAGCACCTGCTCGCGGTGATCGGTCGAGAAGTCGATGTCGATGTCGGGCGTGCCCTGGTGGTCCTCGTGGAGAAAACGCTCGAAGAGCAGGTCGTGGGCGACGGGGTCGACGCGGGTGATGTCGAGCAGGTAGGCGACGATGCTGTCGGCGGCACTTCCCCGTCCCTGTCCCGGGATGTGCTGCTCGCGGGCGAACCGCATGATGTCCCAGGTGATCAGGAAGAACTCGGCGAGGTTGGTCTTCTCGATGACGTCAAGTTCGCGCTGCAGTCGCGCCGCCACCGCGCGGGTCACCGGTGCGTATTTGCGCTGCACCGATTCCTGACAGAGGCGATAGAGCACGGAGAACGGCGTCTCTCCCGGCGGGACGGGGAAGCCGGGGAACCGCGACTCGGTGAAGTCGAGCTCGACGTCACACTGCATGGCGAGGTGAGCGGCCACGTCGAACGCCTCGGGATGGTCCGCCAGCAGGCCGCGCAACTCCGCCTCGGAGCGGAGGCGGTGCTCGGCATTGGGGAGGAGCAGACCGTGCGCGGCAGCGTTGTCGAGTGTGGTGCGATGGCGGATGGCGGTGAGCACGTCGAGCAGCGGCTTGTCGCCATGGTTGGCATGAACAGGCAGGCTGCTGGCGGCAAGCGGAAGGCCGGTGCGGCGCGCCAACAGCGCCATCTGCGCGGCCAGCCAGGAGTCGCCGGGGTGACGGTGGTGGCTGATCAGCAGGGCGATGCGGTCACGTCCGAAGAGGTCGCGCAGCTGCTCCGCCCTGCGCGTGGCGTCCCGCAGGTCGCCGCGCACCAGGGCGGTGGTGATGGCGCTCTCCGGGCCACCGGCCAGGACTGTGCAGCCGTCGAGGTCGGCGGGGTCGACCGTCGCCGGCTCACCATCGGCCAGCAGGGTGGTGGAGGGCAACCCGGGCCATCCCCGCGGAAAGGGGCCGGCGGTGGGACGGAGCGCGGCCGGGCGCTCCGGCGGAGGCAGGGTGGGACGGCGACGGCGGGGCGCGGCGACACCGGCCGTGGTGGCGACCGCCGGGTCGAGACCGGCCAGGCGCAGCCGGGGCTGACCCTTGACACCGGCCAACTGGGCGGCGCTGATCGCCCGGCAGAGCTGGCGGTAGCCGCCGCGGTGGCGGGCGATCAGGTGGAGGCGATCGCCGCCGTCGAGGTCGAGGTCGACGCCGATGATGGCGCGGATCCCGGCCGCGCGGGCCGCCTCCATGAAGCCGACGGCGCCGTACAGGCCGTTGCGGTCGCACAGTCCCAGGGCTTCGATCCCCAGCGCGGCGGCGGCGGCCACCAGGGTGCGCGGCGAGGCCGAGCCCTCGAGGAAGGAGTAGTGGGAACGGGCGGCCAGCTCGGTGAAAGGGGGCACTTGCCAGCTACCACGGAGTTGTGTAACTATACGGCTGTGTGGTGGTCATCCCTGGCAGCCACCGCACACAGCCGGACCGACCTCCGCTCGCCCCTACCGGGCGGAGGCACGGCCGGTGCTCAGTCATAGCGGCGCGACCAGGACCAGCCGCCGGCGTCAAGGTCGCGGTACACCTCGCAGCACTCGCCGCCGGCGAGCAGGCAACGGAGGTACTCGCGACGGATGGGTCGCCGCCACCAGTCGGTGTCGACCACCCAACGAGTGACGATGCGCTCCACGCGGCGCCAGCCGGCCTCGGTGCGCAGGGCCTCGGGGGTGGCCGGGTCGGCCCCGCGGACCTCCACGCTGCCGTCGAGCAGCTCGGTCATACGTGCGCCCTCCCGAAGGTCAGCTGCTGGGTTGTCTGCACGGCTGGACTCGGGCGCGGGTGGCCCCGGGCCGGTGGCCTGGGCCCGGTCGGTCGCGACCAGGGCACCTTCCCCTTCTGTGCCGGCTGGGTGGAGGATCGCGCCACCAGGTCGCCGCCAGGGTCCCCGGCCGCAGCCGGGCCTCGCCCGGGGACCGGCACCGCCGCGGGCGCCGCCATGGGTTGGTGGGGCACCGGGGTGCCCCATCGGAAGCGGCGCTCGGGGAGGTCGCCGGGGTCGACCGCGAGGTGGGGGCGGCGCAGCGCGGTCTCGCCGTAGCGGCGCTGCAGGCGGGCCGCTGCCGCCAGCACCTGCTCGCGCTGGGCGTCGCCGCCGCGCCAGAGATCCGCCTGGCGGCCGGCGGCAGCGCGCATCTCGACCTCGAGGCGGAGAGCGCACACCGGCGCCCGCGGACGCAGCTCGCCGAGCAGAGCCAGCACTGCCGCCCACAGCTCAGCGGCATTGCCGGCGGGCAGGGGCGGTGGCGCCGCCACGCGGACAGCGGGCGCCTCCTCCAATTCGAGCACGACGGCCACGGCCACCGCCACCAGACCACGGCCGCGCAGCTGGTCGCCGAGGTCGGTGGCGCAGCGGTGAGCGGCGAAGCGGAGCACCTCGAGGTCGGCGACGGCCCCGTCGAGGATCACCCTCTCCACCGCGCGACGCGGCCCGATGTCGACCGTCAGGCCGCCCTCGTCCTCGCCACGGCAGTGGCGGTACAGCACCAGCCCCTCGGCGCCGAACTGGCGCTGCAGTTCAACCGGCGAGAGGTTGGCGACGGCGCCGAGGCAGTCAAGGCCGAGGGCGGCGAGGCGTGCGCCGATCGCCGGGTCGACGGGGAGCATCCCCAGGGGCAGCGGGGCGAGGAAGGCCGCCTCCGCGCCCGAGGGAACGCGACGGACATGGCGGGGCTCGCTGGCCAGCGCCGCCATGCGGGCGACGAAGCGGGTGCTGCCCACTCCCACGGCGGGAAGCTCGCCGTCCAGCGTCTCCATCAGGGTGCGTGCGATTGCCGCCGCCCAGCGACCCTCGTCGGGAAGGGCGGCGTAGCTGCCGCTGAGGTCGCAGCAGCTCTCCTCCTCCCCCGCCTCCACTGCCGGGCTGAGGGCGCCGAGCGCGGTGGTGACATCGGCGCGCAGCCTTTCGACGTCGCCGTCGTCGATGCTGACGAAGGCCGCCTGTGGGCAGAGCTGCTGCGCCTGGCGGAGCGGCTGCCCGGCACACACCCCCGTGGCCGCGGCCGCCGTGGAGGCGGCGAGCACGGGGAGGCGCAACTCGGGTGCCCCCCCGACGATCACTGCCTCGCCGCGCAGCTCGGGGTGGCGGCGCAGGGCGGCGACCAGGCCGAGGTGTGGATAGCGTGCGCAGAGCAGCCGCCGCAATGCCTTGTCAGGCACTTGTTCTCACAGGGGGCGGGCAGATCCCCCCTCGCACGATCGACATGAAGTCGACCGTGCACACCCCCTCCCTCGCCGCGCCTCGCGCGGCGTAGTCGCTCCGCGACGAATTCACGACCTCCGCCTCGCCTTGCGACGGCGTCATCACCACGGGATAGCCCACCACCTCGGCGGTCGCGTAGGGACGGGGGTAGCGGAGCAGCAGCGTGTCGATGGCCCCGGGCGCATGGAGGCGGCTCTTGGTCACCTCGAGGGTGACCCGTAGCCCGGTGATGTCGCCGTGCGACTCCTGCCATCCCGCAGGCAGGCAGGACAGTGTCAGCGACGACGCGTAGGCGAGGGGAGCGGCTGCCGGGGCGGGGGCGGCGACGACACAGACGGCCCGGCGCCGGTGCACCGCCTCGACCAGCCCGTTGAGTGCCTGCTCGATCTCCGCGTCGCGGGGACGCTGACGGCCCAGGGCCACCCCCACCCACGGTGAGCCGGCGACCACGAGGGCGCGGGCCATGGCCAGCCCCTCGTGCCAGCGCCCCCGGCCGGGGAGGACGGCGAGGCAGCTGTCGAGGTCCGCGCCGAGGTCAGCGAGGAAGCCGGGGTCGAGGCTGGCGGCGACGTCGACGTAGACGACATCGCCTTCGCGACTGGCCCGGGCGGCCAGCGCCTGGAGCAGGGTAAGCCGCCCGCTCGTCCCCGATCGCGCCGCCTGGAGAAGGGTGATCCTGCCGCGAGGCAGGCCGCCGGGAGCGATGTGGACGTCGAGGGCCGGGATGCCCGTCTCCCAGGCGGCCCTTTCACCACTGTCGGGCTCGTCGCCGCGGTGCACGGCCGCGCTGCCGTAGCGCCGCTGCAACCCTGCGACGGTGTCGGCCAACACTCGTCCCCTGGACTCCGCATGCATCCACAGCGCTCCTGGTCGTTGAGTTCACCGAACCGCCTCATCGGAACGAGCGCTGGGTCGCGGCCGGGGCATGATGATAGCGAACATATGTTCGTAGGGCAATGGCCGGTCGACCAGGTTCAATGTGCGACCGTCGGATACCATCCGCGGATGGAGGAGGATCCGCCGCTCGCGCAACGGCGGGTCGAGACGTCCACAGCCATCGTCGGCGCCGCTGATCCCGAGAGCTTCGCCGAGCGAAGGGTCCCGGGATCCCCTGGTCAGGATCGCTGATGCTTTTCGTTCTCCAGGAGATCGGCAAGGCATTGAGTCTTGCCTTCGCCATGTTCTGGCAGGTTCTCTGGCCCTTGGCGCTCGGCTTCCTGCTGTCCGCGATCGTCGAGGCACTCGTGTCCAAGCAGACGATTTCGCGGTTGCTGGGCAAGGACCGGCCGCGCGAGGTGATGATTGCGACCGCGCTGGGCGCGGCCTCGTCATCGTGTTCCTACGCGGCGGTGGCGGTTGCGCGGACCCTGTTTCGCAAAGGAGCGACGCTGGGCAACGCCATCATTTTCGAGTTCGCGTCCACCAACCTCGTCTTTGAGTTGGGCCTGGTGCTCCTCATCCTGCTCGGCTGGCAGTTCCTCAGCGCGGAGCTGCTGGGTGGCCTGGTCATGGTTGTCCTGCTCGCCATCCTCTTCAAGGTGACCCTGAGCAAGAGACTGGTCAGCGCCGCTCACGAGCAGGCGGACCGCGGTCTCTCCGGTCGCATGGAGGGCCACGGCGCGATGGACATGTCGATCACCGACGGACCGCTGTTGCAACGCGCGTTTTCGGGACGCGCGCTGACGTCCATCTCCCACTACTTCTTCATGAACATCTACGGCCTGTGGACGGACCTGGTCCTCGGCTTCGTCATCGCCGGCGCTCTTGGATCATGGGTGTCAGACTCGGTGTGGTCGAGGCTGTTTCTCGAGGGCCACGGCCTTCTCTCGGAGGTGTGGGGCGCAGTGATCGGGCCGTTGGTGGCAGTGATCAGCTTTGTCTGCTCGGTCGGCAACGTGCCTCTGGCGGCGGTTCTCTGGCGCGGCGGCATCAGCTTCGGCGGCGTGATCGCCTTCATCTTCGCCGACCTGGTCATCCTCCCGGTCCTCAACATCTATCGCAGGTACTACGGGCGGCGGGTTGCCGTCTACCTCTTCGCCGTCTCGTACCTGACGATGGCGTTGGCCGGTCTTGTTGTCGGCCTGCTCTTCAACGTCAGCGGCCTGACGCCGACGAACCGTCACGTCACCGTGTTCGACACCGCCGTCTCATGGAACTACGACACCTTCCTGAACATTGCCGTCCTCGTGCTCATGGCGGTGCTGCTGGTGCGCTTCCTTCGCACCGGGGGGGTGGCCATGCTGCGCATGATGGAGATGCCCGCGACGGAGATGCATCACGCTGCGGAAGGAGCCCAGCCATAGCGGCCTGACCGCCGGCCCGCGCCGAGGGGACGGCCACGGCAGCCGTCACGCACACTTCTCCTGGTGCAGGTGACCAGCCAGTTCCGCGTCGACGCCCCGGTGGGATGGGTGCGGTCGTTCCTGCTGGCGGGCACAAGCGAGGATGACGTCACCATCGAGGGAGACGTCATCGAGGTGCGCCAGCACGACCGGCTGGTCGACCTGGTGGTGCGCAACACCGTGGTCGCCGGCGCTGACGGTGGCACGGTGATCGATGTCGACGCCGAGCTCCGCCTGCTCGGCCTTGCCCGGCTGGTCGGCGGCCTCTTCCACCGTCGCGTGCGCCGGACCCTTGCGCGGGCCCTGGACAGGCTCCCGATGGCCATGGAGCGAGCCCTCGCCGCCGAGGAGGAGCCCGAGGTGCACGGCGGCGTGGACGACGATGCCGCCGAGGAGCTCGCCGGCGCTGAAGGCCCGGCCGCCCTGGGCTGATCACCGCCGCACGGCGTTTTCGTACGCTCGGCGGCGCGTCAACAGATGAGGAGCCAAGCAGGTGCGTGTCGCCATCACCGGGGGAACCGGCTTCGTGGGGAGGAACACCGCGCGCGCCCTGCTGGCGACCGGCAACCACGTCGTCCTCGTGGCGCGCGGTACTCGCAAGGTGGCCCCACGCGAGGGGCTGACCGTGGTGCGCGCCGACGTGGTGGCGGGAGCCGGCCTGACCGAGGCCTTCACGGGCTGCGACGCCGTCGTTCACCTCACGGCGATCATCCGCGAGAAGGGGAAGCAGACCTTCGACGCGGTGATTCGCCGCGGCACCGAGAACGTCGTGGCGGCCGCTCTCAGTGCCGGCGTCGGGCACCTCGTCAACATCAGCGCGATCGGCGCCGACCCCGACCCCCGCTTCCCGTACCACTACGCCAAGTGGCGCGCAGAACAGGCGGTGATGGCCAGCGGCATCGGCTTCACCACCCTGCGGCCGAGCCTCATCTTCGGCCGCGGGGACGGCTTCTTCACGACCCTGCGAGGCCTGGTGCGCTACAGCGTTCCCGTGGTCCCGATCGCGGGCGACGGCGGAGCCCTCTTCCAGCCCATCTCGATCGAGGACGTGGTCCAGTGCATCGTGCTGTCGCTGGAGCGGGGGCCGAGCATGTCCGCGATCGAGATCGGCGGCCCCGAGCAGATCACCTACGAAAACATCGTCGACATCATCCACGACGCCATCGGCGCCGGCCTGCGCATCAAGGTGCACGTGCCCGTCGGCGCCCTGCTGCCGGCGGCGGCGGTCATGGACAAGGTTCTGCGCAACCCGCCGGTGACGCCCGCGCAGCTGCGCATGCTCGCCCGCCACAACATCACCCGCATCGACGCCGTGCCCACGGCGTTCGGCTTCGCACCCTCCTCCTTCAGCGCCAACGCGAGCTACCTGAGCGAATCCTGACAATGCTCAGCGAGCGGCTGGCGACGCTGGGGCTGACGCTTCCGCCGGTGGGGGCGCCCCTGGCCAGCTACGTGCCGGCGCGGCGCAGCGGCCGCCTCCTCTACCTCTCCGGGCACGTCTCTCGCGCCGATGGACGCGTGGTGGCGGGCGTGGTCGGCGCTGACATCGACGCCGCGCAGGCGCAGGCCCTGGCTCGCGCCATCGCCCTCGACCTCCTGGCCACCGCGGCGGCGGAGCTCGGCTCCGTCGACGACATCGCCGGCGTGGTGCGCCTCACCGGCTACGTGCGCAGCGCACCAGGCTTCGAGGGCCAGCCGGCTGTGATCAATGGTGCCTCAGAGCTGTTCGTCGATGTGCTCGGCGAGGCCGGACGCCACGCGCGGAGCGCCGTCGGCGTGAGTGAGCTGCCCCTGGGAGCCGCCGTCGAGATCGAGGCCATCTTCGAGGTCGCGGGCGAGATCCGGCTGATGTGACTCAGGCCTGGGGCAGCACCAGGGGTCGTTTGACCAGCTCCTCGAGCACGAAGATGGTCTGGGTGGCGCGGATCTCCTCGCTGGCCTGGAGGCGCTCGAGGACGACGTCACGCAGCGTCTCCACGTCGGGGACGCGCACCAGCAGGAGCGCGTCGTACTCGCCGGTGGTGAAGGCGCAGTACTCCACCTCCGGCATGGAGATGAGGCGGGCGCGCAGCGATCGCCACGCCGGCTGGCGGCCGGAGACGAGGATGAGGGCGGTGACGCCGAGGCCCACCCGCGCCGGGTTGACGCGCACCGAGTAGCCCTCGATGACCCCGTTGTCGCGCAGGTTGTCGAGACGGGTGTAGGTGGCGGCGCGGGAGATACCGGTGCGCTCCGCAAGCGCGGCCACCGACAGACGACCGTCGGACGCGAGGTTTTCGAGGAGGCGGCGGTCGACGGCGTCGATGGGAGGCACGGCAGATTGTGGGCGGGAGCCGCGTCTGGAAGGGGCCTGACTTGTCATAGTGAAATATTATTGGCAAGAGGAGCGCAATCTGTCCACTGAATCGCCGACTTGGTGGACAGATGGTGTACGGGGGGCCAAACTTTTAGTCTGGTTTGTGCTAACGAACAGGCGCAGGAGGCCCTCATGTCCACCGTCGTCAGTGAGATACCCCGTACCGCGTCGGCGTCGGATTGGGACAGCTTCCTGGACCAGGTGCGCGAAACGGTGATGAGCCATCCCGTGGTCACCAACAACGAGTACTGCGTGTGGTTCGACAAGGGCGATGCCTCGCGCGCCCAGGTGCGCGACCTGGTCCAGCAGTTCTCGGTGTTCAGCAACCTGTTCATCGTCGCCCAGCTGCTCAAGACGATCAACGCGCCCACGATGTCGCAGGCGCGCGAGTCCTGCGAGATCCTCGTCAACGAGCTTGGCGTGGTCTTCAACGACGGACGCACATCGCCGCGCGACAGCAGCGCCCGCAGCGACGAGGACAAGGACCGCGAGGGTGATCCCGCACTGGTCTCCACCGAGGGCACGGTCGACGGCGGCGTCTACCGTTTCAATGCGCGCCATTTCGAGTGGCTCGTCAAGGTGGGCGAGGCTGTCGGCCTCGGCTTCGACGACCTCGGGAAGCGCAAGTTCGGCCGCGAGGAGACGCTGTTCTTCTGCGACGAGCTGGCGCGCATCTACGGCAGTGATGATCCCGATGTCGCCGAGGGCGCCAGCTTCGCGGTGGAGCACTGGGCCGCCGCCGGTTTCTGGAAGCAGCTGATCCACGGGCTCGACCAGTTCAAGGACCGCGAGTGCCCGGACCTTCGCCTCGCCTTCTTCACATGGCACGACCGTGTCGAGGACCAGCACGCCGCCCACACGATGGACGAGCTCGAGGGCGCGTTCCAGCGGCCCGGGTTCGACCAGCAGAAGTTCCTCGACGGTGCGGCCGAGATGCTCAACGGGGTCAATGCCTTCTGGAAGGGCCTCGAGACGAGCCGCCTGGAGATGGAGGCTGTGACAGCGTGACCGACACCCTGCAGACACCGGTCGAGCTCGGAACGCCGGTGCTCGAGGGAACCGACCACGTCGAGCTCTGGGTGGGCAACGCCCGCCAGGCCGCGCACCACTACCGCAACGCCTTCGGGTTCGACGTCGTCGCCTACGCAGGTCCCGAGACCGGGGTGCGCGACCGCGCCTCCTACGTTCTCCAGCAGGGCAAGGTGCGGCTCGTCCTCACCGCGCCCCTGACACCTGACGGGCCCATCGCGGAGCATGTGCGCCAGCACGGCGACGGCGTGCGAGCCATCGCGCTGCGTGTCGCCGATGCGCGCGCCGCGTACGAGGCGGCCACCGCGCGTGGCGCGCACGGGGTGGGTGAGCCGGTCACGGTCAGCGATGAGGACGGCGCGCTCACCTTCGCCTCGGTGGCCACGTTCGGCGACACTGTGCACCACTTCGTCGAGCGTGACGAGTACGCTGGCGCGCACTGGCCCGGCTACCGCGAGGAGAGGCAGAACGGCCGCGGGGTGGGTCTGCGCTTCATCGACCACACCGTCGGCAATGTCGAGCTGGGCAAGATGGACGACTGGGTGGCGTTCTACTCCGAGGTGTTCGGTTTCAACGTCTTCCAGGAGTTCGACGAGAAAGACATCGCCACCAAGTACAGCGCCCTGCGCAGCAAGGTGGCGCGCGACCCGCGCAGCATGATCACCTTCCCGATCAATGAGCCCGCCGTGGGCGTCGCCGCCTCACAGATCCAGGAGTACCTGGACTACTACCGGGGCAGCGGGGTGCAGCACATCGCCGTGCACACCGACGACATCGTCGGCACAGTGGATGCAATGCGCCAACGCGGCGTGGAGTTCCTCAAGGCGCCACGGTCGTACTACGAGGCACTCGGGGACCGCGCAGAGGGCATCGATGAGGACCTCGACCGCCTCGAGGATCTCAGTGTGCTCATCGACCGCGACGACGACGGCTACCTGCTGCAGATCTTCACGCGGCCTGTCGGTGACCGGCCCACCCTGTTCTTCGAGGTGATCCAGCGCAAGGGGTGCAAGGGTTTCGGCAAGGGTAACTTCAAGGCACTGTTCGAGGCGATCGAGCGCGAACAGGCAGCGCGCGGCAACCTCTAATCTCTCGGGGTGAGAACGTACCGCCGCCTCGGCGAGATTCCTCGCAAGCGCCACATGCGCTTCGAGGTGGATGGCAAGCCGATCTTCGAGGAGCTGTTCGGGCGTGAGGGGTTCAGCGGGCCGTCGTCGCTGATCTACCACCGCCACATGCCCGAAGCGGCGCACGACATCAGCGAGGGACCCGCCGACCTGATGGCGCATGAGCGCGAGCAGGTTCACGAGCACGCGCACCTGCAGGGGTTCAACCTCCAGCCCGACGGTGACGTCATCAGTGGCCGGAAGTGGTTGCTGGTCAACGACGACGTGCACATCGGGCTGGCGTTCCCGATCCGCCAGCAGGAGGTGCTGTGCGTCAATGGCAGCGCCGACGAGATCCTCTTCGTCCACCGCGGTGCGGGCACGCTGCACACGCAGTTCGGCTCGCTGCTCTTTGGCCCACACGACTACGTGGTCATCCCGCGCGGCACCATCTACCGCATCGAGTTCGACTCGCTCGACGACGTGCGCATCCTCGCCGTCGAGGTCACGGGCCTGGTCGACTCGCCGGATCGTTATCGCGCGCGCAACGGCCAGCTGACCGAGATCGCGCCCTACTCCGAGCGCGACTTCCGCGGCCCGGAAGCACTCGAGGCGGGCGGCGACGGACCGGCGGAGGTGTGGCTGAAACGCGCCGGCCGGGTGACCCGCTACCACCTCGATCACCATCCATTCGACGTGGTCGGGTGGGATGGCACCATCTACCCGGTGGCGTTTAACATCCACGACTTCGAGCCGCGCGCGGGGCGCTTCCACGTGCCCCCGCCGATCCACCAGACTTTCCAGGCACACCACGTGGTGATCTGCTCGTTCGTGCCCCGCAAGCTGGACTGGGATCCAGACGCTGTGATGCTTCCATACCACCACAGCAACCTCGACTCCGATGAGGTCCTCTACTACGTCGACGGTGACTACGCTGCACGCCGCGGCGTGCAGCAGAGTTCGTTCACCCACCACGTCGGCGGCGTCCCCCACGGTCCCCAACCCGGCGCGCTCGAGGCGTCGGCCGAGAGGCCGCGCGAGACCGACGAGCTGGCTGTGATGGTCGACACCTTCCGGCCCCTGCACCGCACCGAGGTGGCGCGACAGCTAGTGGACCGCGAGTACCCGTACTCGTGGCACACCGGCGGGATGCGCGGCACCGAGTCGATCGCCTGAGCCGGCGGCGGTGAAACGGTCGCCGCTGTCGCGCTGGACCACCGCGCAGGTCGAGGCCGGCGGATGGATTCGCCGCATGTTCGCCCAGGGCCAGCAGCTGCGTAGCGACCACGGCGACGACTCGGTGATCGATCTCTCTCTCGGGCAACCATTGGACGCACCGGCGGTGGTACGGGAGGCGTTGATGCGCGCTGCTGCCGAGGACTACCCGGGTCGAAATGCGTACATGCCCAATCTCGGTTACCCGGAGTTGCGCGAGCGCGCCGCCGAGGATGTCGGGGTCGCCGGCGTCACGGCGGCCTGCATCGCCATGACAGGTGGCGCGGCCGGGGCGATCTGCCTGGCGCTGCGGGCGTTCCTCGACGCGGGCGACGAGGTGGTCGGTGTGGCGCCGTACTTCCCCGAGTTCCCGCCCTACTGCGAGACGGGCGGCCTGACGTTCGTGCCGGTGCGCGCCGACGACGCCAGCCAGCGCGTCGACATCGATGCCCTGGTGCGCGCGCTCACGGACCGGACCGCGGCCCTGATCATCAACACGCCGAGCAACCCCAGCGGCCACGTCATCGAACACGACGAGATGAGCGCCATCGCGGACGTCCTCCAGCACCACAACCGGCGCACCGGCCGGCGCATCCTGCTCGTTGTCGACGAGGCCTACCGCAACCTCGTGTACGAGCCTGCGCGCCGTGTGGAGGCGTTCGACCACTACGAACACACGGTGCTGGCGCGGTCGTTTTCCAAGGACATGGGCCTGGCCGGCGAGCGGATCGGCTACCTGGCCCTGCACCCGTCGCTGACCGGTGAGGAGATCGGCCGCGGTTTGGAGAGTTGCATGCGCGCGCTGGGCATGGTCAACGCCTCAGCGACCGTGCAGCGCGCGCTGCTGCACCTTGATTCGTGGCAGATCAGCGTCGACGGCTACCGCGTTCTGCGCGACCACGCTCGTGATGCGGCGCTGGCTGTGAACCTCGATGTTGCCGAGCCGCAGGGGGGCATCTTCCTGTGGATCCGCAGTCCTTGGCCGGACACGCTGGAGTACGTGGCCGCCCTCGCCCGCGAGCGGGTGCTGGTCACTCCCGGGATCGCGTTCGCGGTGGAGGAGCGCTTCCGGCTGTGTTTCACGAGCACGCCGGATCGGCTCAGTCGCGCACTGGCCACGGCCGGCGAGGTGGCCGCTCGCGGCCGGTAGACAGCCGCGACATCGCACGAAGACTGCTCGCTCCCGTTCTGAATGTCGCGGACGAGAACACGACCAACAAACCAGTCTGCTCACGCAAACCCTGACCCACGCGGTGTGCCGCTGTAGTGGAAATCCGTCGCGAAGCCGCACCGCCCGTGGAGATCCCAAGAGAGCGGCGGGTCACTCACCTGTAATGTGTCGGAGATCACCTCCTGGCCTGGCCGATCCAACCCGGGGATGCCGCACGCTACCGCGGCGGGCGCGTCCACCGGGACCCTGGCCGACACGCTGACGAAGGTGGTGGCCCGGATCAGCCATCGCCGCGGCACGTGTGACAGGGCGATCCGAGCACGGCGCACTTCATGCACGGTGCCGATGGCAGCGGCGAAGTTGTCCCAAACCGTGCCTCCCGCCCGGCCGAGGAAGATCGCTGTCAGAGATTCGTGCTGCGCGTCGTCGGCGCGGTCGTCAACGTAGAGGCTGACTCGCCACGGCGAGCTCGGCTCATCGTCGTCATACCAACCGGCCATCACGACAGCGAGATCGTTGAGGCTGACATCATCCGCCCTACCCTTGTCGATGAGCCAGGAGAGGGCAAACTGACAGATGCCGTGGGTGGAACGACCGCCCGCCCGGTCGCCAACGGTACGACACGGGCAGATGGCGTCGCAGTTGCAGGCCTCGAAGTAGCTGCCCGCCACATCCCACGAGTGAGGCCGCGGAGACACCGATGTCACGGCGCTATCCTGACGGTATAGAAGGGTCGACGCAACGTCTGCACAATGCCGGCTGGACGTCCACCTCACCCTGGAGGGATTGTCCGCAGCGGAGTGGCGGGAAGGGGGGGATTCGAACCCCCGGAGGGACTTAACATCCCTCACCCGCTTAGCAGGCGGGCGCTTTCAGCCTCTCAGCCACCTCCCCGTGGGAGGGCCAGTATATGTACTGTGGGGCGGGGCCACGGTCGCAGAGAGGAGGCAGGGCGGATGCGCTGGGTGACATTTCGACGCCAGGCGCAAGGACTCGATCGCGTCGGACTGGTGGTCGACGCGCAGGTGCATGCGCTGGCCGAGGAAGCGAGCCTGCTCGGCCTGCTCGGCGATGACGGCGAGCGCCTTGCGGCTGCCGCGGAGACCGCCCGGCATGATCCCACCGACGTGTTTGCACTCGCCGACGTCGCGCTGCGCGCGCCCATCCCGCGGCCACCGACGGTGCGCGACTTCTACGCGTTCGAACAGCACGTCAAGACGGCCCGGAAGAGGCGTGGCCTGGAGATGAACCCGGACTGGTACGAGCTGCCTGTCTTCTATTTCAGCAACCCGTATGCCATCGCCGGCGACGGTGAGGACATCGCGATTCCACCCGGCAGCGCCGAACTGGATTTCGAGCTTGAGGTGGCGGCGATTATCGGACGGGGTGGCGCCGACCTCACGCCGGAGGAGGCCGAGCAGCGCATCGCCGGCTACTGTGTGATGAACGACTGGAGCGCCCGCGATGTGCAACGCCGCGAGATGAAGCTGAGCATGGGACCCGTCAAGGGCAAGGATTTCGCCACCACGATCGGTCCCATGCTGGTCACGCCTGACGAGATAGCCGACACTCGAAGCGGCCGTGCGTTCGACCTCACCATGACCGCGACGGTCAACGGCCGGGAGTATTCGCGCGCGTCGCTCAAGGAGATCTTCTGGAGCTTCGGCGAGATGATCAGCTACGCATCGCGAGGCACACGGGTGGAGCCCGGCGACGTCGTCGGCTCGGGCACATGCGGTACCGGCTGCATCCTCGAGCTGGCCCTGGTGCACGATGGCGAGGCGTACCCGTGGCTGCGTCCCGGCGACGAGGTGGTGCTGACCGTGGACCATCTTGGCAGCCTGCGCAACCGGATCGTGGCCGGGTCGCCGTTGCGGCGGCTGAGATGACCAGCGCGGCTGCTGGGTTTGTCGAGCGTCTCGACGCCGTGACGGAGCGACTGCACGTACTCGCTTCGCGTGAGAACCCTGCCGGTGCGCTGACCGAGCCGGACCCGCCGACCGGGGAGCGCTGGGAGGCCGGCCAGGTGTGGGCCCACATGGCGGAGTTCGTCCCCTACTGGACGGCCGAGATGGCACAGGTGGTCGATCGCGGAATGACGGCGCCCGNNGTCTCTTCTCGGGCTCGATGCCGAGGCGTGGACGGCTCGCGGCCAGCACAGCACCTTCGGGACGATGGAGCTGCCCGGGATCGTGGATGAATTCCTCGTCGGCCACCTCGAGCAGCATGCTGTTCAGCTCGAGGCGCTGGTGCGCTGACCGCCGCGGCCGGTGTGATAGGCCGCGACGTTGGCGTCGCCTTCAGGTTCCTGCCGGAGGAGCTGGGTGACCTGCTACAACAGGTCCGCGAGGACCGCATCGCCAGCACCGGAAGGGCGGACCGGGTGGTTCGGATGTGCTCCTCATGGATGGGAACGGAGGACGCGTCACTGGCCACGGTGCTCTTCGCCGACGACGATCCGGACATCCGCGAGCTCGGGCGTCTGCTCCTGGTCAAGCACGGCCACAACGTGGTGACCGCCGCGGACGGCCGCGCCGCGATCGAGATGCTGCTCTCCCTCAACCCCGCCCTGGTGATCACAGACGTGAACATGCCCGAGGAGGACGGCCTGGCCGTCTGCGCAGCCGTGCGTTCGTCGCCGGCGTTGCGCGAGATCCCGCTGGTGCTGCTCACCGCGCTGCCGGCCAACGACGAACGGGTGGTGCGCGCGTCCACGGCCACCAATGCCGTGGTACTCATCAAGACCGACATTAGCCGCCTTGGTGAGCTGGCCGACCAGCTCGTCGGTTCGTGCGGCGATGAGGCCGCCTAAGGCGGATCGGAGAGCGCGTGACTGCGCGGAGGGATGCCGGAGCGGTTGAACGGAGCGGTCTTGAAAACCGCAGTGGCCGCCAAGCCACCGGGGGTTCGAATCCCTCTCCCTCCGCCAAATTCTCTTATACCGTAAGGATTACTTGCGTTGCGAGTATTGCGGGTCAGCGCGTGGTCGCAGGATGCCGACGCACCGCGAGTAACATCGCTCAGTCGCGGCTGCCCGCCTCATGGCCGCTGTAACGGATCCACGCGGCTGTCGCTCCATGCGTGAAGACTTGTCACACACGGGGTCACGCTCCTCACCGCGGCTCTGATCGCCCGTCGTGATCCGGATAGGATGACGTCCGTGGAGCCGTCTCCCCCATTGTCCAGTCGGCCCGCGAGCCAGGCTGAAAGCCGCGAGGTGACGCGTCCAGCACCCGATGCCGGTCAAGCTTTGGGCTTCGCCCTCGCTCTCCGAGCTGAAGACTGCTGGGACCTCTGTAGCTCACGCGCCGCGCACTACGGCTGGGTCGGTCGGCCTCCCGACGCGAAGTACGTCGAGCGGTCGCGAGGCATCAACTGGCTCGCCACGGTCATGACGGCGCGCTGGATCGCCTATCGGGTGCCGGTCTCGCCTGAGGAGATGCTCTACATCGCCGACCGCGGCGACCTGGCTGCCTCGCTCCAGCAGTCGACCGTCAACTTGACAAGGGCGCATCTGATCTGGCGCGACACGATCGTCGAGATACTTCGTGAGGAAGCTTTACGCCTCAGGACCCCCCGCAGCGTCCTCTCCGACGCGCTCAACGCCGTGCGGGTGAGCTTCGACGCCAGCCTGGTCGAAGTCGCGCGCGCCTTCGACCAGCGTATGGATGAGCTCACACGCGAGCTGGCCGCGGAGCGAGAAGCGCTTCTTCACGTGTCGCTCCATGACCACCTCACCGGGTTACCTAACCGTGTGCTGCTCTATGACCGCATCAATCAGGCAGTGCTCGTCTCCAAACGCGCAGGAACCACGTTTGCAATATTGGCCATAGATCTCGACGGTTTCAAGGTTGTGAACGACAGCCTCGGTCATGGTGGCGGCGACGTCGTTCTTCAGCAGATCTCGGGGCGCTTGCTGGAGGCGGTGCGCGAGTCCGACACGGTGGCGCGATGGGGTGGCGACGAATTCATGATCCTGCTCGCCGGGGCAACCGACGAGTCGGCATCCGCGTTAGCAAGAAAGCTGCAGCGCACGATCACAAGCCCTGTCAGAGTCGCAGGACAATTGGCAGTCGTGGGCGCAACCATTGGGGTCGCGGCATACCCCGAGGCCGGGAGCGATCTCCAGGCACTTCTGAGTTCCGCGGACCGTGCGATATGTCGAGGCAAGCGGGAACGAGGTGCACGCTCGACAGCCTAGTCTGTCATACGAACAGCGCGGCACCTGGCTAGGAGGCACGGCGCTGCGGCCATTGTGAGGTCCTCGCGCGATGGACCGCTCACACGACTGACGAGCGCTGGTCGCACACCTTCCGTCACGACCCGTCACCATCGAGTCCGCTCACCGCAGAACCGCCAGGCGACCTGCCGAACTCCTCCACGACCTCGAAGTCAGGCGCTGCCGGCTACCGCCACACTCACGACATCACCGGACCTGTCGCCGGCGGTGGAAGAAGGGCACTCGATTTCAACGAGCGACGCAGGGAGAGTGATACGACCGCCCAGGCTGGAATGAAGAGGACGGCGGCGCCCACGAGGTCACCGAACGGCTGCCCTCCCGACGTGATCGGAAAGGTATTCGTGTACCCAGATATGGGCGACCCGGGGACGACGAAATAGCTGATCAGTGCGGAGGCCCCAGCGATCAGGCCAAAGAGTGCACCGAATCCATAGAGGGCGGTGAAAGCGATGGCCGCACCCCGCTCCACCCACACAGGGCGACCACCTGGCGAACTCCTGAGCGCCTGGGCGAGCGCCCTGTGCGCAAAGGCGGCGGCGACGCCGACGATGACCAGGGTGAGACCCAGTACCAGGTCTTGAGTCCGCTGTGGGGTGAAGTCGGGTTGGGGCGGCGCGGTGCAGGCACCTGCCGGCGCTCCCGTCGGACAAAGGGTTCCCGACGACCCGGAGAAGAACCCTGCGGAATACGAATAGTTGATGTTGATGAATCCAGCGAGGACCTTCACCACGAGGACGCCGCCGCAGAGCGCCGCGGTCGCAGTGATGATGATCATGAGATGTGCGTACAGGGCGGTGGCACTGGCCAGGGTGAATGGTTCCGCCGCGCGCTGCTTCATCCCCACGATGATCCAGATGACCAGCCCAACGACTGCAACCGGTATCAACACTGCCAGGACCGTCACGATCGCTCCTCCTGACGCGGGTTAGCTCGGCCCGCCGGCGCAGCCCTGCGAACAGGCCGCCGTCAATGACCAAGGCTCCCCCGCAGGCAGCCGAGTATACGTTCAGGGTCTGCGAGGCGTCAGGGTGCGCAGTGGACGGCGATGCGAGCCGCCGCATCCAGGACGTCTTCGTCGCCGCCGGCCCATGACAGCATCGACATTGCGATGGGCGCACCGCCCGCGAGACCGATTGGCACAGACACCTGCGGCAGGGCTCCCAGGCCGGCGACGCATGTATATGCCATGGTGCGGCTGCGGAACCGCTGCAGGTCCTCCGCCGATGCGTCCAACCGCGGCGC
Organism: Candidatus Dormiibacterota bacterium; assembly: GCA_003153125.1. Classification (GTDB taxonomy): domain Bacteria; phylum Chloroflexota; class Dormibacteria; order Aeolococcales; family Aeolococcaceae; genus Aeolococcus. The sequence goes on along the minus strand of PLWW01000023.1, from coordinate 59,370 downwards.
GATGCAGGCCACCGTCGGCATGAGAACGATGGTCCCGGGCCTCACAACATCGTTCAACCGCTTCCTGATCACGTCGCGCAGCGAGCGTGCCTGCGCGACCTGGTCAGCCGTGACGGCCGCCGCGTAGCGCATACGCTCGTCGATACCCGGGCCGAGTTGGGGAGCGTTGGCCGTGATCCAATCTCCGAACGTCAGCCAGGTTTCGAATGCCTGGACGACCCGGAAGCACTCGACCCAGTCGGAGATGGCCCCATCGGAGAGAGCGATCTCCTCGGGTTGGGGAAGGTCGCGGTGCAATCGCGACACGAATTGCTGGACACCCGCCTCCACCTCTGGGTCAGCTGAATCCAGGAGATCGGTCGCAAGGAGAACTCGATCGATGGTCGCGGCAACACGCCCGGGGCCGAGGAGATGATCGCCAACCCGTCGCAGCACGCCGGCACTCGCAGCGAACCAGCCGACCGAGTCGAAGGACGGCGCCATGGGGAGCACACCACCGATCGGCACCCGGCCATGTGAGGTTCGGATCCCGAACACACCACACAACGCGGCGGGCACCCGCACCGAGCCGCCCGTGTCGGTGCCAAGCGCGAAGTCGCAGGCACCGGCCGCCATCGCGCTTGCCGAGCCGCTCGACGACCCGCCGGGGAGGCGATCGGGGGCACGCGGATTGACCGGCGTGCCGTAGTGCGCGTTGGCGCCGGTGACGCTGTACACAAATTCGTCGCACACAGTCTTGCCGACGATGGTCGCGCCGGCGTTGAGCAGCTGGAGAAGTGCGGGTGCTGTCGACGCCGCAGGCGCAGCGTCGGCGAGCCACTCGGGGCTACCGCCGCCAGCACGTTCTCCGGCGATGTCGAAGACGTCCTTCACTACAGCGCTGAGGCCGGACAGCGGTCCGCTGCCGATCGCCGGAATGGGGGCACGCAGGTCGTGAGGAACGAACGCGCTCGTCTTCGGTCCGACGGCGTCGATGCCTGGCCTACCGACAGTCATCGAGTTGTGGTCTCCGGTGGCTGGGTTCGGGCGCAGCGGCACCCTATCACGCGGCGACAGACGTGGTTTCCCCGGACGGTGCCACCATGTCCAGATGACCGGATCCCGAGGAGGCAGAGACGATGGCCGCAGTCGATCACACTACGGACGATCTGCGACGGCAGCTTGTGCGGTCGCAGGATGAGATTGCCAGCCTGCGCGGACTGCTCCACCGGGTGGTGATCGAGGCCGCAACGTGCCTCGAGTCGGAGGCATCCCGCGAACTTCTCGAGGAGGTCGAAGCGGCTGTTGGCGCGCCGTGGCGACTCACACCGGATTGATCGTCGCCGGGCGCTACGGTTGGATCGCTTTCCCACTGCCGTCGGCGACGGTCGGCCCGGCGCTCGGCGCTGACCTGCTGATCCGAATCCGCCCCCGATGCGTGTGTTCCGTCGGCAGCGGGTCGGCGCGCCGGTTGAGCCGGGTCACAATGAACACCAGCGTGGGCACCGACACTGCCATGAGCGACAGGCCGAGGAAGAACGACTGCGTGCTGGCGATGTGGCCCACCAGAAAAGCGAAGTTCATCCCGAAGAAGCCGGTGAGGAATGTCAATGGAAGGAAGATGGTGGCAACGACGGTCAGCCGCCGCGTCTGCTCGCCGAGACGGTTGGAGATGGACGTGAGATACGCGTCGAGGGAGCCGCTGAGCAGGTCGCGGAATGTGTCGACCTCATCGACGATGCGCACCGTGTGGTCGTAGACGTCGCGGAGGTACAGCTGCGTGTCCTTGCCGACTCGTTCGGTGCGCGGCGACGTCAGTGACTGCAACAGGTCGCGCTGGGGGCCGGTGATGTGGCGGAGGGTGAGAAGGTCTCGCTTCAATTCGAAGATCGCGCGCAGCGTGGCCCGGTCGGGGTTCTGGAGCACCGAGTCCTCGACGTCGTCGATCTGCTGGCCGATGTGGTCGAGCAGCGGGAACACGCTGTCCACGAGGGCATCACAGACGCGGTAGAGCAGCATGTCGGGAGCACACGCCGCCAGCTCGCTGCGAAGGTCGAGTTGCTGCTCGAGAGCGTCAAGGGCGGGCACGTGGGCGCTGGTGACCGTCACGAGGTAGCCGTCGCCCACCAGGAAGTGCACCTCGGCGAGACCGATGCTGCCGTCGTCAGAGGGAACGGCGCCGAAGAGCACGATGAACAACTGGTGTCCGTAGTCGTCGAGCTTGGGTCGCTGGTTGCTGTTGAGCAGGTCCTCGACGGCCAGCGGGTGAACATCGAAACGTGCGGCGATGGCGTGGACCTCGGCCACGGCCGGCGCCTCGCAGAAAACCCAGAGCAGCTGGCCAGCAGCCGGGTGTACCTGGTCGAGGTCGGAGACCTCATGGACGTCGGGCAGGAGACGGCCGTCGAGGCGGGCCCGGATCATGCGTGGATGCTACCGGCAATGCGGCATCCGGCCCCACCAACCGCCCACACTGAACGGGGCATGGCAGCAACGGAGACGGGACGGATCCTCGTCATCGAGGACGAGGCGGCGCTGCGCCAGGTGCTCGTGACCAGCCTCGAACGTCACGGCCACCGGGTCAGCACGGCATCCGACGGACGTGCCGGGATCGAGAGCCTACGAGGCGGTGACTTCGACGTGGTTCTCCTCGACATCGGGCTGCCGTTCGTCGACGGCTGGCGGATCCTCGAGACGCTGGAGGGCCGCCGCCAGCCCTCGGTGATCGTCATCTCAGCGCGAGGCGAGGAGACCGACAAGGTGCGCGCCCTCGACCTCGGCGCTGACGACTACCTCACCAAGCCGTTCGGCGCCGACGAGCTCCTCGCCCGCGTGCGCGCTGTCCTTCGCCGTGTGCGGCCCGCTGCGGAGGCACGCCAGGTGATCCGCTGCGACGACGTGGTCGTCGACCTCGGCAGCCGTGCGGTGACCAGGGGCGGCGCCGAAGTGCGGCTGTCGCCGACGGAGTACGTGCTACTGGCAGAGCTCGCGCGCAACGCCGGACGGTTGATGGAGCAGCGCACCCTTCTCTCGCGCGTGTGGGGACCGTCGTATGCCGGTGATCGCGCGTACCTGCGCACCTTCGTCAATCGGTTGCGTCGCAAGCTCGAGGCCGACCCCGCCGACCCGCGAGTCATCGTCACCGTCGGCCGCCAGGGCTACCGATTCGGACCCGTCCCGGAGGTGGGCGCGGCGAGAGGCTGACCGGCAAAGAACGTTCACCATGCGTTCACGCTTGCAGAGCGATCCTGCCGGCATGGACGAGGGCAGGAGCCGCGCTCTCCGGCAGCCGTTGGCAAGCCTGATCGGATTGCAGGTGATCGACTCGGCGGGTGTGAGCCTTGGCGTTGTTCTGGGACGGGTGGTGGGCGACTCCACCGTCGACCTGCTCGTGCGACGCCGCCAGCTGTTCCGCAGGTCCCGTTACCTCCGCCTGCAGGGTGACGCGATCACCATGAGGGGACGGACATTCGTCTACCATCCGCGCGCCGTGCAGAGGCACGTTTTGCCCGCCGTCATCCAGCTCACCGCACCTGGGCACCGTGCAAGGGGCGATGCAGCGTGAACGTCGACCTGCTCATGATCGTCGTCCTGACCATCTTGACGCTGGCCAGCGCGGCGTACGTCGCCGCTCTCACCAAGCTATGAGCCCCGTGGCCGGCTACATCGTCGCCGGCATCATCGCTCTGCTGGCAATAATCTACCTCGTTGCCGCAATGCTCTTTCCGGAGAAGTTCTGATGCTCTGGGAGATCATTGGGGTCGTGGTCACCTTCGCCGCGGTGGTCTTGTGCGCCCGTCCGCTGGGGAAGTACATGGCCAAGGTGTTCAGCGGCGAGCGCACGCTCCTCAGCCGCGTTCTCCACCCGGTCGAGCGGGGTGTGTACCGACTCATCGGGGTGAAGGAGGATGACGAGCAGACCTGGGTTCGCTATCTGGCGGCAACCCTGGTGGTGACGGTGGTGAGCATTCTTGTCACCTTCCTGCTGCTGCGCTTCCAAGACAGGCTGCCGTTCCAGAGCGTGATCAATCCTCAGGGGTTCCCCGGTGTGGCCCCTGACCTGGCCATGAACACGTCGATCAGCTTTGCGACCAACACGAACTGGCAGAACTATGCGGGCGAGGCCACGATGAGCTACTTCTCGCAAATGGTCGCGCTGGTGATGCACAACTTCCTGTCCGCAGCCACCGGCTTGGCACTGGCGATTGCTCTGATCCGCGGGCTGGCGCGACGGTCGGGGAAGACGCTGGGCAGTTTCTACGTCGATGTGACGCGGGGGATCCTCTACGTCCTGCTGCCGATCGCGGTCATCGGGACCCTTGTCTACGTTTCCCAAGGGGCGATCCAGAACTTCTCTGGGTACACCCAGGCCCACACGCTGACCGGTGTCACCCAGACCATCGCGCAGGGGCCGGTTGCGTCGCAGGAGATCATCAAGGACCTGGGCAACAACGGTGGTGGGTTCTTCAATGCCAACTCGGCGCATCCCTATGAGAATCCCAACGGGTTCACCAACGCCTTCACCATCTTCAGTCTCCTGCTCATCTCGATCTCACTCACCTTCACCTTTGGGCGGATGGTGGGCAACATCAAGCAGGGGATGGCAGTTCTCGCCGCGATGGGCGTGATCCTAGCCGGCATGACCGGCATCGCCATCTACGCCGAGCAAGCCGGGAATCCAGCCCTCAACGGAGCCGGTGTGACGCAGGTGGCGAGCGCCTCTCAGTCGGGCGGAAACATGGAGGGGAAGTCCGTCCGATTCGGCATTCCACAGTCGTCGCAGTTCGTCGCATCGACCACGGGGACCAGCACTGGGTCCGTGGATGCCTCGCACGACAGCCTGACCGCGCTGGGCGGCCTGGTACCGCTCCTCTCCATGGAGTTGGGTGAGATCACCCCTGGCGGCATCGGCGCCGGGCTCTACGGGATGCTGATGTTCGTCATTCTCGGTGTTTTCATCGCCGGGCTCATGGTCGGTCGCACGCCGGAGTACCTGGGCAAGAAGATCGACGCCCGGGAGGTGAAATTGGCGGCGCTTGCCATCCTCATTCTTCCGCTGTCTATTCTCGGTTTCACCGCACTGTCGGTCTTGGTGACACCAGGTCAGGTGGGTCCTCTGAACTCCGGACCACACGGGTTCAGCGAGATCCTCTACGCCTTCAGCTCAGCGACGGGAAACAACGGGAGCGCGTTCGCCGGCCTGACCGGGAACACCCTCTACTACAACACCACACTTGAGCTCGCCATGTGGATGGGACGGTATCTGTTCCTGATTCCGATCCTTGCGCTGGCCGGATCGATGGTGAAGAAGAAGGTGATCCCCGCGAGCGCGGGAACCTTTCCCACCGACACCCCACTGTTCTCGCTCCTGCTCATCGGTGTGGTTCTGGTGATCGGGGCGCTCACGTTCTTCCCTGCGCTGACGCTCGGACCGATCCTCGAGCACCTGCAAATCGTCGCCGGTCACCTTCACTGAGAGCAGGAATGACAGTTGTAGCGTCCACCCCAAACCCGCAGCCCGCTCCCGTCCGGTCCCGTCGCCGTCGCACCCAGAGCCTGCTGGACCGCGCCATCCTGATTCCCGCGCTCGGCGACTCCTTCCGGAAACTGAGTCCTCGCTGGCAGGCGCGCAATCCGGTCATGTTCGTGGTGGGCATCGGAGCCCTGATGACCACGTATGCGTTTGTCACGGGGCTCTTCAACCACGACCCCAACAGCGGTTTCGTCTTTCAGATCGCGCTCTGGCTGTGGTTCACGGTGCTGTTCGCCAACTTTGCCGAGGCTGTGGCCGAGGGCCGTGGCAAGGCGCAGGCGGCGACGCTGCGGAGAACACGAACGGACACCATCGCCCGCAGGTTGGTCGACGGCAGGGAGGCTCCCGTGCCGGCTCCGGAACTCCGCAAGGGTGACATCGTCATCTGCGAGGTGGGAGACGTCATCCCCAGCGACGGGACCATCATCGAGGGCATCGCATCGGTCGACGAGTCGGCCATCACCGGTGAGTCGGCCCCCGTCATTCGCGAGGCCGGAGGCGACCGCAGCGCGGTGACCGGGGGTACCCGGGTGCTGTCCGATCGTATCGTGGTGGAGATCACCCAGAACCCGGGCGAGACCTTCCTCGACAAGATCATCGGGTTGGTAGAGTCGGCGTCTCGGCAGAAGACGCCCAACGAGATCGCGTTGAACATCCTCCTGGCCGGGCTGACGATCATCTTCATGTTTGCCGTGGTGACGCTGCAGCCTTTTGCGGTCTACGCCGGGACCTCGGTGACCGTGACCGTGCTCATCGCACTCCTGGTCTGCCTGATCCCGACGACCATCGGGGCTCTCCTGTCGGCCATCGGGATCGCGGGTATCGATCGGTTGATGCAGAAGAACGTGATTGCGATGTCAGGCCGTGCGGTGGAGGCCGCGGGCGACGTCGATACCCTGCTGCTCGACAAGACCGGAACCATCACCCTGGGGAACAGGCAAGCCTCAGAGTTCCTCCCCGCAGGCGGTGTCGACATGCAGCGGCTGGTGCAGGCGGCAAATCTCGCGTCCCTCCCTGACGAAACCCCTGAGGGCCGCAGCATCGTCGCGCTAGCGAAGCGGCTCGGTGCATCGGGGGGCTCCGCAGATGGATGGGAGTTTGTTCCCTTCTCCGCGACCACGCGGATGAGTGGCGTCGACCAGTCCGGAACCTCGATTCGCAAGGGGGCGGCGGACTCGGTGGCGCGTTGGTGCTCTGACGGTGGGTCCAGGGACCTGCCCGAAAAGGTCAGCTCCGACGTCGAGAAGATCGCTCGGAGCGGCGGCACGCCACTGGTCGTCGCCGAGAACAAGAAGATCCTGGGAACGATTCACCTCAAGGACATTGTCAAGCCGGGCATCAAGGAGCGCTTCGAGGAGATGCGCCGGATGGGTTTGCGCACGGTCATGATCACAGGCGACAACCCCCTCACCGCGGCGGCCATCGCAAAGGAGGCGGGGGTCGACGACTTCCTCGCCGAGGCCACCCCGGAGGACAAGCTCGCGCTGATTCGCCAGGAGCAGGGCGAGGGCAAACTGGTTGCCATGACGGGGGACGGGACCAACGACGCGCCCGCCCTGGCGCAGGCAGATGTCGGCGTGGCCATGCAGAGCGGAACCCAGGCAGCAAAGGAAGCAGGCAATCTCGTTGATCTCGATTCCAATCCAACAAAGCTCATCGAGATTGTGGAGACCGGTAAGCAATTGCTGATGACGCGCGGCGCACTGACCACGTTCTCGATCGCGAACGACGTGGCCAAGTACTTTGCAATCATTCCCGCACTGTTCATCGCCACTCCCGCGCTGGCTGATCTGGGCGCGCTCAACATCATGCGTTTGCACTCACCACACAGCGCGATTCTGTCCGCGGTCATCTTCAACGCCCTCATCATCATTGCCCTGATTCCGATTGCCCTGCGGGGCGTCGGATATCGCGCGGTCGGAGCCGCCGCCCTGCTTCGTCGCAATCTGCTCATCTACGGCGTCGGAGGGGTCGTCGCGCCGTTCATCGGGATCAAGGTGATTGACATCTTGATCACGGCCGTTCATCTGGCCTAGGAGGCCTCACATGCTTCGCAAGCTTCTTCGTGAACTCTGGGTCGGCACCCGTATCACACTGGCCGTCACAGTCGTGTGCGGCATTGCCTATCCGCTTGTGATGACCGGCGTCTCTCAGGTGGCGTTCAATCACCAGGCCAACGGCAGCCTTGTCACTGACAGCAAGGGGAACATCATCGGCTCCAGCCTGATCGGCCAGTGCTACTACAAGACCACCACCGACAAGAGCGGCAACGTCGTCTACCAGACCAGCAAGGATGACCAGGGCAACACGATCTTCGTCATCGACACCAGGTACTTCCAGAGCAGGCCGTCGTTCACCGTCGACGCCAACGGGAAGCCGCTGCCGTGCAACGCGGCCAACTCCACCGGCAGCAACCTCGCGCCGAGCAGCAAGATCCTGGTCAGTCGCGTCACGGGCTACACCGACTACCTGCACAGTCTTGGGGTGGCCAAGAACCTCGACGGCAGCAACGCGCCCATGCCAGTGGACCTGGTCACCGGGGACTTCACGGGCTTCGACCCCGACATCAGTGAGGCCGGGGCCCTGGCCCAGGTCGCCATGGTCGCATCGGCACGGCACCTCGATCCCGTGAAGCTGCGCCAGGTGGTCGAAGCCCACGTCGAGGGCCGCGACCTGGGGATCTTCGGGTCGCCGCACGTCAACGTGCTCTCCCTCAACATGGCGATCGATGCCGGTGCAGCCTCCTGAGCCGGTATCGTCCACCGCTGCTGCCGTTCTGACCGACCGGCCGCAGCGCCGCGGGCTTCTCAAGGTGTACCTCGGCGCCACCCCTGGGTCCGGGAAGACATTCGCCATGCTTCGCGAGGGCCGCGACCGGCGCGAGGACGGCGAGGACGTGGTTGTCGGGTTCGTGGAGACGCACGGTCGCCGGCACACCGCCGAGGCCATCGGCACGCTCGAGGTGATACCCCGGATCACGGTGACGTACAAGGGGACGACGCTCTCCGACATGGACGTCGACGGCGTGATCGAGCGCCAGCCACAGGTGGCACTGGTCGATGAGTTGGCGCACACCAACGCACCGGGGTTGCGGCATAACAAGCGATGGAAGGACATCGAGGAGATCCGCGCGGCCGGCATCGACGTGATCAGCACCATGAACATCCAGCACCTGGAATCGGTGAAGGACCTCGTCGAACAGATCACCGGGATCACCATCCAAGAGACGGTACCCGACACCGTTCTCGATGCCGCGGACGAGGTGCAGTTCATCGACATCACCCCCGAGGCCCTGCGCAAGCGCATGCGTCACGGCAACGTCTACGCCCCAGATCGGGTCGACACCGCGCTCGAGAACTTCTTCCGCCCCGGCAACCTCGCGGCCCTGCGCGAAATCGGGTTGCGCTTCGTCGCCGAACGGGTGGGGACCGAGCGCGGCGGCGTCCAAGCGCCGCCGGAGGACGTCATCGTCGCCGTGTCGGGGAGGAGCAGCGCCGAGCAGCTGATTCGCCGCGCCGCCCGATTGGCTCGTCGCCGTCGCGGCCTCTGCACCATCGTCCACGTCCACGAGCACGCCACCAGCCCCGATGCTGATGACGTCACCTGGCGGCGGCTATCGACAGAGTTGCAGTGTGGGGTCGTCGAGCGAGACGGGGTCGACATCGCCACCACGGTGATCGACGCCACGCGAGAGCGGTTAGCGCGGCACGTGGTCATCGGTGAGCCGAAGGCAGGCGGACTGGTAGGCTCGCTGCGGCCCAACATCGTCGACCGCATCGTCGAGGGTCTCCCCGACGTCGACGTGCATGTGATCGCGCGGCACGGCATCGCTGCGGGCGATGATCCGGAGAGGCCCGACCCAGACAGCCTGCTGCGCCGGTTGCAGGGCGACTCCCACAGCATCGGCAGCCTGCGTGTCTACATGGGGTACGCACGCGGCTGCGGCACGACCACCGCGATGCTCGACGAGGCGCGTCGTCGAGCCGGGCGCGGTACTGACGTGGTGGTCGCGGCGGTGCCCGTGACCGCCGTCGGGCAGCTGGACGGCCTGACGCTCCTTGGCGGACACAGGTCAGCCGCCGCGCGCGGCGTTGTCGACCTGCCGGCCCTGTTGGCGCGCAATCCAGAGGTTGCGGCGGTGGACGACCTCGCCGGCCACACCACCGCAGGCGAGCTGGTCGCCGACGTGATCCCCGTGATCCGGGCCGCCGGCGTCACCGTCATCGCCACCGTGGACATCGGCAACCTGGAGAGCACCGTTTCCGCCATGGGGACGCTGATGGATCGCGACCCGAGCTCGGCGGTTGTGGATGACGCCGCACTCGACGCCGCCGACGAGGTCGAACTGGTCGACATCGTTCCCGCCGAGCTCGAGGAGCGGCTGCGTGACGGGCTGATCATGAGTCCGCAGGCGGCGTTGCGCGCGCTGCAGGGCGCGTTTCGGCCGACGGTGCTGGCGATGCTGCGCGAACTGACCTTCCGCCGCGTCGCCCAGCACACCGACCGCCGCCTGCTCAGCTACATGGCATCGAAGAACATCGCCGCCCCGTGGCAGGCTAGACCGCGCCTGCTCGTGTGCGTGCCGCCGCTCCCGGGTCAGGAGCAACTGCTGACCACGGCGGCACGGCTCGCCGCGAGCCGGGACGATGCGGTGACCGCCATCTCCGTGCGTCGGACTCACCGGACCGACGCAGAGAAGCAGCTGCTAGGCGGCTACGCGGCACTCATCCACCAGCTAGGTGGTCAGTTCGTGACGATCGACGGCAACGACATCGCGGCCACGGTCGCGGAGTACGCCCGCGACCACGGCAGCACGGAGATCGTGCTCATGCGCACTCCCGGCAGGCGCCAGTCGCGGACCCTGCGCCGCCTCATCCGGCTACTCGTCGACGTCGATGTGCACATCCTCGCCAGCGACGGCTGACGGACCGGCGGCGGGAAGGGCGAACGCCAGGCGGGTCCCCTCTCCGTCGCGCGGATCCTCCACCCACACACGCCCCGCGTGTGCCTCGACCAGTCCGCGAACGATGGCCAGGCCGAGGCCCGTCCCGCCAGCGTGGGCGTCGGCGTCGTCGCTGGACCGAACGAAGCGCTCGAAGATGCGCTCGCGCTGGTCGGCGGGGATCCCCGGACCTTGATCGATGATCCTGGTCACCACCATCGAGCGCTTGCCGCGCGCGGCCTCGACGCGGATGGGGCTCCCCGAGGGGGAGTACAGGTCAGCGTTGCGCAGGAGGTTGTCGAGGATCTGGCCGAGACGGTCCCAATCGGCGGTCACCTCGATCGTCTCGTCGAAATCGATCGTCACGACACGGTCGGGGGAGGTGCGACGCAGCCGCTCGACGGCCGCGTCGACCGCGTCGCGCAGGGCCACCTCGGCGGGATCGAGGCGAAGGGCTCGGCCCTCGATGCGGGCGAGGTCGAGCATGTCGGAGACGAGGCGGCCGAGGCGCTGGGTCTCGGCGACGACGCTCCTGATCCGGGCGCGCGCCGCCTGCGCCAGGTCCCCGTCGTTGAGCAGGTCGGTGGTGCCGGTCAGGATCGTGCCCAGGGGGGTGCGCAGCTCATGGGAGACGTTGGCGAGCAGCTCGGCGCGGAGCCGGTCTGTCTCCTCGAGCGCGTGCACCTGCTGCTCGGTGCGCGCCAGCCTCACGGCCACGGCCGCCGCCTCCGCCTGCTCGCGGTTGAGCCGCTCCAGCTCAGCGTTGGCGTGGCGCAACTCGACCGACAGCGCCTCCGCACGCAGCTGCGCACGTCGCCGCCGCGAGCCCAGGCCGCCGACGAGGAGCGCGGTGCCGACGAACACGATGAGGTTGATGACGTCCGTCTGGTCGGCGATGGTCAGTGTGTGCACGGGGGCGACGAAGAAGTAGTCGACGAGCAGGAAGCTCACCAACGCGGCGCAGGTGGCGGCGCCCAGTCCGCTCACCACGGCGAGGACTGCGACCACCGCGAGGTAGATGAACACGTAGTCGCGCGACACGCCGCCGCCCAGCGGCACCAGCGCCGCGGTGGCCGCCACCGGCGCAAGGAGCGCGCCCAGGTAGCCGAGGATGCCTCGCGCCGTCGCGGGTGCTCGCGCGCTGCTCACAACAGATCGACCCTCACCGTCGTGGCTCAGCTCTCGTGGGCCGGCGGCAGCGTCAGCCGCACCTCGGTTCCTGCGCCGAGCGTGCTGGCCATGGTCACCGTGCCACTGTGCGCCTCGACGATGTCACGGACGATGGCCAGGCCGAGACCTGACCCCGGCGAGTCCACGCCCTTGACGAATCGATCGAACACGCGCGGCAGAAGTGTCGGCGCGATGCCGTCGCCGTCGTCGCCCACGACAACCTCGACCCCGCCGCCGAACTCCCGGGCGTCGACGCGCACCTCGCCGCCGCGATGCACGTGGCGCAGGGCGTTGCTGACGAGGTTGGCGAGCACACTGCCGAGGCGCACGCTGTCGGCGTCGATCACAAGCCCCGGTGGCTCGATGCGTGCGGACAGGCGCGCGCCGGCAGCCGACGCAACGTCCGCGAAGGTCGCGAAGGTGTCGTGGACGAGGATGGCAAGCTCGACCGGCTCGCGTTGCAGGTGCAGGCTGCCCGCGTCGGCGAGAGCGAGGGTGCGCAGGTCGTCGACCAGCACCTCGAGACTGCGGGTGGCTGCGAGGACCGGGCGCATGTGCTCGGCATCAGCGGCGTAGACGCCGTCGATGATGCCCTCAGCCTGGCCGCGGATCACCGTGATCGGCGTGCGCAGCTCGTGGGCCACGTCGGCCAGCACCGACCGACGCCTCGCCTCCTCGGCCTCGAGCTTGCCGCTGAGCGCGTTGAAGGCTCGCGCCAGCGAGCGAAACTCGCTCGGCCCTCGGACGGGAACGCGCGCGGAGTAGTCGCCGGATTCGATGCGCCGGGCGGCCTCGACGAGGCGCGACGCCGGGGTGGTGAGGCGGCGCACGACGACCGCGGCGCCGACCACGGCGGCGATCCCGAGCAACAACCCGGCACCGGAGACGACCCGCGCGAAGGGCGCCGAGCCCACTGCGCCGGTGACGCTGAGCAACAGCCAGATCAGGGCTGCGCCGGCACCGCCGAGAACCACGAACAGCAGGGCCACCGCGCAGCCGACGCGCCGCGCCACCCGCCGCCCGTGGCGCCGCCAGTCCTGCCCCGGCGGCGGCGGCCAGGGCCGGTCGGCGGGCCACCATGGCGGACGCTCGCCTCGCGGCCCCGACCAACGCTGACCGTCACCGGGCTCGGTCATGCCGCGGTGTCGGCGAGGCGGTAGCCCACCCCGAACACGGTCTGGAGGTGACGCGGGGCGTGCGGGTCGCGCTCGATCTTGCGGCGGATGTTCTTGACGTGCGCGTCGATGGCGCGCTCGTAAGACTCCACGGCGACGCCATGGACGGCGTCGAGCAGCTGCGCACGCGTGAAGACGCGGCCCGGCTGCCGCGCCATGTGGAGCAGCAGCTGGAACTCCGTCGCGGTCAGCTCGACATGGTTGCCGTCGACGGAGGTCTCCATCCTGGGGACGTCGAGCTCGATGGCGTTGCCGACGCGGACCACGTCGCCATGCGACCGCACGGCGTCGACGCGACGGAGGACGGCGCGCACGCGCGCCACCACCTCGCGCGGACTGAAGGGCTTGGCGACGTAGTCGTCCGCTCCGAGCTCGAGGCCGGCGACCCTGTCGCTCTCCTCGGTGCGCGCCGTCAGCATGATGATCGGGACCTCACCGTCGCGGCGGAGGGCCCGGGCGACGTCGAGCCCGTCAAGCGACGGAAGGGTGAGGTCGAGGATGACCAGGTCCGGTCTCTGGCGCCGGGCCGCGGCCACCGCCATCTCTCCGTCGCTCGCCGTGAGGACCTCGAACCCTGCCCGCTCCAGGTAGTCCCGAAGGATGCGGACGATCTCGGGTTCGTCATCGACGACTAGGACAGTCCTCACGTGGCGCTCATCGTAGACGGGCGCGGAGCGCGCTGACCGGGACCGCCGAAGCGGCCCCGGCAGGCAGGCTCATGCCCCGGCTGGACCGGTCGCCGGCGCCGGGTCGCCCGGGCTGTCGCCGTGCGCCTGGCGGTGCCAGGTCTCCATGCGGCTCTCCAGGCGGCTGCGCATCTGATCGCGGCCCTCACCTCCCTTGCAGCCCCAGCCGTGGGCACGGTGGGTGCGTACGCCGAGGATGCGGGGCAGCAGGAGCCCGCCGACGAATGTGAGGGCGGTGAAGCCCGCGTCGTGGGTTGTGACCCCCACGGCAACGGCTCCGCCGACGGCGATGAGACCGAAGAGGGTCCGGGCTGGTCGGTAGTACATGGCGATCTCCTTGTGACGCCGGGTGAATGTGACCATCACGATCGCCGGTGGGTGTGCACACCGTGTGAACGCGATGGGGAGGTTTCGGGCGGCGTCCTGCGCCGGGACGAACCCGTTCTCTAGGCTCCCACCGTGCCAGCCAGCGGACCACCCGGGCGCCGACCCAGCCTCGGCGCGGTGCTCGGGGTCGGCCTGTGCGTCGCCATTGCGGCGGCGGCGACAGGGCTGGGACGGCTGGTGCCGATCGTCGGCGCCCCGGTCATCGGCCTGGTGATCGGTGTGCTCATCTCGCTGCGCCGCCGCCCCGGGCGCTCGCTGGCAGCCGGGCTGCACCTCTGCAGCCACCAGGTGCTGCAGGTTGCCGTGGCCAGCCTGGGGTTGCAGCTGACGCTCGGGGAGGCGGTGTCAGCCGGCGTCCACTCACTCCCTGTCCTTGTCGGCACCCTGGTGATCTGTCTGCTCGCCGCCGCGCTGCTGGGACGATCGCTGCGGGTGCGCTCCAGCCTGCGCACGCTGGTGGGGGTCGGTACCGCCATCTGCGGAGCCAGCGCCATCGCGGCGGTTACCCCGGTGATCGATGCCGCCGCCGAGGACGTGGCCTACGCACTGTCGACGGTGTTCGTGTTCAACGCGGTCGCCGTGGTGGTCTTCCCGCTGCTCGGTCACGCTCTCGCGATGTCGCAGCAGGCGTTCGGCCTCTTCGCGGGCACCGCCATCAACGACACCTCCTCGGTGGTCGCCGCCGGCTCTGTGTACGGAGCCGGCGCCGCGCAGCACGCCGTGGTGGTCAAGCTGACGCGCACCCTGTTCATCGTGCCCATCTGCGTCGGCCTCGCCCTGTGGCGAGGCCGCTGGCGCGGCGGCGCGCACCTGCCCAGGATCTGGGAGCTCGTGCCGTGGTTCCTGGTCGCCTTCGTGGCGATCAGCGCGGTGGTCAGCGTCGTGCCGCCATCGCCATCTCTGCGCAGCCTCTTCAGCGCCGCAGCGGTGTTCCTGATCACGATTGCGCTGGCCGCGATCGGGTTGTCGACCGACATCGGCGGGGTGCGCCGCACGGGCCCGCGCCCGCTGGTGCTCGGTGCTGCGCTCTGGGTGCTGGTCAGCGTCTCCAGCCTGGCGCTGGCCGCTGCATCCGGGATCCGCTGACGATCAGGCCGGCGTGACCAGGGGATGTCCGAGCGCCGACCACGCGTCGACGCCGTCGGTGATGTGCAGGACGTCGCTGATGCCGTGCTGCAGGAGGATCGACACGCCCAGCGCCGCGCGGTAGCCCGTGGCGCAGTGCACCGCGATCGGCGACTCGCGGTCGAGCCGTCCGATGATCCCGGCCAGGTCGGGAGCCGGGGCGTGCACGGCGCCGGGCAGGTGGCCGCCGGCCCATTCGTCGTCCTGGCGCACGTCGATCACCGTGATGTCGTCGCCGTCGAGGATGCGCTCGGTGAGGTCGCCCATGGTGCAGCGCGTCACGCTGCGCACAGTCCGGCCCTCGGCCACCCAGTCGCTGGCGTCGATCCAGCCCCGCAGGTCGCGGAAACCGATGCGGTCAAGCTGACGGGTCGCCTCGTCAGCGGCGCTCGCCGACCCGGCGATGAGGACCAGGGGGGAGTCGATGTCGGTCACCCACCCGACCCATGCGGAGAAGGGGCCGTCGGGCGGTATGCAGAGCGAGTCGGGCACGTGGGCAGCGTCGAATTCCTCGTGGGGGCGGCAGTCGACGGCCACCGCCCCGGCGTCCAGCGCCTCCTGGAGCTGCGCGGGCGTCAGCCTGCGCGCCTCCACCGCGGCAGTGGCGCGGGCGAGGCGGTTGAGCGGCGCCATCCGCGCGTAGTAGGCGGGGTACCTGCCCTGCTTGGTGTGGATCGCGAGGAAGTGCGCGAAATCAGGGGCCGTCGCAAGCGGGTTGTCGCGCCGCTCGGCGCCGATCGTGGTCACCCTCTGGTCCGACACGGCGGTGCCGCAGAACGAACCACCGCCGTGGGTGGGGAGCACGCACAGGTCGTCAGGCAGGGTCAGCAGCCGGTTGCGCAGCGTGTCGCGTCCGCTCCGAGACTGTGAGTAGGTGTGGCTGGGACCGAGCAGGTCGGGCCGGGCCATGGTTCCCACCATGAGCGCGCCGCCGGAGAAGATGGCGAGGCGGCGATCGTCAGCGTCGACAAGGAGGTAGCTGAGGTGCTCGGGGGTGTGCCCGGGCGAGTGGATGGCACGGAGCCGAAGCGACCCGACCACGACCTCGTCGCCGTCGCTCAACTCACGGTCGGCGCCGGCGATGCGACTGTCGGCCGGCACCAGGAGCGCGCTGCCAGCGGTTGCGCGCATGTCGGGGCCGCCGGAGAGAAAGTCATTGTGCACGTGGGTGTCGAGGCTGGCCACCAGCGACCAGCCCCGCTCGGCGGCCGCGGCGAGGTAGCGGTCGACGTCGCGAGTCGGGTCGATGACCACGGCCTCGCCACGGCTGGTGTCGACAACGAGGTAACTGCTGTTGCCGAGCTCGGCGGCAACCCATTGCTCGACGAGTGCGGGGCCGGCGTCGACAACGACCGTGCTCACTGACGGGGGAGCGTCACGTCGACGGACAGCTCGACGACGTCCCTCACCTTGAGCCCGCCCAGCAGGGCGGAGTACAGCTTCATGCCGAACTCGCTCTGCACGATCGACGTGGTCGCGCTCGCGGTGGGGTTGCCGGAGGAATCGTCCAGGCGAACGGCGAGGGTCACCGGCCGGGTCTTCCCCGCCAGGGTGAGGTCCCCGCGCACCGACCCGGCCCTCGGGTCGCTGGTCACGGAGGTGGAGGCGAAGGTGATCTCCGGGTGCTTCTCGGAGTGCAGGACCTTCTCCCGGATGTTGGTCTCCACCTCGATCTTCTGGGAGGCACTGAGGCCGATAGCGCCACCCGTCGCCTCGGTGACGACCAGCGACCCGCTGTCGACGGTGGCGCGCACCGTGGAGGCATCGGGGGTCTCGGCGTCGATGCTGACCGTGGCGTGCCACCGCGTCGCGGTCAGGGTGAGGTCGTGGCCCATGCGAGCTGCGGCACCCTCGCGCTTGGTCCTGACGACAAGGGTTCCGTCTGCCGGGCCGACGGTCCATGTCCCGCTGCGCAGTTCCACGTCGTTCCTCCCGGCCCATTGTGACCGGCGACGGCCGCGGAGCACCACCGTGCGTCGTCGTCTCGCGTGCAGGCCGTGATCCTCGCCTACGAAGGCGGCCTGGTCGCGCCCGGAGAGGACGGCGCAGACATCCGCAGACCTGCGCCATTCACCGGCGACGACCCCGGTTCCGTATTCTGCCCGGCACCGAGGCCCGCAAGCCCTCGCGACACAGGGGAGAGATGCCATGGCGACAGCCACCAGACCACGCACAACGCTTGCCGACATGCTCCCGGGCGAACGAGCACGGGACGCCGTCGTGGTCGTGCTCGGCGCCGCGCTCACCGGCCTGGCCGCTCAGGTCAGCTTCCACATCCCCGGCACGCCGGTGCCGGTGACCGGTCAGACCTTCGCGGTCCTTCTCACCGGCGCGGCGCTCGGTTTCGGTCGCGCCGCGCTGTCGATGCTCCTGTACATGGCGGCCGGCATCGCCGGCGTGCCGTGGTACGCCAACCATGGCTCCGGCTTCGGCGGCCCCGCCTTCGGCTACGTGGTGGCCTTCATCGGCGCGGCGGCGCTGGTCGGGTGGCTGGCCGAGAGGGGCGGAGACCGCACCGTGGCTCGCACGCTGGCGACCATGCTCGCCGGCACGGTGCTCATCTACCTCATCGGCGCCACCTGGCTCGCCCTCGACCTTCACGTCACCGCGGGGACCGCCTTCAGCCTCGGGGTGCAGCCCTTCCTCGTCGGCGACGCGATCAAGCTCGTGCTGGCCACAGGATTGCTTCCCGGCGCGTGGTGGCTGGTGGGCCGGGGGCGGCGCTGACCCTCGCCGGCCTCGCGCGCATCCCGTTGGTAACCCCCGACGTGTTCGGCGCGTTATTCACGCGTCGTCCACTCACCGGGGTTTCTCCCATGATCCGCCAGGCCCGCACAATTGCCATCCTCCTGCTTGTGCCGGCCGCGCTGGTGAGTTGCGGTTCGCCCGCATCGACCCCCTCCGCCAAGCCCACCGCGCGGCCGACGCCCACTCCGCTGCCGGTGACGACGACGCCCACAGCGGTCCCGCTTCCGCCCGGCCCCTACGCCGTGGTCGTGAGCAACCAAGCGCGGGTGGGCTCCTCCTACGACGTGATGCTCATCGACACCGCCGGCCAGGTCGTCGCCCGCGTCACCGCCAAGCTGCCCCTGCTCAAGCCCAACCAGGACATCGACCTGCCCTTGGTGAGCGCATCGAACGACATGGTGTACTACCTCGACGGCGACACCGAGATCCACTCCCTCTCCCCCACCGGGACGGTCGCGCTGGCGAAGACGATCGCGCAGGGCGCAGGCTCCATCCTCGCGTTCTCGGTGAGCCCCGACGACCAACGCATCGCGGTGTCGTTGCTCAACGAGAGCTCGGACTCCTCCAAGGACACCAGCCACGGCTGGGTTGAGGACCTCGCCGCGCCCACCAACCACCTCGACCTGTTCGACAACACCGGCACCTCCTCCTTCCGCTGGCCGGTGGGCTGGGCCGGTTCGCAGATCGTCGACGGCGCGGGCTACCAGTGCGGCGGCTACGGGTACGGGTACAACGGGCAATCGACGACCACCCCGCCGTGTTCGTACCACATCATCAACAGCACCACGACCTCACGCACGGCGACCCTGTGCGAGACGCCCTCGCCGCCGCCGAGCAGCGAGAACGACAACCTTACGGTCAACGGGCTGCCCGTCACCGCCGGGGTCGCCTGCATCGAGTCCGAGTACTACTACAACCTCCCCACCGCCATCCAAAACCAGAACACCCTGTTCGCCGTGGACTGGTCCGGCCATCAGACGACCTACCTCACGTCCAACACCGGCCAGCTCGGCTACGGCAACTGTTACCTGGCGCCGTCAGGCGCGCAGATGGCGTGCTCGGCAAATGCCAGCCAGGCACTCACACTGCTGGCGCCGAAGACGGCACCGCACAACCTGGGCCGGCGCTACAACGTGCTCGGCTGGATGGACAACACGCACATTGCGGTGGACATCGACAGCACCACCCTCGGCGTGCTGTCGACTGACACGGGTGGTGTCGTCAGCCTGACCATGACCGGTGCGGACCACATGGCCCTGGCGGGGACATTGCCTGGCGCCCTGTGAGAAGGCGCGTGTGCGGGCGCTCCGGCGCAACTCGCACACGCGTTCATAGCACTCCCATAACGGCGTCTTAAGACCGTCCGGCTAGGCTCTCAGTCGGCCATGCCCGCCCCCGATGCCCGCAGCAGCGACGCGCGGACGGCCGGTCGCCCTCCCGATGACGTCCCCGGCAGTTCGTCGGGCTCGCGCACAATGCACGGCGTGCCGCCCAGACGCTCCTCGACCGCGCCCACCTACCTGGGCATCGACCTGGGGGCGACCAAGATCGAGGTGGTCGTCACCGGGGCGGACCTCACCCCCCTGTCGCGGGCCCGCGCAGCCACCCCGGCGCGGGGCGGTCCCCCCGCCGTGATCACCGCCATCGAGGCAGCGGTCGCCGAGGCGCTCGCCACCGCCCCGCACGGGCGCCTTGTGGCGGCCGGCATCGGCGTGCCCGGCCACGTTGACCGGGCCACGGGCGCAGTGGCGCGCAGCCCCAACATCCGGGGATGGACGGCGAGCTACCCCCTCCAGGCAGAGCTCGAGACACGCCTTGGCGTGCCCGTCGCCGTGGACAACGATGTCCGCACAGCCCTGCTCGGCGAGCACCGCCTGGGCGCGGCTGCGCCCTATCACGACGTGCTCGCCGTGTGGTTCGGCACCGGTGTCGGGGGCGCCCTGCTCCTCGACGGCATGATCCGCCGGGGACGGCTGGACGCTTGCGGCGAGATCGGCCACGCCTGCGCCACGCCCGGGGGGCGGCGCTGTGCCTGTGGGCGTCGCGGCTGTCTGGAGGCCTACGCAGGGCGTTCGTCGATGGAGCGGCGCGCCCGCGAGCGTGTCGACAAGGGCGACAAGACGACCCTGTTCACGCTGATGAGGAAGGCCGCGCGAACCCGTCTCACCTCGGGTGTGATCGCCCGGGCGCTCGACCAGGGCGACCTGCTCGCCAACGAATTGATCAACGACGCGGTGCGCGCCGCCGGACCTGTCATCGCATCGGCGGTGAACATCCTCGACGTCGACGCCGTGGTCATCGGTGGAGGTCTGGGCACGCGCCTCGGTCAGCCGTTCTCGCGGCGCATCCATCGCGCCATGCAGCCACATCTCCTCCACGATGGACGCGCCAGCGTGACGGTGCTCAGCGCGGGGCTCGGGGATCTCTCGGGCGCGCTGGGTGGCGTGGTGCTGGCGTCCGAGCGGGCGCCAGGCTAGGCCGGCGGGCTGGGCGGCGGCTCAGCCTCGGCGGCGGCCTGGGCGAGCTTGACGAGGTCGGCGATGATCTCGCCCTGGACGCGAATCCTGGAGCTGAGCACCACCAGGCGTCCATGGACGCGCTCCAACGCCTGCAGCTGCTTCACGAACTCCTGGGCTGGGTCTTTCTTGGCCATCGAGAATCCCTCCAGCGGCGGCGGCCCCTTACCGTGGGACAAGCGCCGCCCATGCTACTTGAACTCAACGGCCACCTCTGGCCGCGGCGTCCGCGCCCGGGTGTTCCTGACGTCGCTCAACTCCCGGATGTCGCGGTGAAGAGCCGCACGGCAGCGCTCCGACAGTGCGCCGGGAAGAAGCATCGGCGGCATCCCGGCGATGTCGAGACGGCCGTCTCGCCCGAGCCCGCCCACCGTTCCACTCTGCGATGGAGGCAGCCGCCTGTCGATGTCGTCGGCGAGCGCGAGGAGCACGGCCGCAGCCTCGACGCTGGCCCGCGGGACCCGGCTCTCGCGGCGGACCGCCGGGGGCACGGCGGCCTCGCCGGCGCGCAGCAGGACGGCGGAGATCGTGCACAGCTCAGCGTGGGTGAAGCCGTCGAGGTCGGCGCTGATGGCCAGGTTGGCGCTCTCCGACCAGCGCCCGTAGTGGTCGAGGCGGGCGCCGGCGTCGACCAGGCGCGCCGCGTGGCCGGTCATGTCGAGCAGCTCGCTGTCGAGCCGCGGCGCCAGCGTCGCGGCCAGCGAGGCGACGAGGAGGCGGCGGCGCGGCGACCCGGCGCTGCCGCTGCGCAGGCGGGAGAGGACGGCGCTGACGCTGGCGTCGCGGAGCTGGCGCGGTCGCGCGGCCTGCAGGTCCAGCTGCTCGATGACCACGCCCTGGCGCACCCCGTAGCCCGAGACCAGGATGCTCTCGGCGGCGGCCAGGTCCATGAGCACCTCCACGACCAGCGCCCCGCCGAGCACGGACTCCGCTCGGGTCGAGCTGATCCCCGGCACCGTGGCGCGGCGGGCGGCAGGAAGCCGGACCAGGGCATCCACCAGGGCGGCGACATCGCGGCGGCGCAGGTTGTAGCCGTGCAGCCGGCTGACCGCAACCTGGCCACGGCCTCGCGCGGCCTTGGCGAGTGCGCGAATCGTGCCACCGGTGCCCACCAGGCTCTCCGCCACGGTCAGGTCGGTGATGGCGACCGCGCCCAGGGTGCTGCGCACGTGGTCGCGCAACGCGGCCACCTCGCTGGGGCGCGGCGGATCGTGGCGCAGGAAGGCGTCGCCGAGTCGCAGTGCCCCGAGCGGCACCGTGATGCCCGCTCGGAAGCGGCGCCGCTCGAACGCCGCCACCTCCATGCTGCCGCCGCCGAGGTCGACGACCGCTCCGCTCTCCACGGGAAGGCCGGAGACGGCGCCGACGAGAGCGAGGCGCGCCTCGTCCTCGCCGCTGAGCACAACCACGACGAGACCCGTTCGGCGCTGGACCTCGGCAATGAAGGCCTCGCGGTTGACGGCGTCGCGGACGGCCGAGGTCGCCACCACGTTGACCGCGCGCGCCCCGTGGCGGCGGGCGATGGTCGTGAACGCGGATAGGGTCTGCACGGTGCGTTGCACCGCCGCCGTTGTGAGGCGGCTGTTGGCGTCGAGGTCGCGCATCAGGCGCAGCGCCACGCGCGCGTCGGCGAGCACATCGAGGTGGCCCTGGTCGGTGGCCCGCACAACCAGCAACCGGGCGGAGTTGGAGCCGATATCGGCGACAGCGCGCGGGGCCGGGCTCACTCGAACCGAGTATAAGGAGCCGTCACCGTGATGGCCGGGGACGCACGGGGGTGCACAATGGACACACATGGCAGTTTCCCGGATGGGTCCGCTGGCGGCGTCGGGCGAAGCGGAGCCGACACCCCAGGATGACGCGCCGCGGTTCCTCAACCGTGACGTTTCATGGCTTGATTTCAATCGCCGCGTCCTCGCGCTGGCGATGGACAGCAGCGTGCCCGTGCTGGAGCGGGTGCGGTTCCTGGCCATCTCGGCGCGCAACCTCGACGACTTCTTCCAGGTGCGCGGTGCCGTCCTCGCCCAGAACGTCGAGACCGGCCTCGACGATCGCTCGCCCGACGGGCTCACCCCCATGGAACAGCGCGAGCTCTTCCGCGAACGCACGTCTGCGTTCGCCGCCGACCAGGATGAGGTGTACACGCAGGCGGTTGCGCTTGCATTGACCGACATGGGCATCCACATCTCGGACTACCACGAGCTCGACCATCGCGACCGCGCCCACCTCGACTCCTACTTCAACCTGCAGCTGTTCCCGGTGCTGACCCCGCTTGCCGTCGACCCCGCCCATCCTTTCCCCTATATCTCCTCGATGTCGCTGAACCTCGCCGTCGTGGTCGCCGACCCGACGACACGCGAGCAGCGCGTTGCGCGGGTCAAGGTGCCGCCGGCGCTGCCGCGCTTCGCTGCCCTCCCCGACGGCGGCCGCCTCGTGCCGCTCGAGCAGGTGATCAGCGCACACCTCGACGCGCTGTTCCCCGGCATGGACATCCTCACTCATCACCCCTTCCGGCTCACCCGCGGAGCCGACTTCCAGCTCGACAACGACGAGGACGACCTCCTCGAGGCGGTGCGCGACGTCCTCAAACGGCGCCGGCTCTCACCGCTCGTGGTGCGCCTGGAGATCGACGAGAGGATGTCGGACGAGGTCCGCGACCTGCTGGTCCGCGAGCTCGAGATGGATGAGCGCGACGTGCAGGTCGTACACGCGCCGCTCGACCTCGGCTCGCTTTTCCAGCTCACAGCGCTCGACCGCCCCGAGCTGAAGTACTCCCCCTGGGCGCCCGCGATCCCCGCCGCTCTGCTGCCCCACGAGGGGATCTTCGACATCTTCGCAGCGGTGCGCGCCGGCGACGTGCTCGTGCATCACCCCTACGAGGACTTCGAGTCGTCGGCGGTCGCCTTCGTCGAGCAGGCGGCATCGGACCCCAGCGTGCTGGCCATCAAGCAAACCCTGTACCGGACGTCGGGCACGCGCAGCCCGATCATCCGCGCACTGACCCGTGCGGCTGAGGCGGGGAAGCAGGTCGTGGCCCTCGTCGAGCTGACCGCACGATTCGACGAGCAGGCCAACATCAGCTGGGCCGAGACACTCGAACAGGCGGGCGTGCACGTCATCTACGGCATCGTCGGTCTCAAGACGCACGCCAAGGTCTCGCTGGTGGTGCGCAACGAGGGTGGCCACATCACACGCTACTGCCACATCTCCACAGGAAACTACAACCCCGACACGGCGCGCATCTACGAGGACGTCGCCCTGCTCACCTGTGACAGCGACATCTGTGCAGACCTCGGCGAGCTCTTCAACACCCTGTCCGGGTACAGCCGCGACGTGCAGTACCGTCGCATCGTGGTGGCGCCGCAGCGCCTGCGCGGCGTGCTCACCGGTCTCATCCACCGCGAGTCGCATCCGGAAGGGCGCATCGCATTGAAGCTCAACGGGCTCATCGACTCCGAGATCATCGAAGCTCTCTACGAGGCGGCCGAGGCGGGCGCCGACATCGACCTCATCGTGCGCGGCATGTGCACGCTCAACCCCGCTGCCTCGACCGCGCCGGAGCGGCTGCGAGTTCGCTCGCTGGTGGGACGCTACCTCGAGCACTCGCGCATCTACCGGTTCGGCACCGGCCCCGACGCGGACCACTTCATCAGCTCGGCCGACCTCATGCCGCGCAACCTCGACCGGCGCGTGGAGGTTGCCGTGCCCGTGGTGCATCCCGGGTTGCGTGCCCGCCTTGACGAGATCATCGATCTCTCCCTGCGCGACAATACGCTGGCGTGGCGGTTCGACGGCACCAGCTGGACCCGCGCCACGGGGACGGACGGCGTCAATGCCCAGGCGTTCCTCCAGGAGGGCGCGGCCCGGCGCAGCCGGGGTGGCGACTGACCCTTCCCCCGGGGTGCGACTGCGCATTCCGCTCGAACTGTCACTGCCCCGGTTCCTGGCGCGTTCGGGCTATCGCGTCAGCACGGCATCGGTGACCCGCCGCGGGCTGCGCCTTTTCGACACGGGCGACCGCCGTCTCGCCGCTGCCGGCGCGGAGCTGTCGCTGGACGTTCACGACGGCTGGACCTGGCGGCGCGACCCTCTCGGTCACCCCAAGCTCACCACCCGCGAGTGGACGGCTCCGGCGAGCACGCCGTCATCGCAGCTGCGCGAGTGGACGCGAGCATATCGCCACGGTCGGCCGCTCGGCGTGCGCGCGTCGGTCACCGTGCATCGACGCCGCCACCAGGTGGACGATGACCGCTCGAACGCGGTGGTGACCCTCCTCGAGGAGCGCGTCGATCAACAGGTGGGCGCGCGACCCACACCGCGCGTTCGCCGCGTCACCGTGGTCGAAACGGAGGACCGCGAGGCAGCGTCGATCGTCCTCGCGCTGATCCGCGGCGCCGCCGTCGAGGACGCGGCCACCCTCGGGCTGTTGCGGCCGGCGTCGGTCCGTGCCCCCACCCTGCGACCTGATGGCGGCGGTGTCGGGCCGCGCGACCTTTTCATGACCAGCGCGACCAACTCCCTGGTCCAGTGGCTGTACTTCGACTGCGAGCTGGCGGGCGGGTCGCCGGACGCGCTGCGCAAGGTCCGCGTGGCCCTGCGGCGGTTGCGCAGCGATCTCCAGACCTTCGCGCCACTGTTCGACCGCACCTGGTCGGACGGCCTGCGCGGGCAGCTCGGCGACCTCGCCACGGGCATGGGCGTGGTGCGCGATGCCGAGGTGCTCACTGAGCGGCTCGCCGGCCTGGTGTTGAGACTTCCCCCCGCCGACCAACTGGCCGCTGCACCGCTCCTCGAGACGGCGGCCACGCAGTTGGCGTCGGCGCGGACGCAGTTGCTCGACAGCCTCCAACAGCCGGGCTACATCGCCGCCCTCGATGCCGCAATCGACGGCGTCACACGCCCGCGCTGGGTGGACGGCGACACCGTGGCCGGCGTGGCCGGGCTGGCCCAGCGGCCGTGGCGACGTCTCCGTGCCCAGGTCGCGGCGCTCGACGGGGACGCCGACGACATCCAGCTCCATCGCGTTCGCATCCTTGCCAAGAGAGCGCGATATGCCGCGGCCGCGTGCATCCCGGCTGCCGGCGAACCGGCTGCGCGCTGCGCGGCGCGCCTCGCGGACCTGCAGACCATCCTCGGCGACCATCACGATGCCGCGGTGACCCGCGAATGGCTGCGCCGCAATGCCGGTGGTGCCACGGAGGTCTCCTTCGTCGGCGGCCAGCTGGCGGCGTTGGAGCTGATCCGCCTCGGTGAGGCTCGGGACAGGTGGCGCGACGCCTGGACCGCCGCATCGCGCAAACAGGACTGGCGATGGCTGCGCAGCTGATCCACGTGGTTCGCCACGGCCACGCCGGCGACCCCAGCGCCTGGACGCTCGACGACGACCTCCGGCCGCTGTCCGAGCGCGGAATCGGTCAGGCCGAGCGCCTCGTCGGCGTGCTGGCCGTGCCCAGACCTGCTGGCGTGTACTCCAGCCCCTCGCTGCGTTGCCTGGCCACGGTGCTGCCGCTGGCTCGTTACCTCTCCCTGCCGCTGATGACCCTGCCGGAGCTGTACGAGGGCGGTGGCGCCGAGGCCCTGATCGATCGCCTCGCGGCGGAGCGGTCGCCGGTGGTGGCGTGCACGCACGGCGACGTCCTCGCCGACCTCCTCTCGCTGCTCCTGGGCAGGGGCATCGCCCTGCCGTCACTGCGGACGGAGAAGGGCTCGACATGGACCCTGGAGGTCAGCGACGGCGCGATCAGCTCGGCGAGGTACGCGTCAGCGCCCTGAGCGGGCGGCCGGCGCCGACGCCGGGGCAGGGTGTGTCCCGTGGTCGACGGCAAGGCGCACGACGTGGACGCGGTCGGTGGTGATCGAGTCCACGCCGGCCGACGCCACGGTGCGCGCGGCAAAGGGGTTGTTGACCGTCCAGGCGTTCACGTGGAGGCCCTCGGCGTGCGCCTCCTCCACGAGTTGCTCAGACACCACCCAGTGGTGCACGCAGATTCCCGCGGCACCGACATCGGCGCGCGCCCGCGCGACATCCGCGGGGAGGCGCGCACGCCAGGGCATCCCGGCCAGGTTGGCGAGGCTCTCGTGCGGCCTGTGACGGAGCTGGCTCGCCGCCCGCTGCACGTCGCCGATGCCGCGAATCAGGCCACCGACGCTGGCGTGGCTGCGCCACATGCCGGCGACGACGCGTTGCACGTGGTGAGTCCTGCGCTCGCCGAGGTCGGGGAACGACGGCCACCGTTCCACGCGCGGAGCCGCGAAGCGGAGGTGGAGCAGCCAGGCGATGTTCTCGGTGCAGAGGGCGTACGCGTCCTGGTCGCGGCGCCGCCTCAGCCAGGTCCCGAGCAGTTCGGCCGCCGCCGCCATCTTGATGTCGAGCAGAAGCGCAACGCGACCGTCGAGATGCTCCACCGCCTCGTCGATCGTGAGCAGGTCGGGGTCGGCATCGCGCACCTCCGCGAGGTCGAGGTCGGCGACGAAGCGACCGTCGGCGAGGCAGACGTCGTGACGCAGCACCAGGCGGCCGCCTGCGGTGCAGAGCACATCGACCTCGAGGCGGTCGACGCCTAGCGACAGAGCCTCGTCGAGGTTTCGCCGCGCTGGCGTACCGCCCTCGGTGTCGATGGCCAGACCAGCGTGGCCGATGACCTCCACGGCGGTGTCGCGGCCGCCGGGTGGCGCCGGCGCGTCCCGGGCCAGGACGGGTGTCCTGTTGTCGGCGGGGAACCTGACCACGCCTCCACCCTAGCGGCGCCCGGGTTAAGCCGTTGTTGCCTTCTCGTTCACGGTTGGACCGGGATTCTTCTCTGCTGCATCCAGTCGATCGAGGCGGTAGCCCACTCCGAACACGGTGGTGATGCGGAAGGGCAGCGTGTCGAAGCGCTCGAACTTCTCGCGCAGCCAGCGGATATGGACATCGACCGTCTTGTGGTCCCCGAAGAACTTGCTGCCCCAGATGCGGTGGATGATGGTCAGACGCGACAGAACCCGACCCGCGTTGGCAAGCAGGAGGGAGAGCAGGTCGAACTCCTTGGGCGAGAGATGGACGTCGTTCTCGCCCACGCGCACCGTCCGGGCGGCTCGATCGAGGCGGAAGCCACCGAAGTCCTCGACCTCGCCGGGGCGCACCTGCTGGCCGCCTGCCATCTCGGCGCGGCGCAGCATCGCCGCCACCCGGGCCATCAATTCGTTGAGGGAGAAGGGCTTGGTGACGTAGTCGTCGGCGCCCACCTGGAGCCCGACCACGGTGTCGATCTCGCCGGCCTTGGCGGTGAGCATGAGGATGGGCGTGCTCATCTCGGCGCGGAGGACGCGGCAGACGTCAAGCCCGCTCATCTCCGGGAGCATGAGGTCGAGGAGGATGAGGTCGGGATGTCGTTGCCGGGCCAGCTCGATGGCGGCGGTGCCGGTGGCGGCCAGGCTGACCTCATATCCCTCGCGGGTGAGGTTGTAGCGCAGCGTCTGGCTGATGTTCTCCTCATCCTCGACGACGAGGACGCGCTTCGGTCCCCGGGCTACGGTCGTCATCCGAGCTCTTCGACGT
This sequence comes from Candidatus Dormiibacterota bacterium, assembly GCA_003153125.1. GTDB lineage: Bacteria > Chloroflexota > Dormibacteria > Aeolococcales > Aeolococcaceae > Aeolococcus. The sequence continues at coordinate 31,572 of PLWW01000023.1, read as the reverse complement.
TGCCCGTCTCGAGGAACACGAGGTCCTCGGCGAGGTTGGTGACACGGTCGGCGATGCGCTCGAGGTTCATGGCCACGAGGATGAGCTGGGTACCGGCATAGACGTCGCGAGTGTCGGCCACCATCAGCTGGAGGATGTCGTCGACGATGCGGTGGTAGATGCGGTCCACGCGGTCGTCGCGCGCGGCGATCTCGCGGGCACGGTCGATGTCGCGCCCGACGAGGGCGTTGAGCATGTCGCGCACCTGCGCCGCGACGGTCCGTGACAGGATCGCGAGGTCGATCGGCGCGCGCAGCGGTGGGAGATCGGCGAGGTTGCGGCCGATGCGCGCGACGTTGACGCAGTGGTCGCCCATGCGCTCGAGCTCGTCGGACATGTGCAAGAAGCCAAGGATCTCGCGCAGGTCGCGGGCCACGGGCGCCTGCGTGAGGATCACCGAGAGGCAGTGCTCGTGGACCTCGGCCTGGCGCGCGTTGACCGCGGCGTCGCCGGTGATGACCTGCGATGCCATCTCCACGTCGCGCTCGACCAGCGCGCGGGTGGCGTGCGCGATGGCCACGTCGACCATCTCACCCATCTCGAGCACGAGGTCGCGAACCTGGCGTTGCTCGCTCGCCAGCGAGGAGCGCAGTGGGTGCGCGAGCGGCTCCATCAGCCGAATCGACCGGTGATGTAGTCCTCGGTGCGACGGTCCTGGGGACGGTTGAACAACTCGCGGGTTCGGTTGATCTCGACCAGCTCGCCGGCGCGGCCCTCGCCCATGAGCATGAAGGCGGTGACATCGCTGACCCTGGCAGCCTGCTGCATGTTGTGGGTCACGATGATGATTGTCACCTCATCGCGGAATTCCCGCATCAGCTCCTCGACTCGGAGCGTCGCAATGGGGTCGAGGGAGGACGTGGGCTCGTCCATGAGGATGACCTGCGGTTCGACGGCCAGGCTGCGCGCCAGACACAGACGCTGTTGCTGGCCGCCGGACAGACCAAGCGCGGAACGCTCCAGTCTGTCCTTGACCTCCTCCCACAGGCCGGCGCGCTGGAGGGCACGCTCCACCGGCTCTTCGAGGTCGCGGCGGCTGCGCCGCCGCTCCAGACGGAGGCCGTAGGCGACGTTGTCGAAGATCGACATGGGAAAGGGATTGGGTCGCTGGAAGAGCATGCCGACACGACGACGCAAAGCGATCACCCCGGCTGGGTCGGTCGGAGCGGGCACGCCCTCGAGAAGAATCTCGCCGCTCGTCCGGTAGCCGGGGACCAGGTCGTTCATGCGGTTGATGGCCCGGAGCAGCGTGCTCTTGCCACAGCCGCTGGGGCCGATGATTGCCGTGATCCGACCCTTGGCGGCGGACAGGTTGACCTTACGGAGCGCCTGGAAGTCGCCGTACCACGTGTCGAGGCCACGCGTCTCGACAACAATCTCAGGCAGGGGCTCGGCATCACTCGCCACGGCGGCGACCATATCCGAAGCCACCTCGATGTGGAATGCCTCGGCTGACATCTACTGCCTCCCCTCCCCGGGGGAGAGCACCAGTCGTGCCCCGAGTTCCCCCCGTCCGCTGAACTCGATCGATTTCATCGTGATCCAAGGGTCACACAACCCATCGTGAGGGGATGGGCGTTGGCGCCACGTTGTGCGCTGGTTATGCCTTCGTTAACGATGGAAAGATCCTCCTCAGAATCACACTCGAGCCCGCTCCGAAGAGATCCCAGCCCCTCGAATTCAGGCACTGGCGCCCGCCGGTGCCTCCCAAGCCGGGAGCAGGACGACGAACGTGGTCCCGCGACCGACCTCGGACTCGGCGCGGATGGCTCCGTTGTGGGCGGCGACCACGTGGCGCACGATCGCCAAGCCCAGTCCGGATCCCTCGCCGTCGCGACGTCGCGAACTGTCCGCCTTCCAGAAGCGCTCGAAGATCCGTGCGAGGTCGTCGGAGCGGATCCCCACACCGGTGTCGATACAACGCAGTTCCACCTCCCCGTCGACCTCGGCGGCGGCGATGGTGATGGTGCCGCCGTTGGGTGTGAACTTGACGGCGTTGTGGACGAGGTTGCGCAGCACGTGCTGCAGATGGGTCACGTCGCCGCGGATTGGCGGTGTGCCGGCGGGCACATCGAAGACCAGGTTGATCTCCTTGTCTTCGATGAGGGGGCGCAGCCGGTCCACGGCGATGAGGAGGTCGACGATCGGCACAGGTTCGTCCGGCACCGGGCGCTGCTCGCCCTCCAACGCGCTCAGCTCGAGCAGTTCCTCGACCATTTGCGACATCTGCTCGACCTCGAGGCCGATCCTGTGAACGAACTCCTGCGCGGCCGGGCCGTCATTGAGAGCGCCGGCCTCCAGGGTCTCGGTCATCACGCGCATGGCCGCCAGGGGAGTGCGCAGTTCGTGGGAGACGTTGCTGATGAAGTCGCGGCGCATCTTCTCGAGGTGACGCATCCTGGTCTCGTCGCGTACCCAGAGGAGGACCCCGGCGCCCGGGCGGGGAACTCGTCGGGCGCGCACGGAGAGCTCGCGGTCCGCGGTGCTCCAGTGCGCCTCTATGACCTGCTCGGTCCGCGCGGCCCCAGTCAACATGCGTGCCAGCCGGTAGTCGCCATGGCATTCGGCGATGGGGGTTCCCACTGAGTTGGTGCGCAGATCGAGGTGGCGCAGGGCGGTGGGTGATGCGAAGCGGATCACTCCCTCGGGGTCGACGAGCAGCAACCCCTCGTCTGAACCCTCGAGGACCTCCGCGAGGACGTCTGCAAGCGGCATCGCCGTCGTCCACTGGGCGCCATCCACGTGCGTGAGCATAGGACCACCGGCGAACGGGGCGGCCGGCGCCGGCTCGCTTGTGGCGCGTTCTGTCACTGGGCCACGCGGCTGCGCCGGGCGAAAAACCGAGCCGCAAAGGTGAGGATGAGGACGATCGCGACCAGTGTCAGTGCGCCGGCCCACGCCCGCGCCTGGCCGCTCTTGAAACCGCTGATCGCGTTGTCGAAGATCTGCAGGGAGAGCGTCGACATTCGCTTCCCCGGGTTGACTTCGGTGAAAAGGTTGTTCCCCAGGGCAGTCAGGAGCAACGGGGCCGTCTCGCCCATGGCTCGCGCCACCGCCAGCATCAGCCCGGTGATGATGCCCGGCAGCGCGGCCGGAAGGACGATGCGCGTCACCGTCTTGCGCCTGCTGGCGCCAAGCGCAAGACTGGCCTCGCGAAGCGAGTCTGGTACCAGTTTCAACATCTGCGTCGTGGTCCTGACGATCAGGGGCAGCATCACGATGGCCAACGCCAGTGAGCCGGCGAAACCTGAGAAACCGAAGTGAATGACCCACACGGAGTACACGAATGCCCCGGTGACGATGGTGGGGATACCGATCAGCACATCGGTGAAAAAGCCGACGGCGTTCGACCATCGCCCCCGCCCGTACTCCGCGAGGTAGATGGCCGCAAGAATGCCCAGCGGTATGGCGATCAGCGCCGCGAGACCCACGACGATCAGGCTGCCCAGGATGCCGTTGGCGAAACCGCCGCCCAGGGCGCTTGGATTGCCCGGTGGGTTGCTCACGAAGAAGGAGGGAGCGAGAGCGCTGAAGCCCTGCACCGCGACGTACAGGAGCACCCAGGCGAGAACGGCGAGCACGCCCACCATGACCATCAGGAGGCCGGTCGTGGCAGCTGCACTCCGTCGGCGGCGCTTGGCGGAGTACGCCTCGATCTCGATGGCCAGCGAGGTCATAAGGCGGCCTGAGCAGCCACGATGCGGCGCGCGATGATGTTGACGACCAGGGCGACGACGAGCAGCCAGAACCCAACGACGAACAGTGCCTGGAGGTGGAACGGCTCCACCGCCTCCGTGAACTCGTTGGCGATCACGCTCGACATGGTTGCGCCCTGGCCAAGGATGCTCTTGTTGATCGAGAGGACAAAGTTGCCGATCACCATGGTGACGGCGATGGTTTCGCCGAGCGCACGCCCCAAACCGAGGATGGACGCGCCCAGGATTCCCGTTCGTGACGGCCGGTACACCGCAACCATGGCAACTTCCCACCGAGTGGCGCCAAGGGCAGTCGCGGCTTCCTTCCAACTGCCAGCGGTCGTCGCGAAGATCTCACGGCAGACCGCGGCGATGATCGGCAGCACCATGATGGCGAGAACCACGCCGGCGGCAAAGTACGAGTAGCCGAAGTACGGTCCGGAGAATGCGACACCAATGACCGGGACCTTGCCCAGCGTCGATGCCAGGAACCCACCAATCGGCTTGAGGGCGGGGAGGAGGGCGAAGATGCCCCAGAACCCGTACACAACACTCGGCACGGCGGCCAGAAGGTCTACCAGCGATGACAACCCCCGGCGCAGGCGCAGAGGTGCGAAGTTGGTGATGTACAACGCCACCGAGACGGCGACAGGGACCGCGAGGATCATGGCGATCAACGACGTGATCAGCGTCCCGTAGATGAACTGCAGAATGCCGTAGGGATTCGGCGACGCCGAGGTCGCAGTTGCTTCTGACGGCGCCCACCTTGCCGTGGTCAAGAAGCTGAAGAACCCATAGTGCCGCATCGCGTCAAAGCCCTGCACCAGCAGGAAGATGACCATGGCGACGATCGTGACCAAGACCACCGCCGAGCAGGCGGTGACGACGACGCGGAAGGCCCCGTCGCCGCCGAGCCAGCGGGTCGCCCGCCCTCGCGGGCGGACCACCGGAACATCGACGCCAGCCTGCGCGGTCATCGGCGCACAGAGGTGCTGCGGGCGCTCGACGTCACGAGACGATCGGCCGCCCGTTCAGTGTCAGCTTCTTCAACTGGTCGATGCACTTCTGCTGAAGATCCTTGCCCAATGGCTGGTAGTTGACAGTCGAGGTCATGTCCTGGCCGGTGGTCAGCACCCAGGAGAAGAAGTTGATCAGAGCCGCTGCCTTGGCCGCGTCGGTCTGGTTCTGGTAGACGAGCGCCCACGTCGTCCCGGTAATTGGGTACGCCTGCGCGTCACTCGCGTCGGTCAGGTCGAATCGCAAGTCCGCAGGGTACGTGACCCCGTTGGTGGCCGCCAGGACCGTCTGGTTGCACGGCTCGATGAACGCACCAGACTTGTTCTTCACGTTCGCGTAGGGAAGATGCTGCGTCAGCGCATAGCCCAGCTCGACGTAGCCGATGGCGCCCTCAGTCTGGCCGACAGCGCCGGACACGCCGTCGTTGCCCTTGCCGCCGATGCCGTTCGGCCAGGCCACTGTCTTGCCGCGGCTCTGTGTTGCCCCGCCGAGAGCGGTCACCCAACTGGGGCTCTCCTTGGTCAGAAAGTCCGTGAAGATGTCGGTGGTGCCCGAGCCATCAGAGCGATGGACGGTCGCGATGGGCTCGCTGGGCAACGTCACCGTGGGATTCTCACTCTTGATGGCCGGGTCGTCCCATGACGTGATCTTGCCGGCGAAGATCTTGCCGATCGTTTCTCCGTCAAGCTTCAGCCCGGACGCGACCCCCGACACGTTGTACGTGACCACGACGGGGGCCAGCACCAGCGGGATCTGCAGGACGGGCCCTTTGGCGAGCGCGATGTCGGCGTCCTTCATGTAGGCGTCCGAATCTCCGAAGTCGACGGTGCCGGCCTGGACTTGCTTGATGCCCGCGCCCGACCCGATGGATTGATACGCAACCTGAACGCCGCCGGTAGAGGCGTACGCGGCCGTCCAGACCGACATCATCGAGTTCACAAAGGTGGAACCTGCGCCGCTCAGTGACGTCGCCTGGTTGGGCTGCTTGGTAAGTCCGTTCTTGTAGCCCGGGTTCTGGGTGGTGCCCTTGCAGACCGCGGTCGCACCAGGTGTGGTCGCTGTGGTCGTGGCAGCGCCGCCACCGCTGCCGCTACTGCCGCATGCATCGAGCAATCCGAGCATGCCAACTGCGACCACAGTCGCTCGCATCGTGGCTATTCTCACGTCTCCCCATCTCCTCTGTCCTGACTGCGGGCTCCCCTCTGGCCCATCGCGATCGTCGACCAAGTCCTGGGGAGGTCGGGTTATGGGGTGGTTGTCGTCAGGTTAAGCCCGCTACCAAACCGTTGCGCGTCGAGCCAGGCTGGGACAGGGTTGGAGTCGAGGATCTGCCTGACCAAGACAGCGGCGGCGTTCACGGCAAATCCCATGCCATGGCCGGTGTACCCGGCGCAGACGTGGACGTGGCGGGCGCCGTCCACGAGTCCCACCAGCGCCAGACCGTCGGGGGAGAAGCCCATGGTGCCGGCCCAGCGGTGGGTGACGCGTGCGCCCCCAGCCAGGGTGGCGAGCTGCTCGTCGAGGTGCGCCTGGACCACCGGCGTGGGGGTGACGTCGAAGCCCACCTCGTCGCCGAGCGCGCGATGGCGGAAACCGCCGACCAGGACGATGCCGTCGTCGCGCTGACGCCAGTAGCGATGACCCCACTCGGCGTACACCGGCCGCGGGATGCATGGCGGAACCGGGGCGGTGGCAAGCATCTGGGCCCGCACGGCCGTGATGGGGACGGACGCAAGCAACTCAGCTGTCCAGGCGTTGGTCGCCAGCACCACGGCGGCTGCCTCGATGCTGGAGCGGTCCAGGTGCACCACCGCGCCCTCGGCACCGTCGTCGACAGCGACGACGCGGCGATTCTCGTGGACGCGGCCGGCGAGGGCGGCGGCGAGGCCGCCGACGAGGCGCACGGGATCGATCTCACCGTCCGCGGGGTTGTGCAGCGCAGCCATCGCCCCCGGCGGCTGATCGGCGGCGGTGATCACGCCGGGCAGGCCGTCCTCTCGAAGCAGCGTGGCCGCCTCCTCGAGGCTTGCCGACTCGGCCGCATCGAGCGCCACCGTGAGGCTGCCGCGGACGTGGTGGCCCGCGTCGAGGCCGGTCGCAAGGGCCGCGACCAGGGCGTGGTTCTCCAGGGTGAAGCGCCACACCTCGGCTGCCGTCGAGCGACCGTACCGGGCCACGGCGCGGGCGTAGTTCTCGGCCACCCCGGCGAGGAGGAAGCCCGCGTTGCGGCCGCTGGCGCCGGCCGCCACCTCGTCGCGCTCGAGGAGGATGGCGTCCACGTCGCGCGAGCGGAGGGCGCCGAGGACGGCGACGCCGGTGATGCCGCCGCCGACGATGACCACCTCGGCGCGCGCCGGCAGCGGCTGTGGCGGGGACAAGGAACGGCGCTGCCCCCAGACGGCGCTCATATCACCGCGCCGGGTGCGTCGTGGCCGAGGGCTCGGAGCGCGCGCACGTACTTGGGAATGGTGTCGACCACCGCTCCGCCGTCCACGAGCACCTGCACGAGACGGTCGGCGAGTTGCTGTGCCGCGACGGCGAACTCCACCTCCACCTCGGCGAAGCGCGCCACCACGCGATTCCCGTCGATGACGCGGACGCGGTCGTGCACCAACTCGACCTGAGACCTCGCGTCACGGACGTCGATCGTGTGCCGCATGGTGTCGAGCTCGGCGATGGGATGCAGGGCCGGGAGCTCAACAAATGACTCGACGCGCTCGCGGATCACGGGTGGGATCTTGTCAGTGCCGGCCACAACCTCCACCTCCTCGCGGACGAGTGCGTCGCCCTCGCGCCGCGACGTGCCCTTGAAGCCCCAGGTGCCGTTGCGGTGGCGCAGTCCGACCCCAGCTCGAGCGAGCCCGAGGTCGTCGGTGTCCCAGTACACGGCCTGGAGCCGCTCGTCACCGCGGTCCGTTGCGGTCATGCCATCCAGCTGCGTCAGCGATGGGAGCTGCCAGCCGTCGGGCACGGCCAGCTTGACCTCCCGTTCCTCCACCCCACCCTGCGAAGCGCCGGGCGCGCCCATCAGGCGTCGTCGCCGGTGAACTCTGCGAAACCCGGCCAGGAGTCGACCATGCGCTCCACAAGTCCCGCGGGGATCGGGAGGTATGTCCCGGTCGCGTCAGCAACGACGCTGCCGTCCTCCTGGGTGATCCGCGACTCGGCGGTCATGACCCGGCGTGTGAACCGCGTGATCCAGCCCTCCACACGCAGGACGGCCCCGATGGGTGCGGCGTCGCGGAACCGCGTCTGCATGCGGGCGGTCACCACCCAGCGCCGGTGCAGCACGGAACAGCGGCCCATGACGTCATCGAGAGCGGCCGCGATCAGGCCACCATGGACGAAGCCGGGGAAGCCCGCGTGGTCCTCAGTGGTCGGCCAGGTTGTGAAGACGTGGTCGCCGTCGAGCCGGTACTGCAGGTGCAGGCCCGTGGGGTTGCGCAGACCGTGCACGAAATTGCGCTGGTACTCGGTGAAATCGTTGAGCCACGCCTCGTCGAGGCCGTGGTCCGTCGGCGGTCCTTCCATTCACTCAGGGTACCGACCCGGCACGCACCCTGGTCACCCGAGGCGTTGCAGCCCGCCCATGTACGGTTGCAGAACGGAGGGTACGAGCACGCTGCCGTCAGCCTGCTGGAAGGTCTCGAGCACCGCGTCGAGGATGCGGCCGGCGGGGAGGCCACTCCCGTTGAGCGTGTGCACGTACTGCGGCCGATCGCCCGGCGCAGCGCGGTAGCGGATCTGGGCGCGGCGCGCCTGGAAATCGCCGAACGTGCTGCAGGAAGACACCTCGAGCCACCGCTGCATGCCGGGGACCCACGCTTCGACGTCGTACTTCTTCCACTGTGCAAAGCCCATATCGCCGCTGCACATCAGGAGCACGCGGTAGGCGAGCCCAAGGCGTTGCAGCAGGGCCTCGGCGTGGCCGGTGAGCAGCTCCAGCTCATCGAGCGAACCATCCGGGGTGGTGAAGCGGACCATCTCCACCTTGTCGAACTGGTGCATGCGGATGTACCCGCGGGTGTCCTTGCCGGCGGCACCCGCCTCGCGCCGCCAGCACGGCGTGAGGGCGACGTGCGCGATCGGCAGCAGCGTGCCGTCGAGGATCTCGTCGCGATAGAGGTTGGTGACCGGCACCTCCGCAGTGGGGATGAGGAACAGGCCGTCGTCGGTCTTGTAGGCGTCGTCCTCGAACTTGGGCAGCTGGGCGGCGCCGACCATGGCGCTACGTCGCACCAGGTACGGAGGAGCGACCTCGGTGTAGCCGTGCTCGGTGGTGGCCACGTCGAGGAAGAACGTGCTCAGGGCCCGCTGGAGTCGCGCCCCGTCGCCGCGCAGCACCGCGAAACGCGCCCCACTGATCTTGGCGGCGCGCTCGAAATCGAAGATGCCCAGCGCTTCGCCGATCTCGTAGTGGGTTCGCGGTTCGAAATCGAACTCGGCGGGCGTTCCCCAGGTGCGCACCACCACGTTGTCCGTCTCGTCCCGGCCCTCCGGGACCGAGGGATGCGGTGGATTGGGCACGTAGAGCAGGAGATCGTCGCGACGAGCCTCCAGGGCGGTCATCTCGGTCTCGGCCACCTGGATGCGCTGCTTGAGGTCGCCGAGGGTGGAGCGCTGTTCGGGTGTCGGCGCGCCGCGCATGTCAGCCGAGGCGCGCCGTTGCTCAGCCCGCATCGTCTCAACGTCGGTGCGCAACCGCCGGCTCCGCACATCGAGTTCCAGGATCTCGTCGATCGGGGCTTCCTCGCCCTTGAGGCGCGCGCCCTCGCGCACGGCCTCCGGGTCATCGCGGAGGCGCTGCAGTGGGATCACACCGTCAATCCTCTTCCTCGCGGTGGCGCGGGCGCAGCATGGGGAAGAGCAGCACGTCGCGGATCGACGCCGAGTCGGTGAGCAGCATCACGAGGCGGTCAACGCCGATGCCGAGGCCACCGGCCGGAGGCATGCCCATCTCGATCGCCTCGAGGAAGTCCTCGTCGAGGAAGAAGGCCTCGTCGTCGCCGGCGGCGCGGCGGCGGGCCTGCTCCTCGAAGCGGTCGCGCTGGTCGATCGGGTCGTTGAGTTCGCTGAAGGCATTGGCGAGCTCGCGCCCCGCGATGATCAGCTCGAAACGCTCGACGAAGCGGCTGTCGTCGCGGCGGCGCCGCGCCAGGGGCGAGACCTCGGCGGGGTAGTCGAGGACGAAGGTGGGATCCCACAGGTGCGCCTCGACGCGCTGCTCGTAGATCTCGAGGAGCACCGCTCCCGGCCCGTGCGAGGCCTGCACCTCCACGCCGAGACGGCCGGCGTGCTCGGTGAGGCGATCCCACTCCGCGACAGGGTCGAAGCCGCACGTCTCGGCGACGAGGTCGGCCAGGCGCGCCGTGCGAAAGGGCGGTGTCAGCACGAGTTCACGGCCTCCGAGGCTGCGCCGCAGCGGGTCGTCACAGGGAGGACTGCCCCCTTCAGAGGTCGCCTGAGGACCGAGCGCTGCGGCGGCGTCGACCACCAGCGCCTCGGTGAGCTCGCGCATGCCGTGGTAGTCGCTGTAGGCCTGGTAGGCCTCGAGCATCGTGAACTCGGGGTTGTGGCGGGTGGACAGTCCCTCGTTGCGGAACACCCTGCCGATCTCGAACACCCGCCGGTAGCCGCCGACCAGGAGGCGCTTGAGATGGAGCTCGATGGCGATGCGCAGGTAGACGTCCGTGTGCAGCGCGTTCCAGTGGGTGACGAAGGGCCGCGCGTGCGCCCCGCCGGGAATCGGCTGGAGGATGGGGGTCTCGACCTCGAGGAAGCCGCGCGCGTCGAGGGTTCGGCGCAGCGACCGGATCACCGTGCTGCGGGCAGCGAAATGACGGCGCTGCGCCACGCTGCCGAGCAGGTCGAGGTGACGCTTGCGGTATCGCGTCTCCTGGTCCTGGAGGCCGTGGTACTTTTCCGGGGGCGACTGGAGGGCCTTGACCAGCAGGGTGATCTCCGACGCAGCGACCGTGGGCTCACCCCGCCGCGTTCGCATGACGTTGCCGCGGATGCCGATGATGTCGCCGAGGTCGAGCAGGCGTACCAACGCAAATGCCCTCTCGCCGACCAGGTCGAGGCGCAGCCACACCTGAAGGCGCTCCTCCTCGGCCTCGATGTGCAGGAAGCAGCTCCTGCCCTGCAACCGGATCTGCATCACCCGGCCGGCGACGCGCACCTCCGGGCCGAGGCTGGCAGCCCCATCGTGCGCCGGGGTGGGCTCCGACGCCTCGAACTCGGCCAGCCGGCGCCGGGCACCGTCGAGGTCCACTGTGGGCGTGAAGTCGACGTTGTAGGAGGGCACGCCGAGAGCCGCCAGCTCGCCGATCTTGCGGCGGCGCTCCAGGAAGAGATCGTCTGCGGGCATCGCGGGCTATCTTCGGGTTTTGCCCTCAGGAGACGCGGACGATCTTCACGCGCCGTGCCCCGCCCGGGCTGGTCACGTCGACTGATTCGCCGCTGCGGTGCCCGAGCATGGCCTTGCCGACCGGCGACTCCATGGAGATCCGGCCGCTGGCGACGTCAACCTCGGCCGGGCCGACGATGGTGAACACCTGCTTGCCGAACTCGTCGCTGAGCTCCACCTCGGACCCGACGTGCACGACTCCGCCCTCGGCCGGCTCCTCGATGGGCACGGCGTTGCGGAGCATGTTCTCGAGGGTGAGGATGCGGCCCTCGACCATGCCCTGCTCGTTCTTGGCGTCCTCATACTCGGCGTTCTCCGAGATGTCACCGAAGTCCTTCGCATACTTGATGCGTTCGGCAATTTCGGCGCGCCGAACGGTGCGCAACTCCTCGAGTTCCACCTCGAGCTTCTGCTGTCCCTCGGGCGTGAGCAGGACCGGTTTGTCCATGTATGTGAGACCTCGCCACACGGGGCGCACCCCGCCTCTGCGGATTGAACGCCGGAGTATAAGGCGAGGCTCACCCCGACCGGATGTGACGATTCGCCAACGTTCGTTCACCGACCCGGTACCGGGACTACCATCGGGAAGGTCGACTCGACCCCCCCTGCCCCCCCTCTCGGGGCGTCCCTGGTTTTATCAGGGGCGCCCTCTCTTTTATAGGGGCGAGGCAGATCCTCGCCCCTCGGGCGGTCGAAATGAATTCGACCGCCCTCACCCCACTCCTCGGTGCACCTCGTGCGCCGGCGGTACTTTTTGGACTGCGGGGTGGGCTGACGCCAGGGAGCACGTCTCTTCTCGGACGGTCGTGCCCACGCCGGGGCTCTGCGTTGCTGGACGGCCCGGCTGCTATCCGGTGGCCAGCAGGACTGCCCAAGTGATGGCGGTGAAGGTCCAGATGGCGTAGGCGGCGCTGATCCAGACGCTCTGGATGTTGCGGCTCGCGATGCGGGTGGCGATGGCGGCGAGGGCGACCAGGAGCGCCACCGACGAAAGGATCGCGAGCAGGCGGGTGGAGAGGGGGGCGCTGATGACGGCCCCGGCGATCGCGACTGCGACGGGGGGGAGGCCGAGCGGGACGATCCACCAGGGGAGTTCGACGGGGGCACCGAGGCGGGACTCGCTCATCCCTCGCCGCTGGTGAAGACGGGACGGAACCAGCCCTGGGGGCCGAGGCCGGCGCTGAGAGCGCAGTCGAAGATGGTGTCGAGCATGTCGAGGCTGTCGAGGTCCTGGACCATGGCGCGCAGGCGGGCGGCGCCGTTGCAGCCCTTGATGGTCCAGGCCACGTATTTGCGGCCGATGCGCAGCGCCCGCTGCTCACCGTGGTAGGCGATCAGCATGTCGAGGTGGCGCCGACAGAGGGCCATCCGGGTGGCGAAGTCGAGGTCGTCGAGACGCTCGCCGGTGGCCAGCAGGTGCGTAGCCTGGCGGATCATCCAGAAGTTGCCGAGCATGCCGCGGGCAATCACCACGCCGTCGACGACGCCGGACCGGATCCGCTTGACGATGAGGTCCACAGCCTCGACGTCGCCGCTGCCGATGACGGGGATGTCGACCGCCTCCTTGACGCGGGCGATCTGTGCCCAGTCGGCGTCGCCCGCGTAGCCCTGGCAGCGGGTGCGGCCGTGGACGGTGATGGCGCTGACGCCGACGTCGGCCAGGGCACGGGCCACCTCCGGGGCGTTGATGCTCCCGGTGTCCCAGCCCAGGCGCATCTTCGCCGTGACCGGCACCGTGACCGCGTCCACCATGGCGCGCAGGACGGCTGCGGTGGCGGGCACATCGCGGGCCAGTGCCGCGCCGCTGCCCCGCCCCACCACCTTTCTGACCGGGCAGCCGAGGTTCACGTCCACCGTGACGGCACCGCGCTCGACGCACACCTGGGCGGCGTCGGCCATCACCGACGGGTCGCAGCCCACCAGCTGGGCGCCCGCAGGTCCCATGCCGGACGGGAAGTCGAGGAGATGGAGGCTGGCGTCGACGCTGCGAACCACGGCCTCCGCCGCAACCATCTCGGTGGACACGAGGCCGGCGCCGAACTCCAGCGCCAGTTCCCGGCAGGGTGCGTCGGTGATCCCCACCATGGGCGCGATCAGCACCGGGGAGCTGAGCTCCAGGGTGCCGAAGCGCAGCGCGGGGCGGGCCGGGGCGTTCACGGTCATGGTCGCCTGATCTTACGGGGCACGCCTCCGCGTGCCGTTCAGTCGGCGTTGAGCTCGTGGATGAGGCGCAACCCGACCAGCGTGAGGTGCGGGTCGACGGCCTCGATCTCCGGGATGAGCGGGGCGAACAGCTCGGCGAGACCACCGGTGGCGATGACCCGCGCGCTCTCGCCGATCTCGGCGCGCATTCGCCCGACGATCCCCTGCACCAGCCCGACGTAGCCGAAGACGAACCCCGACTGCATCGACGCCGCCGGGCTGCGCCCGATCACCGACGGCGGCGCTGCGAGCTCGACTCGGTTCAGCTTGGACGCGCGGCTCACCAGCGCGTCGAGGCTGATGAGGATGCCCGGCGCCATCGCCCCGCCCAGGTACTCACCCGCCGCCGAGAGGGCGTCGAAGGTGGTGGCCGTCCCGAAGTCGAGGAGGATGGCGGGGGCGCCGTAGAGGTGGCGGCCGGCGACGGCGTTGGCGATGCGGTCGGCGCCGACCAAGCGCGGGTCCTCGTACTTGATGCTGATCCCGGTGCGGATGCCGGGACCGACCACCAGCGGGGTGCAGTGGAAGTACAGCCGCGACATCTCGTCGACCGCCCGCGCCAGCGGTGGGACCACGTTGGCCACGGCCACCGCGCTGACGGCGCCGACGTCGATGCCGCGGCGGCGGAGGAGCTCGGTCGTGGTGAGGCCGAGCTCGTCGCCGGTGGCGCGCTCGTTCGTGTGCAGCCGGAAATCGGTGACCAGCTGGTCACCGTCGAACACCCCGACAACGATGTTGGTGTTGCCGACATCGATGACCAACAGCATGGCGCGGCATTGTAGGTAGCCCCAGGCCAACCTCGGCTCGCTGCTCTAAGGTTGCCCGGCAGTGATCGGGCTCATCGACATCGGGGGAACCAAGCTGCTCACCGCCGTGGCGGCGGCCGACGGGCGGATCGACCGGACCGTCCTCCGCCCCACGGCGCAGCACGGGGACATGATCGCAACCCTTGTCGAGATGCTCGACGAGGTGCGCGAGGGCGAGCCGTTGGAGGCCATCGCGGCAGCGGTTCCCGGCCCGTTCGATCGCGTCACCGGGTCGCTGCTCAATCCGCCTGGGCTGTCGGGCGACTGGCACCGCCTCGACCTGGCCGGCCCGTTGCGAGAGCGCTTCGGCTGCGATGTCGTGGTCGAGAACGACGCCAACTGCGCGGCGCTTGCCGAGGCACACCTCGGGGCTGGGCGAGGAGCCCGTCTCCTCGTGTACTACACGGTGTCCACGGGCATCGGCACCGGGACGGTGCGCGACGGCGCCCTGGTGATCACACGGGGTGACACCGAGGGCGGCCACCAGGTGCTGTGGCCCGAGAGCGTCGGTGGTCCGCGCTGCGAGTGCGGCGGCGCCGGCTGCCTCGAGGCACTGGCCAGCGGGGCTGCCATCGCCAGGCGCTTCGGCCGGCGCGGCGAGGAGATCGAGGACCAGGCCGTGTGGGACGACGTGGGCCGCTGGCTGGGGATTGCGGTGGTCAACACCGTGGCGCTCCTCGACTGCGACCGCGTGGTGTTCGGGGGCGGAGTGGCCGACGCTCGCTGGGCGCGGATCGGCCCGACCATCGCCATCACCGTCGAGCGGCACCTGAAGCTCCAGCCGGCGCCGGGGATCCGCGTCGCCCAGCTCGGCGGCCACCGCAACCTGACCGGGGCGCTGCTGGTGCTGCGCGGCCTCAACCCCCAGGGCGGTGGCGCGGGATGAGCGCCGTGCACCTCGTGGCCGACAGCACCTGCGACATTCCCCCCGCTGAGGCAGAGGCTCTCGGTGTGGCCATCGTGCCGCTGTCGGTGATCATCGGGGACGAGGTGTTCGCCGACGGCACGGACATCGACGCGGCCACCCTCTACGCGCGCATGCGCGCCTCGGCGATCGCGCCGCGAACGTCGCAGCCGGCACCCGCCGATTTCGAGGCGGTCTTCGCACACCTCGGCGCGGACGGCGGTCCCGTCGTGTGCACAACGATCTCGGCGGACATGAGCGGCACGTACGGTGCCGCCACAACGGCGCGCGACGCTCTTCCCGACCTCGACATCCGCGTCATCGACACCCGCACGGTCGGCCCCGGGCACCGCCTCGTGGTCGGCGCCGCGGTTGCCGCCGTGGCCGCAGGCGCGGACGCCACCGCCGTCGAGACGGCCATCTCCGAGGCCGCCTCGACGATGCGGCTGGTCTTCACGGTCGAGAGCCTCGAGTACCTGCGCCGCGGCGGCCGGATCGGCGGCGCCCGCGCGTTGATGGGCGCGATCCTCGATATCAAGCCGATCCTCGAGGTGCGCGAGGGCCGCGTGGAAGCGCTCGACAGGGTGCGCACATTCTCGAGAGCACTCGACCGCCTTGTCGAGGAGGCGAGCCGAGCTGCCGCGGCATGGGGCGGGCGTGCCCACGTCATGGTGGCTCACGCCGACCAGCGCGAGGGGGGCCTGGATGTGGCCCGCCGCGCCGAGGAGGCGGCCGGGGGAACTGTGCAGCTCATCGACGTCGGCCCGGTGATCGGTTGCCATGGCGGTCCCGGCGCCGTTGGCGTCGCCTTCTGCAGGGCGCCCTGAGCTCTGTCAGGCGGTCCCGCCTGCGACCATTCACGGGTGCCCCCCGGTCACCTCGCCTGCCCCAACAACTGCCCTGAAGGTCGCTTCGAGGCACTGAACGCGCCCATGTTCGTCGACCGGTCGGGCCGGTACGCGGGCCACGACGCCAGTCGGGCGACCTACGTCTGTGCGGTCTGCCAGAGCGTGGCCGTGGACGTGGCCGCGGCGGCGGCGGAGATGCACCGCCGCGGCGACGACAATGTGGTCACGCTGGTCTGTCCCTCGTGCGGGCTGCGCATGCTCCCGCCCGAAGACGACCCCCTTGCGATGGTCATCGAGTGCCCGGCCTGCGAGACACGTTTTGAGGTCGAGGAGGGGACGCGGCGCCTCCACGGGGACCGCGACATCGAGGACGAGGACGGCAACGTCTGATCAGCCGACGGCCTGGCGGTCGAGCGCGCGCAGCGCCGCCTGAGCCGCCCACCAGCCGCACATGCCGTGCACGGCGCCGCCGGGCGGGGTTGCCGCGCTGCAGATGACGATGCCGGGGTTGGGGGTGGTGTACGGCGGCATGTGCGCGGTGGGTCGCGTGAACAGCTGACCGAGGCTGAACATCCCCGCATTGATGTCGCCGCCCACGAGGTTGGCGTCGTAGGCCTCGAGGCCCGCCGGGTCGAGGACGTGGCGTGCGGCGATGATGTCGCGGAATCCCGGGGCGAAGCGCTCGACTTGGGCCTCGATGGCCTCGGTCATGTCCCGCCCGGACCCGTTGGGAACGTGGCAGTACGCCCATGCAGTGTGCCGTCCCGCCGGGGCGCGGCTGTCGTCGAAGAGCGACGGTTGAACGAGGATGACGAACGGCCGGGGCGCATGGCGGCCGGCGGCGACGTCCTCCTCGGAGGCGACGATCTCCTCGAACGCTCCGCCGACGTGGACCGTGGCGGCCCCGGCGCAGCGCGCATCGGCCCAGGGGATGGGGCCGTCGAGGGCCCAGTCCAGCTTGAAGACCCCCGGCCCGTGCCTGTAGCGCAGCAGGCTGCGCCGGTAGCGCGGCGGCAGGGCGTCAGCGCACACGCGCTCGATGTCCCGCGGGACGAGGTCGAGGAGGCGGATGCGGGCCGCCGGCAGGTCGTCGAGTGATGCGATGCGCCGGCCGGTCTCGATGGTGCCGCCCTGCGCGCGCAGATGTGCGGCCAGCGCCCGGGGCACGTTGCCGGCGCCGCCGCGGACGATCGGCCAGCCCACGGCGTGCGCGACCATGGCCATGACGATCCCCGTGCTGGAGCTGGCCGTGCTCTTCAGCGACATGATCGAGTGCGCGGCCATCCCCGCGAACAGCGCACGCCCCCTGCCTCCGCGCGACGCCACCCGGGCGAGGATGCTGGCCGGCAGAAGGGCCGGGGCGCCGAAGGCGGCGACGAGGAGTGGATGGCGCGGCGGGCGCAGCGGCCCGAGGAACTGGTCGAGGATCTCCTCCTCGTGGCGCGTGGCGGCCGACAGCAGGCGGCGGTACGTGCCCGCGTCTCCACCGAGCCCGGCCGCGGTGGCGGTGATGGAGCGCTCCAGCAGCACCGCCTCCTCCCCGTCGAGCGGATGGGCCATCGGGACAGCGGGGTGGACGACCTCGAGCCCGTATCGATCTGCCGGGAACTCACGGAAGAACCGTGAAGAGGTGGCGAAGGGCATGACCGACGCACCTACGTCGTGGAGGAAGCCGGGCAGGGTGAGCTCGGCGCTGCGGCACGCCCCCCCGACGTCATCCGCCGCCTCGACGACGTGCACCGCCAGGCCCCGCTCGGCGAGCACGATGGCGGCGGCGAGCCCGTTGGGGCCTGACCCGACGACGACCGCGTCAAGCGGGCGGGTCACCGCGCCGGCCCGAAGCGATCGACCGTCATCAGCCGCCGAGGCGTGGGAGGAGGGCGATGGTGGCCCCGATGGGACCGGTCAGCTCGCCCTCCTCGCGCGGCCAGTAGCGCGAGAAACGTCCGTCGAAACCCCAGAGACGTCCGTCGTGGTCGACGGTGGGGACGTCCTCCCAGTGAGGGGTGTGACCGTGCACGACGCGCCGCGCCCCGAAGTGGTCGAGGTAGAGGTCGAGCCTCCGACGCTCGACGAAGGCGCGCCGCCCGAAGAGCGTTCGCACCGCCGTGAACACGCCGCCCGGTGTGGCCAGCCAGGCGTGCGCGGTGGCGTTGACGGCGTCGACGCTGTCGCCGAGGCTGGCGTACATGTCGTCGTCGGTGTGCTGCACAAGGGTGCCGTCGTCGAGGAGGATCATGAATGGCAGGCCGCGCAGCCACGCCTCCAGGCCCGTGTCCTCCTCGACGGCGGTGAGGTCGGCCCAGTCACCGCGACGGTGCAGCCACAGCTCCTCAAGGTCGGCGGGACTGCGCGCCTGCCACGGCTCCGGCGGTTGGACACCGCGACGCCGCTCGAGGACGGCGAGCAGGAAGAGGTCGTGGTTGCCGAGGACGGCGCGGCTGTTGCGCCGTCCCCTGGCGAGGCGCGCGGCGGCGGCGCCGCCGCCGCGCCCGGGGAGGCCGCCCTGGAAGAAATCGCCGAGGAACACTGTGTCGACGTCCTCCTCCGGGTAGTCGGCGAGCGCCACCTCGAGGCGCTCGACGTCGCCCTGAACATCACCGACAACGAGGAGGGGCCGGGCCATCAGCCGAGGATAGCCCTCACCCCTTCGGCTTCCCCGCGCCGCCACGCCGATCCGCAGCCTCGCGGGGCTGGCCCCGGCCCGGCCGCGCGCCGGCCCCGACCTCCTTGGCGGCACCGGGCTGCCGGGCCAGGAGCGTGACCACGCGCCGCGTCTTGGCCACCATGGTGGCGGCGCGCAAGAGCTGGCGCGACACCATCCGAGGACCCGGCGCACCGGGGATCTCGCGCCGGCGCAACGCCCCATCGAGGTCGAACAGGTCGACGATGTCCTCGCCCGGGAGGTCGGTCATCTCGTGCCATTGCGCGGCGGTGAGATCGCGAAGCGTCAGTCCGCCGGCCGAGGTGAGGCGCACCGCCGACGCGACGAGCTCGTGGGCGGCGCGGAAGGGCGTGCCCATGGTCACCAGGTACTCGGCGACGTCGGTGGCCAGAAGGGCGGGATCGGAGGCGGCCGCGCGCAGCGCCCGGCGGTTGAAGCGCAGGACACGCATCACGTCGGTCATCACGGCGAGCGCGGCCGTGGTGGTGTCGACGGCGGTGAAGAGCGCCGTCTTGTCCTCCTGGAGGTCGCGGTTGTAGGCCAGCGGCAGGCCCTTGAGCACGTTGAGGAGCGCGCCCAGCTCGGCGATGGGGCGTGAGGCCCGGGCGCGCACCAGCTCGAGCACGTCCGGGTTCTTCTTCTGCGGCATCAGCGACGACCCGGTGGCGTGCGTGTCGGGAAGCTCGGCGAAGCCGAACTCCGAAGACGTCCACATCACCACCTCGGCGGCGCACCGCGAGAGGTGGACCATGGTCAGCGCGCAGGCGGCGGTGAGCTCGACGGCGAAATCTCGATCCGAGACGGCGTCGAGGCTGTTGGCGCTGATGCTGGCAAATCCCAGCTCCACGGCCACGCTTCGGCGGTCGAGCGGCAGCGTCGACCCGGCCAGCGCGCCACTGCCGAGGGGGAGCACGTCGCAGCGATCGTGCGCATCCTCGAGGCGGCCGATGTCGCGCTGCAACATCTCGACGTAGGCGAGCAGGTGATGCGCGAGCGAGATCACCTGGGCGCGCTGTCCGTGCGTGTACCCGGGCATGAGCGTGGCGCGATGCTGCTGGGCGCGCCGGGTGAGCACCTCCTGCAGGGCGGCGATGGCGAGCATGAGGTCGCGGCACGCGCTCTTGGCGTAGAGGCGCAGGTCGGTGGCCACCTGGTCGTTGCGGCTGCGGCCGGTGTGCAGCCGTCCGGCAACGTCGCCAACGGTCTCGAAGAGGCGTCGCTCGATGGCCGCGTGGATGTCCTCGTCGCCGCTGTCGAACACGAACTCGTTGCGCTCGAGGTCGCGGCGGATCTCACGCAGCGCCGCCTCGAGGGTGCGCGCGTCGCCGGCCGTGACCAGCCCCACCTTGCGGAGCATGTGGAGATGGGCGATCGACCCCTCGACGTCCTCGGCATAGAGGCGGCGGTCGATGGCGATGCTGGTCGTGTATTCCTCGACGCGTCGCGAGGTGCGTGTGCCGAGCCGGCCGGCCCACATCTTGGCGGGCGTCGCCGTGGCGCGTGGCCGCACGGTGCCGGCCCCGGGGGCCGGCGGCGACACACGCCGCGTCTGCCTGACAGGCGGTTCAGGTCGCACCGCGTCGCTCTCGCCGTCCGCCGCGGCGCCGATGAAGCGGATCCCGCGGGCCATCAGTGGGCGCGTTTGACCTGTCGCGGCAGGGAAAGCGGGGCGAGGTCCTCGAGGGCGCCCTGGACGCGGGCCTGGTTGCGCAGAGGCAGGCCGAACAGCTCGATGAAGCCGCGCGCGGCCCCGTGGTCGAAGGTGTCGCCGTCGCGGTCGTACGTGGCCAGCGACGAGCTGTACAGCGATCGCTGGGCGCGCCGCCCGCTCACCGTCACCACACCGCGCGCGCAGCGCACACGGACCTCGCCGCTGACGTGCTCCTGTGTCGATGCCACGAAGGCCGCCAGGGCGTTGCGCAGCGCACCGAACCACAGACCGTCGTAGACGAGGCGCGCCCACTCGGCACTGAGTTGCCGCTTGAGGTGCGCGACGTCACGGGAGAGGGCCACGGTCTCGAGGGCGGCGTGGGCTGTGTGCAGCGCCACCGCCGCGGGCGCCTCGTACACCTCGCGCGACTTGATGCCCACCAGCCGGTTCTCGACGTGGTCGATGCGGCCCACGCCGTTGCGCCCGGCCACCGTGTTGAGGCGCAGGACGAGCTCTTCGGGAACGAGCCGCTCGCCGTCGAGGCTCACGGGGACTCCGCTTTCGAACACGATCGTGAACTCCTCACCGTCGGCGGGGGCGGCGGCCGGGTCGGCGGTCCAAGCGAAGACCTCCTCGGGGGGCTGATTCCACGGGTCCTCGAGCACACCCGCCTCCACGCTCCGGCCCCACAGGTTGGCGTCGACGCTGTACGGCGACTCCACGGTTGCCTCCACGTCGATGCCGCGAGCGGCTGCGTAGGCGATCTCCTGGGGGCGGCCCATGTCCCAGTCGCGCACCGGGGCGACCACCTCGAGCTCCGGGGCAAGCGCGCCTGTGGCCACGTCGAAGCGCACCTGGTCGTTGCCCTTGCCGGTGCAACCGTGGGCAACGGCAACCGCGCCCTCCTCGCGGGCCACGTCGACGAGCAGCTTGGCGATGAGCGGCCGCGCCAGCGCCGTGGCCAGCGGGTAGACGCCCTCGTAGAGCGCGCCCGCGGACAGCGTCGGATACACGAAATGCTCGACGAACACGCGGCGCGCGTCGACGACGTGAGCGGCGACGGCGCCGGCTCGCAGTGCCCGGTCCGTGACCGCGGCGGCGTCCCTGCCCTCGCCGCCGAGGTCGGCGGTCATGGTGACCACCTCGAAGCCCAGCTCCTCCTGGAGCCAGTGCACTGCCACCGAGGTGTCGAGGCCGCCGCTGTAGGCGAGCACACACCGGCGCCGCGCGCTCACGTCTGCGCCCAGATGGTGCGCAGGCGCGCCAGCAGACGCTGTGCGGCAGGCCGCGACCGGGCGATGAGCAGGACCGTGTCGTCGCCGGCGATGCTGCCCGCAAGCTCGTCGAAGCGGGCCTGGTCGATGGCCGCCGCGACAAGCGACGCACTGCCCGGCTGCGCATGGAGGACGCCGAGCAGGTCGATGAACTCGATGCCCTGGGTGTGCTCGCTGAGCGCGTTGTGGAGGCGCTGGCGGGCGACGCGTTCGTCGACCTCCGCGCCCGTCTGCGCGTAGCGCACGCCGCCCTCCGCGGGGACGCGCAGCAGCCCGAGCTCGCGGATGTCGCGGCTGACCGTCGCCTGGGTCACATCGAGGTGCCGTCCGGCGAGGGCGTTGACCAGCTCCTCCTGCGTGCGAATGGTGCGCGTGCGCACCAGCTGGAGGATGGCCCGCTGCCGGGCACGCTTGGCCGTTCCGTTGGTGGCCGTCCGTTCCGACGCAACTCTCACGACGCATCCTCCGCGCGCACTGCGGCGAAGGCCTCGCCAAGGCGGCGCACCGCCTCGTCGACCTCTTCCTCGGTGATGGTCAGCGCAGGCAGGAGGCGGAGCACGCTGTCGCCGATGGCGTTGACGATGACCCCCGAGCCGAGCGCGGCCCGCCCCGCGGCGGCGGCGATGGGCTCGTCGAGCACCAGCGCCAGCATCAGGCCGCGGCCGCGCACCGTCGCGACCGGCACGCCCTGGGAGCGCAGCGACAGGAGGGACTCGCGAAGGTACTCGCCCATCCGCGCCGCGCGTCCCACGAGACGCTCCTCCGCGATGGTGCGGAGCACCGCGCACGCCACAGCGGTGGCCAGCGGGTTGCCACCAAAGGTGGAACCGTGGTCGCCGGGCTCGAACACATCAGCGCGTGGCCCCGCGAGCACGGCGGCGACGGGGACGCCGCCGCCGAGTCCCTTGGCGACCGTCATCACATCAGGCGTGATCCCGGCGTGCTGGTGCGCCCACCAGCGGCCCGTCCGGCCCATGCCGGTCTGCACCTCGTCGACGACGAGCAGCAGGTCACGCTCGTCGCACAATGCCCGCACGCCCGCCACCAGTTCGTCGGGCAGCGGGACCACGCCGGTCTCCCCCTGGATGGGCTCGAGCATCACGGCGGCGATGCCCTCACCGGCGGCGGCCGCGATGGCGTCGAGCTCGGCGGCGACGTGGACGAAGCCTGCCGGCAGCGGTTCGAAGGGTTCTCGGTAGCGCGGCTGCGCAGTGGCCGCCAGCGCGCCGAGGGTCCGGCCGTGGAAGCCACCCTTCAGGACGACCATCCCGGTGGCGCCCCCGCGCCGGCTGCGACCCCACTTCCTGACCAGCTTGATGGCCGTCTCGCTGGCCTCAGCCCCGCTGTTGCAGAGGAAGACCCGCGCCGGGAAGGCCGTGGCCACGAGCCGCTCGGCAAGCTCCACCTGCGGCGCCGTGAAGTAGAGGTTGCTGGTGTGGATGAGGCGTGCGGACTGCTCGGACAGTGCCTGTCGCACAGCCGGGTGTGCATGCCCGAGCACGTTGACGCCGATGCCGCCGACGAGGTCGATCAGCTCGCGGCCATCGTCGGTACGCACCCACACCCCGTGACCCGACTCGATCGACAGCGGCTGGCGCGTGTACGTGTGCATGAGCACGCTGCCGGCACGTTGTCGAAGCGCGTCCAGAGACGTCGGCGCATGGCTCACGGGGTGGCCTCGGCGGCCGCGAACATGGTGCCGACGCCCTCCGCGGTGAGCAGTTCGAGGAGGAGCGCGTGCGGGACCCTGCCGTCGATGATGTGGGCGGCCTCGGTTCCGTCGAGGGCACGCAGCGCGGCGCGAACCTTGGGGATCATGCCCCCGGCGATCACTCCCTCATCGATGAGCATCGCCGCGTGAGTGCGGTCGAGCTCGCCGAGCAGGTTGCCGTCGCTGCCGTGGACGCCGTCGACATCGGTGAGGATGATCAGCTTGGTGGCATTCAGCGCCACGGCGAGCTCGGCGGCCACGGTGTCGGCGTTGACGTTGTACGCCTCACCGTCGTAGCCGAGGCCGATCGAGGCCATCACCGGGATGCGTCCCTGGTCGAGGATGGACAGAATCGGCTCCACGTTGACGTGGTCCACCTCCCCCACGAGGCCGATGTCCTCACCCGTGTCGTTGGCGGCGCGGCGCACCAGGAGGGTCGGACCATCCTCACCGGACAGGCCGATGGCGCTGCCGCCGAGGCGATGGATTCGCGACACCAGGTCCGGGCCCACCTTGCCGGTGAGGACCATCTTGACCACCTCCATGGTGGCTGCGTCGGTGACGCGCAGCCCGTTGACGAAACGGGGGGTCATGCCGATGCGCTCCTGCCAGCTGCTGATCTCCGGGCCTCCGCCGTGGACGAGCACGGGGCGCATGCCGACGAAGCGCAGCAGGACGACATCCTGGAGCACGCTGTCGACATCCGCGCTCGCGGCGGCGGCGCCCCCGAGCTTGATGACCATGGTGTGTCCGCTGAAGCGACGGATGTAGGGGAGTGCCTCGATGAGTGTGTGCGCCCGGCGCAGTCGCTCGTCCATCGTCTCGATCGTCACGATGCTGACCTCATGTCGTGTAGTCGGCGTTGATGCGCACGTAGTCGGGCGAGAGGTCACAGCCCCAGGCACGACCGCTGCCAGGGCCAGAGCCAAGCTGGATGTCGATGTCGATGCGGGGACGGCTGAACGCGGCCCGGATTCTGTCCAGATCGACCGGGACGGGCTGGCCGTTGGAGAAGACGTCGATACCACCGATGCTGACGCGGCATCGGTCGAGGGCAAAGCTCGCGCCGCTGCGTCCCAGGGCCGCGACGATCCGTCCCCAGTTGGGGTCGGCGCCGTGGACGGCGCACTTCACCAGTGGGCTCAACACCACGGTGCGCGCCGCGCTCTGCGCCTGCGCATCGTCGACCGCCCCGTCGACGCTCACACAGATCGACTTGGTGGCCCCCTCCGCGTCGGCGGCCAGTTGCTCGACGAGGGACAGGCAGACCTCCTCGACCGCGTCGCAGAGAGCGTCGAGCTCCGCGCTGCCGGCGCCCATCACCGGGCCGTCCGCGCCCCCGTTGGCGAGGAGCAGGAGCGTGTCGTTGGTGGACGTGTCGCCGTCGATGCTGAGGCAGTTGAAGGTGCGCGAACACACGTCGGTGAGCACCTCCTGGAGTGCCTCGCGTTCCACGGCGGCGTCGGTTGTCAGGAAGCCGAGAAGCGTTGCCATGTCAGGATGGATCATCCCCGCTCCCTTGGCCATGCCACCCACCGTGTACCAGTGGGCGCCGGCGCGAAACGAGGCCGCCGCGCTCTTGCTCACCGTGTCGGTGGTCATGATCGCCTGCGCCGCCAGCTCGCCCGACCTGTCGCTGAGGGTTGCCGCCGCCGCGCGCACGCCGCCGACGACGCGGTCCATGGGCATGGGCCTGCCGATCACGCCCGTGCTGCAGACGAGGACCTCCGAGGGGTCGGCGTCGCAGCAGTCCGCCGCCGTCGTCGCGGTGCGCAGTGCGTCACGGAAGCCCTGCGGCCCGGTGCACGCGTTGGCGTTGCCACTGTTGACGACCACCGCGCGGATCGGCGCCCGGCGGCGCAGCGTCAGCTGGCTGATCACCACGGGCGCCGCCTTGACGATGTTGCGCGTGAAGACGCCCGCCGCCGTGCAGGGCCGGTCGCTGACGATGAGCGCGATGTCGACGCGGTCCGCGTCACCGTCGCCGCGGATGCCCGCCGCCGTTGCGGCCGCGCGGAATCCCGCCGGCGCGCACACCCCCACGCGCTCGCCGGCGAGAGGCTGGCTCATGGCCACGCCGACGCCGTGGCCAGGCCGGCCGTCTCAGCAAAGCCGAAACGTACGTTCATCGCCTGTATCCCCTGGCCGGCAGCCCCCTTGACGAGGTTGTCGATGGCCGCGGTGACCACCAGCGTGTCGCCCTGGACGGTGCAGTTGAGCGCCGCCACGTTGCTGCCCAACACGCTCTTGGTTGGCGGGGGGGACTCGTCGTAGCGCAGGAACGGCTCCCTGCAACACAGGTCGCGATAGAGGGCGGTGACCGCCTCGGCATCGACCCCGTCGCCGATGCGCATGTACACCGTGGCCAGGAGGCCGCGTGTCATCGGCACCAGGTGGGGAACGAACGTGAGCGACACGTCTGCGGCTGACGCCGGCCGCATCTGCGAGAGCATCTCCGCGCGGTGACGGTGGCCGGCGACGCCGTAGGCGCGCACCGACTCGTTGGCCTCGGCGAAGTGCACCGACAGGGACGGCGACCGGCCCGCGCCGCTCACACCGCTCTTGGCGTCGACGATGATGCGCGGCTCGACCAGCCCGGAGCGCAGCGCGGGAAGGGTGGCGATCAACGCGGCTGTCGGGTAGCAACCGGGCGCAGCGATGAGGTCGCTGCTGCGCAGCCGGTCGCGCTCCATCTCCACCAACCCGTAGACGGCTCGCTCGAAGAGCTGTGGCGCCGGGTGGGTCACCCCGTACCAGCGCTGGTACTCGGCGGCGTCGGCGAGGCGGAAGTCGGCGCTCATGTCGACCACCACGGCGCCGGCGTCCAGCCAGGCCTGCGCCTGCCCGGCGGCGACCGTGTGTGGCAGAGCCGCGAAGACGATGTCGACGTCGCCGAGGTCGAGGCCGTCGCCGACCACGATGTCCACGTCGCTTCCCGGGACTGCCTCGGAGTAGCGCCGACCGGCGGTGCTGTGCCCGAGCACGGTCACAAGGTCGACGTTGGGATGCGCCGCGAGCAGGGTGACGCACTGCATGCCGATGTAACCGGTGGAGCCGGCGACGGCGGCGCGGAGACGCTGGGTGGCAGCCACGCGCCGCAGTGTATCTCGATCCTGCATATTTATGCAGAACCCAGCTCAGCCTCCGGAGCGAGTGGCGGCCGTCCGCGGGCGGCGCGACGCGGCGGGGCGGCGGCGCGAGGACTTCTGCAATCCGTGCACGCCGAGCGCGCGGTGGCGGGCGCGCTCGATGTTGACGGCGGCGCCGATCAGCGAGAGGTGCGTGAAGGCCTGCGGGAAGTTGCCGAGCAGCTCCCCCGTGCGGGTGTCCACCTCCTCGGAATACAGCTGCAGCGGTGAGGCGAAGGCGAGCAGCTTCTCGAACCAGCGCTGCGCGTCCTCGAGGCGGCCCACGTGGGCGAGTGCATCGGCGAGCCAGAAGGAGCACAGCAGGAACGCGCCCTCACCACCCTCGATCCCGTCCGCGGTGGTCCTGGCGTCATAGCGGTGGACGAGCACCCCTCTGCCGAGGTTGGTCGCCACCGCGTCGATCGTGCTCAGCAGGCGCGGGTCGCTGTCCGGAAGGAAGCGAACCTGGGTCATGCGCAGCAGGGACGCGTCGAGCTCTTCGCCGTCGAGCGCCTGGGTGAAGGACCTGAGCCGCTGGGAGTAGCCGCGCGACGTGACCGTGCGGTGAATGTCGCGCCGCGCCGCCACCCATCGGGCCTCGTCGTGGGGCAGGGCGAAACGCTTGGCCAGGCGCAGTCCGCGGTCGACCGCGACCCAGCACATCATCTTGCTGTACGTGTAGTGCTGGTCCTGGCCGCGCGGCTCCCAGATCGATGCGTCAGGGAGCTGCCACCTGTCGATGGCAAGGTTCACAACGGCGCGTAGCTCGCTCCACAGCGAGCGACTGATGACGCCGCCGAATCGCGCGAACACGTAGGCACTGTCGAGCAGCTCGCCGTAGACGTCGAGCTGCAACTGGTGGATGGCCGCGTTGCCGATGCGCACCGGTGCGGAGTCTCGATAACCGCTGAGCTGACTGAGCTCGTGCTCGTCCGCATGCGGATCGCCGTCCAGGGTATAGAGGTTGGCGACGTCGCTTCCCCGCCTTCCCAGGCCGATGCGCATCAGCCATGCGAAGAAGGCGTTGGCCTCGGCGGTCATGCCCACCTGGAAGAAGGCGTAGAGGGTGAACGATGCATCGCGCAGCCAGGTGAAGCGGTAGTCCCAATTGCGCTCGCCGCCCACCTCCTCCGGCAGGCTGGTGGTGGGGGCTGCGACGATCGCCCCGGTCGGCGAGTAGGTCATCAGCTTGAGCCCGAGGGCGGAGCGGATCACCGGTTCCTGGTACGGCCCGCGGTAGTTGCAGCGGTCGATCCACCGCCACCAGTACTCCTGGGTGGTGCGGGCAAGGTCGCGGGCGTGCTCCACGCTCCACAGGCGGCGCGGGCTGGTGCACGGACCGCGCTTGTCGCTGCGCAGCGCAAGGGCGATCGTGTCACCTGCGCGCACGCGCCAGCGCACGGTCGGGCCGGTCACCGCCACCGTCGACTGCAGGCAGACATGCAGCATCTCGCTGTTGCCGTGGATGCGGTAGCCCTCGGCGCAGAAGCGGGCGCGACCGTCGGCGTAGTCGGGAGCAGGCTTGAACTGGTGGCGCAGGGTGACGGCGCCGGTGAGACATTCCACGATGCGGACCAGCCGTGGCTCGCCGTGAGGACGCGCGTGGTTCCCGATCGTCGCCTCGTCGATGGGCATGAAATCCGTGACCACCACTGTGCCGGTGGCGGTGCAGAACGTGGTCTCGAGGATGTTGTTGCGGTCCCCGTAGCGCTGCACCACCCGGTATTCGTCGACCGGGCAGACCTGCCAGTGGCCGCCACGGCGCGAGTCGACGATGCGGCCGAACACCGAGGGGTCGTCGAAGCGAGGCAGGCAGAGCCAGTCGAGGCTGCCGTCCGCGCCGACCAGCGCGGCGCTGCGACAGTCGCCGATGAGCGCGTAGGCGGCGATGGGCAGGTAGCCGCCGCTGCGCTCGAAACCCTCGCTCATGTGTCGATCGGCCGGCGCATCAGGAACGGTCCCCCGCGGCTCTCGAGGCGCTCAGTACTGGTCCTCGGGGCGGCCGTCCTCGTCGTCGGTGTCCGCGTCGCCGTCGTCGCTGGCAACGGCCACCGCCGGCTCGAACTCGTCGTCCAGCTCCTGCATGCCGGCCAACTCGTCCGGCTCGGCCGTGGCGGTGGCTGGGCCGCCGTCGTCGTCGCCGTCGCCGAAGACCTCGTCGTCCACCCCCCGCTCCGAGAGCAGGGAATCCTTGGCGTAGGGCCGGAAATCGTCGCGGCGCGCGTTCCGAGACACCGGGAAGGACGACTTCCTGGCGTTCTCCGGCGCCTGGAAGATCTCCCTGACGATGAGCTCGATGCGCTCGTCCTCGATGCTGGCGACGGCGGCGGAGTAGCGGTTGCCGGTCTCCATCAGCGGGCGCAGGCGGTGGCTCAGCTTCGATTCGACAGCCCCGAGGGCCACCCCGCGCGACGTCTCCGCGAGGAGCTGGGTGCCCGAGGCGATCAGGGCCACGGTGTCGCCCGGCGCCACGGCGACCCCGATCGCGGCGCCGCCGCGGGGGTGGCTCAGCGTGGTGCGGCCACTCTTGCCGGGCTCTTCGCTGAAGAGGTCGACGTCGATCGCCCCCGACGATGCCAGCGGGTGGGCGCGCGCCTCGAGCAATGCGGCGATCCGTCGCGCCTGCTTCTGGGCGATGGGGTTGAGAGGGTTGAGCTCAAGGGATGCGTGATAGGAGGCCAGGGCATCACGGAGATTGCCCAGCTCACTCTTCGCCTTGCCGATGCGGTTGGATGTTTCCTCGTCGGCGCCGTGGCGTTCGACGAGCGCTTCATTGATGGCGACGGCTTCGGACCAGCGACTATCGAGAGCTGCCGCGATCGCCTCCTCGACGTAGAGGCCGCGAGGCTTGACATGCTCCGTTTCAGCCAACAAACACTCTCCCAAAGGTGCCGAGCCCAGTCCGCTATGATACCGGCTCAGTGCGGCGCTCCCGTTCGGTCCAATCATCATGACGCGGATCATCTCGATCGCGAACCAGAAGGGCGGCGTCGGCAAGACGACGACCGCGGTGAACCTGGCCGCCGCGCTCGCTGAGAAAGGCCCGCGAATCCTTGCTGTGGACCTCGATCCACAGGGACATCTCACCATCAACATGGGTTGCCGGCGCCCCGACGACCTCGAGCTGTCCGTGTACAACGTGCTCACCGATCACCGCGTCGACGTCAGGGAGGTGCGGCTTCGCTCTGAGTCGATGAAGCTCGACTTTCTTCCCGCCAACATCGAGTTGAGCGGCGCGGAGCTGCAGCTGGTCACCGAGTTCGGTCGCGAGTCCGTGCTGAAGGACAAGCTGGAGACCGTCCTCGACGAGTACGACTACATCGTCATCGACTGCCCGCCGTCGCTCGGCCTGCTCTGCGTGAACGCGCTGGTCGCGTCGACGGACGTGATCATCCCACTGCAGTGCGAGTACTTCGGCATGAAGGGCATGCAGCAGTTGCAGCGCACCATCGATCGCGTGCGCGCCAAGCTCAACCCGGGCCTGCACATCGCGGGCATTCTCCCGACCATCTACAAGTCGCGCACGCTGCACAGCCAGGAGGTGCTCGAGCTTGTTCGCGAGCGCTACGGCGATGAGGTGTTCAACATCACTGTCGACTCCTCGATCCGCTTCGCGGAGACCCCGCTGGCCGGGCAGTCCATCCTCCAGTACGCGTCGGCCTCGCCCGGGGCGCGTGCCTACCGTGCCCTGGCCGACGCGGTGATCGCCCAGGAGAGTGACGCGCCGGTTGCGGAGGCGGAGGTGCTGGGACAGTCGACGCGGGTGCGGGTGGGTCCGGCGTGATGAAGGGATTCCGGCGCGCCCAGCTGCGCGGGTCGGAGGAGCTGTTCCGTCCCACCGACGACACGGAGCCGCGCCAGGAGGTGATGGCCGTCGCGGTCCCCGCCGAGGTGAGGACCGTTCCGGCGGCCCCCGACCCCAACCAACGATCGGTACGGCTCAACGACATCGAGATCGAGGTGCTCGCCGACGCCGTGCAGCACCTCAAGTTCCCCCACCAGCAAAGTGGACGGCCGTCCATGGAGCGCTTCGAACAGCTCGAGGCACTGCGACAGAAGCTCCTCTCCAACCTCTGAACCGCGGCGATGGGGTGATCCCGTGCAGGTCGGTGAGACACTGCGTGTCGAGTCGGTCGCGGCCTGGCACGACTGGCTTGTGGAGCACCATGGCGACCGCCGCGAGATCTGGCTGGTGATCGATCGCAAGGGCCCCCAGCGGCGCACCCCCGAGTACCACGAGATCCTCGACGAGGCGGTCTGCCACGGCTGGGTCGACGGCTTGATCCGCGGCCGCGACGCCACCAGCTACCTGATGCGCTGGACGCCGCGCCGCCGCGGGGGCAACTGGACCGACGTCAACCGCGAGCGGGCCCGGCGCATGGCCGCCGCCGGCAGGATGACCGCTGCCGGCCTGGGCTCCCTCCCCGACGACCTCCGCGCCGAACTGGCCTGAACCTCCGCCGGAAGGTCCGCGGGCACCAGGCTTGACATCTTGTGATCGGTCAATCAATAATGAAAGCGACGTGAGCACAGCAACCCCCCGCCGCCGCGCCGCCGGAACGCGATTCAGCGCCGACGAGCGTCGTGAGCAGGTCGTGGCCGCGGCCATCACAGAGTTCGCCGAGCAGGGTTACCAGGCGGCGAGCACGGCCGCAATCGCGCGCCGGGCCGGGATCTCTCAGCCCTACATCTACGCGCTCTTCCCCAGCAAGCAGGAGCTGTTCATCGAAGTGCACGACGTGGTCATGGGACGTATTCTGCGGGCCTTCACCGAGGCGGCGGGACGCGGCACCACCAGCGCCGAGAAGCTCGACCGCATGGGCGAGGTGTACCCGGAGCTGATCGCCGACCGCGACGCGCTCCGCCTCCAGCTGCAAACCTACGCCACCGGGGACCCCGTCATCCAGGCCCACGCCGCACAGCGCTACCGCGAGCTCTACGACCATGTGCGCGCTCTCTCCGGTGCCGCGCCCGTCGAGGTGTCGATGTTCTTTGCCTGCGGGATGCTTGCCAACGTCACCGTCGCACTTGGTCTCGACGACATCTGCGCACCCCTCTTCGACGTGCCTGGCACCCTCCCCGCGCCTCCCGCCTCGTAGCTTTTTTTTGTCCTCACAAATGATCGGTTCATCAATAAGGAGAACATGTGGCCTCCCCTCGTCGCACCGGCTGGACCCTGGCACTTGTCTCCGCGGCGCTGTTCATGGTGACCCTCGACAACCT